>NZ_JBIRFA010000053.1:0-48152 GCF_044327205.1 Kitasatospora sp. NPDC018058 | reverse complement strand
CTTCGTCATGGAGATCAAGACCAGGCGTGTCCATGTCCTCGGCGTCACAGCACACCCAACGGGGGAGTGGGTGGCCCAGCTCGCCCGGAACCTGTCGATGGACTTGGGCGACAGAGCCGGCGACTTCCGGTTCCTCATCCGCGACCGCGACACCAAGTTCACCGCCGCCTTCGACGCCGTCTTCGCCGGCAACGGCCCGGCCGTGATCCCGACTCCGCCGCAGAGCCCGCGCTCGAACGCCTTCGCGGAACGATGGATACGCACCGTGCGCGCCGAATGCACCGACCGACTGCTCATCGCAGGTGAACGCCACCTGCGAGCCGTGTTCGGCGAGTACTCCGAGCACTACAACACCGGACGAGCCCACCGTAGTCTCGACCTGCGGGCCCCGGACGACGAACCGAACGTCATCCCCATGCCCGCTGCAGCGGTCAGGCGCCGCCGAGTGCTCGCCGGACTTCTCAACGAGTACCACGCCGCCCCCGCCCGCCCACCCGTCGACCCGACGGAAAGGTCCAGCTCAGCGGCCTGATCGGAGTTTTGACACCCTTCAGGCAGCCGCACGGACCAACCGGCGCGCCCCGCCGGTGGTTCGCCAAGATCACCCGGACAGCCCACCGCCATGTCCTTCGGGACGCCCCACCATCGCCTGCCAGAGCGTCACCGGACGGCGTGGCGCATCCGGTGACCTCAGCCAGGACGGGCAGGCTGCTGCCCATGCCCACCATGCGACCCGCCCGATCGGCCGGCGCGGCGATCCTCGCGGCCATGCTCCTCGGCGCCTGCGCGAAGTCCACGGCCGTTGACCCGTTGGCGTCAAACGCTGCGCCGCCGTCCTCCTTCGCCACCGTCGGGTGGCCGGGGCCGCAGCCGTCGGACGCTGCCACGGCCCGCACGCAGTTGGCCGCGTTGACGGTCGCCCCGGTACGCCCGATGACCGGCTACTCCCGGGACCGCTTTCCGCACTGGATCTCCCAAGGGGCGGCATGCGATACCCGCGAGCGCGTCTTGATGACAGAAGGGCAGTCGGTGGTGACGGACGCCCAGTGCCGGGCCACCTCGGGCACCTGGCGCAGCCCGTACGATGGCTTGCAGTTCACCGATGCTTCCAAGATCGACATCGACCATTTGGTGCCGCTGGCTGCCAGTTGGCGAGCTGGAGCGGACAGCTGGACGGACGAGCAGCGCAAGGCGTTCGCGAACGATCTGACCCGGCCCGAGCTCCTGGCGGTGTCCGCGGCCTCCAACAGGGCGAAGGGGGATCAGACGCCCGATCAGTGGAAGCCGCCGTTGCAAACGGCCTGGTGCCGCTACGCCGAGGCGTGGTCGAACGTGAAGTCCTACTACCAGCTCAGCGTCACCGAGCCGGAGAAGTCGGCGCTCGGCCAGATGCTCGATACCTGCCCGGCGGGATCGTGACCGCCCCCGGCACCCCGGCCCCCGGCCCCGCCGCCGGGCCGATCGTGACCACCGGCATCCCGGCCGGACCAGGCGGCGTGATGACCGTCGAGGTCGGGGTGATCACCGGCGATCTCACCCTGCGTACCACCTGGGACGGCCGACAAGCGCTGCTCACTGTCACGTACGACGGCGCCGAGGAGTGGTACACCGTCCAAGGCGCCCCGGTGCCCGCTGCGACCAGGGTCGCCGCCCAAGCCGCCCACCAGGCGATGGCCCACGCCGTCCGGCGCGGCGGCGCGGCCACCGCCGACGGACTCAGTGATTGAAGCGCAGCTCGATTCTGACGAACTCTTCCGGATGCATCTGGCGCATCCCGTGGCACAGGAGACTGCGATGACCGACGCCGTTTACTCCGAGATCGAACGCCTTTTCACGCCTGCACAGAAGGTGTTGAATTGCAATCCCTACGAGTTCGTAACACGATCTTGTTGAAGTCTGCTGGTTGGCCGTGACCGGTGTGATGATTCGGCCGTTCGTGAGGGTGTGGGTACTCGACCGTGGATCGTGGACGATGAGTTGTGGGCTCTGATCGAGCCGTTACTGCCGCCGTGGCCGGAGCGGTCCCCGGGGCCTCGGCCGGTGTCGGACCGGCTCTGTCTACAGGGCATCCTGTACGTCCTCTACAACGACATAGCCTGGCAACTCCTGCCGTTGGAGCTGGGTTTCGGCTCGGGCCAGACCTGCTGGCGGCGTTTGGACCGGTGGCAGAAGGCCGGCGTCTTCGACCGGCTGCACCGGGTTCTGCTCGCGGAGCTGAACGCCGCCGGTGAACTCGACTGGTCCCGTGCGTGCGTGGATGGTTCCCACATCCGCGCGAAAAAGGGGGCGCCGACACCGGCCCGTCGCCGGTCGACCGGCGGAAGACGGGCAGCAAACACCACCTGATCTGCGACGGGCGCGGCACTCCGCTCAAGGTCATCACGACCGCGGCGAACGTCAACGATGTCACCCAGACCCTCGCCCTGGTCGACGGGATCCCGGCCGTCGCGGGCCGTCCAGGTCGGCCCCGCCGCCGGCCCGATGCCCTGCTCGGCGACAAGGGATACGACTCCAACCCCAACCGAGACGCACCGCGCAAGCGCAGGATCCTGCCCGTCATCTCCTACAAGGGCCGTCCGAACATCAAGGGCCTGGGCAAGCTCCGCTACGTCGTGGAGCAGACCTTCACATTCCTCCACCACTTCAAACGCCTCGCCGTCCGCTGGGAACGCCGCACCGAACTCCACGACGCCTTCGCCTCCCTCGCCTGCAGCCTCATCTGCTGGAGACGACTCAAGAAGGCCCAACCATGATCGTGTTATGAGTTCTACGCGAACTCGGGCTCACGGGATGAGCACGCATCACGCCTGCCCGGGAAGACGCGAGGAAGGGGGAAATTCCGGTGCAGACCGGCCGGATTTCCTCTCCTCGCGCACCTCTTTTCCCGGTACCTTTCCGGGGTGAAAACACTTCGGAAACTCGCCCTGTTCGCGACAGCCTGCCTGGCCGCCCCCTTCCTTACGTCGTTCCCGGCAGCCGCAGCCGACCGCGACTTCTGCGGGAAGACCGTCTCCGGTGCCATCCTCGACAAGTACATCGCGCTGGGTGACGTGTCCTCGCCGCTGAAGTGCCCGGTGACGGACGAGATGACCACTCCCGACGGGCGCGGCCGGTACACCCGCTTCCAGGACGGCTCGATCTACTGGTCGGCGGCGACCGGTGCCCACCCGGTATGGGGGGCGGTGCGCGACAAGTGGCAGGCGATGGGCTGGGAGAGGTCCGCGCTCGGCTACCCGAAGTCGGACGAGCTGAAGAACGCGGACGGCAAGGGGGTGCGCCAGGAGTTCGAGGGCGGCACCGTGTACTGGTCGGCGGCGACCGGCGCCCACCCGGTATGGGGGAAGATCGGCGCGACGTGGGGCGAGTACGGCTGGGAGAACAGCGCGTTCGGCTACCCGGCGTCCGACGAGACGGACGGTACCGGCTCGTGGACGGAGGTCGACACCGGGCAGGTCCACACGTACCGGCTGGTGACGCAGAAGTTCGCCTCGGGTGCGACGCTGTTCTGGATTCCGGGCGGCGCGACGGAGGGCTGCGGCGGCGAGTGCACCGGCTACGAGGTGGTGGCACCGGGCAGCCTCGTCAAGCGGGTGCGAGTGAACCTGCCGACGGATTCGGACAAGTTCGTGCTGATGGTCTTCCCGACGGATGCCGGGTTCCGGGGCGGCATCGACAAGGCCGCCGACGGATGGCAGGAGGTGTGGACGAACACGCCGAATCCGCTGCGCCTGGACACGACCGACGAGGCGGAATCTCTGCGTGAGCAGTATGCGTGCCACGCCGCGTACGCGCACCAGGAGTCCGACGGCAGCTGGAACACCGGCAATTCGTGGGATCTGGAGTCGGACAGGCCGAACGTGAGCTGGACGTATGCCACGGACGTCCTGTTTGTGGCGCTCCACAAGTGCAACTGGACTTGATCACGGGCTGAACGAAAACGCGCGGACAGGTGCAGGGAGGTCTGGTCGACGCGTGAGGCGAGGTGAACGGCACCCCTTCCGGCAGCCCGCTGGAGGGGGCCTTTCCGTGCCCCAGGAGGAGGCGAAGGGAGGCTCTACGTCTTCGCCGGCGGCGGCCTGGGACGGGCTGGACCCGTTGTTCGCTGCCGTGCTCACGATGGTGCCGGGCGCGGTGGCCGACAGGACGCCGATGACCTCGTTTTGTTCGTCGGTGACGACCAGCGTGAGGCAGACGGTGGGCGCCGCCTGGTCGAAGGGCAGTGTGCCAAGGACCTGGGCGGCAGCCTCGTGGTAGGCGTTCTGGCTGCCGATCCCGGCGAGCATGGTGGAGGACGCGGAGCCGTCCTCGATGGCGGCGCGCAGGTCCGAGGTGAAGCGCATCTCCTCGCCGCAGGTGCTCATCAGGGCGTCGGTGGTCTCGGCGTCTTGCGGGCGGGCCAGGTGAAGGCGGATGCTGGCGGGTCCGTGCCAGCCGCTTCGCAGCCGATCGGCGGTCACCATCGTTGTCCGTCTGGTCTTCTTGGTCGTCTGCTTGCCCAACAGGTCCCCCTCTCGTGGTTGATCGGTGATCCCGGAACAGCGGGGTTCCGGGTGGACCCCGGCTCCGTTCGCGGCTGGCCGGGGCTGACGGTTTCTCAGCACCACATCTTGGTGCCGCCGCAGCTGGCCGCCGTCTCCGTTTCCGGCTCCTCCGGCTCCTGCTCGCTGTCCTCGGTCCAGGTGCCGAACGGGCCGGGCGTACCCGGTACCTCGGTGCCGAGTTGAAGGGTGCCACCCTTGAGTCGGTGCGGGCTGGGGATCACGGTGTACCTCCTCGCGGTCGGCGGCGGTGAGCGCGGCGCTGGGAGACGATTGTCCTGCCACCGGCATGATTACTTCTGGGTGCTGCCCCGGTGGCGATCACCGCCGCAGGGGTGGGCGCGGCCACGGCATGAGTGCGGTCCCGCGGCAGGATGCCGCCGGAGGTGTTCACTTCATGCCGCGTTCGACGAAGGCGGCCAAGCGGATCAGCACCGCGTTGTCGGTCCAGACCTCGCCACCGCCGGGCACCAGTTCGTTCCTGGTCCGCCACGGCTCAACGGCCTTGAGCACGGCTGCTTCGACGGCCAGCGCCTCCCGGTAGTCGTTCGTGGTGTAGGTGTCCACGATCTGCGCCCCGGTCGCTCGGTGGGTCTTCAACCGGCGGTCGCTGCTGAGCGTGGTGACGCCCACCTTGTACAGCTTCAGGAGGCGGTAGTGGGCGATGTAGACGCGGTGGGGGGCCTGCCCATCGCGGTGCTTCTCGCAACGGGGGCACGACTCGTCGTCGAGTGCGTCGTCATGACGTGCCATCGCCGCAGTGAACGGTCCCCGCCACATCCAGGGGTAGTCGTCCAGGAACGCGGACGCGACGTCGAGCGCGCTACGCCGGTGGGGCCAGCCCAGGGCGTCGAGGGCCTCGGCGACCAGGTGGTCACGCTCGGGCTGTCCCATCTCGCGGCCGTCGAGCTGCCAGCGGGTCACGAGGATGCGGGCGAGCTCGCGCAAGTCGCCCGCCAGCTCTGCGGACTGCTCGTAGAGGGAGCAAGGCGGCTCCTCGGGGAAGGTGTTCCAGCCGTAGCGTCGCTTGAGGCACCGGCGGAGGCGCTGCTCATCGGCGATGCGAAGGTCACGGCCGGTCACGGCGGGGCCCCGGCCGGCCCGGGTGCGTGCCTGCCCGACGGCGTTCCACTTCCGGTCCACCGCGTCGGTCAGGGCCCGGCTCCACCAATCCGTCGCCCGCTCCTGGAGGTACTGGGCCCGCTCGATGCGGGTGAGGTGCCTGAGCCCGGGATACGTCTGCAGCAGCTCGGCGTCGATGCGGGTCGTCAGTGCCATCGTCGTGTCTCCCCGTGGTCGTACGTCGTACCTGCGGCGCGCAGGAGGTGGGCCCGCCGGCCGTGGCCGCTAAGCGGCCTGCACCGCTGGACCCGCCGCTGCCGCGCTGGCTTCACCGGGGACAGCATCGGCAGACCGATCGCCGGGCATGAGGGCGGCACGCGGCCCCGCCGCCCGGCGCTGCGCCGGTGTAGTACTGGGAGTGTGGCTCTTCCGGTGCATCTGCCGCTGCCGCTCGCCGAAGCCCGCCCGATCGAGGCCCTGCCCGCCGACGTGGCGGACCTCGCCCTGGAGGCCAAGGTCGACGGGTGGCGCCTGGCGCTGGACACCGAACGCAGCCAGGCCTTCGGGCGCCGTGGTACGAACCTGACCGCGCGGTTCGCCGATGTCGCCGAGGCCTCCCGCCAGCTGGGGCCCGCGATCCTCGACGGCGAACTCCTCGCGCTCGACGCCACGGGCGCCATCGACTTCACGGCGATCCAGCGCCGCTCGCCCCGGGGGCCCAGGGCGGGCGAAAACTTCAAGATCGTCTTTGCGGCCTTCGACCTGCTCGCCCTCGGGACCACCGACCTGCGACCCCGCCCCTACCACGAACGCCGCGCCGAACTCGAACAACTGCTGCGCAACGCCCCGGCCACCCTCACGACCGTCCCCGCCGCCCAGGACCTCCCCAGCGCCCTGGCCTGGCTCCCCACCCCAGGCGTCGAAGGCCTGGTCCTGAAAAGGACCGATGCCGCCTACCAGCCGGGCAAGACCGCCTCCGGCTGGCTCAAGTGGCGCGAACGCCACCCCCTGGACCTCGTCGTCGTCGGCGTGACGGCCACCGACCCGGCCCACCAGGCCCTCGTCCTCGCCCAGCCGAACCACGCCGGACGGCTCCGCCCCGTGGCCGTCACCCTGCCCATCGGCCCCGCGCTGCGCACCGAGATCGCCCCGCTGCTCCACCCGGAAGGGGACGTGCGCGACCTGCCGGAAACCGTCGTCGGCCTGCCCGGAGCCGGTCGCCGCGGCCGCTACCTACCGGTGCTGCCCGAGGTCGTCCTGGAGGTCCGGGCAGACCAGGCGACTCCCGAGTTCGGCAGGTTCCGCCACCACGTGCGCGCCGGCCGGATCCGCTACGACATGACCCCTGCGGACGTTCTGCCCATGCGGTCGGCTGCGCCTGCGAGAACCGCACGGACCGCTCCGGTGGCGCCGGGGCGCGCAGGGCCGGGTACCGTCCGAGGATGAGCAGCGCCCACCCACTGCATGACCTTCTGGAGATGGCCGCCGAGGACACGGTCGACACCGGTCACCCGGCGGCCGGCCGCTGGCTGGTCACCGAGCTGGAGCGGCGAGGCGCCGAGGCGATGTGGGAGGGTGCCTGCCTGCTGCTCGCCTCCCTCGCAGCCCACCCCGGTCACGGCCTGTCCCCGGAGAAGGCCGCCGACCGGATGCGCCTCACCGCCAAGACGGCGCAACCCGACGTCGCCCTGGTTCTGCTGACGAAGGCCGCCTACCAGACAGCAGGCAGGGACGCCGCCGGCGAGGTGTGGGCGACGGCCGCCCCTGAGCTGCACCGGGCCGCGATCATGCACTGGCTCATCGTGTACTGCTCGATCATCGGGTACGACGGTCGGCGGCTGAGTCCGGCCGGGACCGTGGCGCTCATCCGCCAGGCAATCCCCAAGCCTCCCGGTGCTGCCGGGTAGCTGACGGTCCTTGAGGTCGACGCATCCGGCCTGCCCGGAGCCGGTCGACGGCGCCGCCACCGAGCCGCCGGGTCCGGCCCGTCAAGCGGTCTTGACGCGATCATCCTCGTCCTACGGCGTCTGCTGGCATGCTGGCCCACTGGGCCAGGACCGGGCCGGAGCGAAGGGTAGGGACTGCCGCCGTGGGCGATGCCGTACGCGGGGCGGGCACTCCTCGGAGAAACCGGCCCGCTGCCCCAGCAGACCGCCTGCACGATCGTCGCCGTCAGGGGCTGGCCGCGCTCGGGGGTTCACGGCCAGCCGCCTCCAACTGTGCGCCGTCCCCAGGCCGCGCGCGACGTACCGCCGCCGGCCGGAGCAACACCGCACCCGCCAGCGGAGCCCGACTGAAAAGCCCGGACGGCACCGGCCCCCACCCACCACACTGTGCGGATGACCCTGTTCGACGCCGACCACTACGAGCCCGACGAGATGCTCGCGCACCCCCGTCACCTGGCCATGCAACCGGTCCTGACGAGCCTGATCGAGCAACTGCGCGACGTCCACACCCCCGCGGAGGGCTACGAATTCCAGCAGGACCTCCTCACCCGGCTGCTGGACATCGAGCAGGACCGCGTCGGCTTCAAACGCGCCGCCGACCGCGCCCGCAAAGGCAAAGGCCCCCACGCCGATGCCCCGGAACCGCAGTCCGGCCGCGACCCCGCCGACCCCGCCACCTGGGCCTTCGAGCGTGACCTCTGTGAGCGCCTGGCCCGCCAGCTGCGCACCGTCGGCGACGCGCTGGCTTGGCGGGCGTTCGGCTTCCACCGGCCGTTCGTCATCGCCCTCTCCCGCAACGACCCGCCGGGCCCGATGTACGGCAAGAAGGGCCTCCAGGCCGAACTCGACCAGGTCCACCAGGCCTGGAAGGAAGACGGAGCCTTCGCCCTCCTCCACGATCTGACGAACTGCCTGCGCATCGGCGACGTCACCATCTGGGACGACACCACCGCGCCGCGCACCCTAGAGATCAAGACCAACCCTGCGAAGATGAAGCCGGCGCAACTGGAGCGGATTAACGCAGCCCGCCAAGCCGTTCTGAACGGCGGACCCATGCCGGGCGGCAGACCCAGCGAGACGCTGCACGACCTCGACCGACCCCTACGCACACACCTCGACCTGCTACGCGCCACCACCGACCGCGCCCTCGCGGAGGGAATCGCGGCCACCACGGTCCCCGGAAGCCGCGCGCTGCTCATAGCCGACCAAGCCGCCTGCTCGCGGCTGGGCATGACGGGCGAGCGGTTCACGGAGAATCTTGGCGGGGCGATGCACACCGCGCTCGTCCAATCGGGGATCGCTGTGGATCGTGATCGGCAGAACGTGTCCGCCACCAGTCTGGACTTCACCGCCCGTGATCCCCTGCGGGTGCCGTGGGCCTCCTACCCGCTCCACCCGGCCGTGTGTGCCCGGATCATCGGTGACTACATGGTCTTCACCGTCGAAACCTCCGGCCCGGTCCTCACCCGGCTCCTGCAGGCCGCTGGCTTTGACGCCCAATGGGTACGCCCGCCCCGCCGCGGCGGCCTGCAGGCCGGCGAAGTCGTGATGGAGATCGGCCGCCAACAGCTCCCAAGCTCAGCGATCCTCCGTGGCGGCTTCCGCCTGACTTCCAAGCGGACCCTGCAACTGCGCCGCTCCGAGCTCGACCGCTACCTGATCGAGCTTGTCCAGCCGGGCACCTGGGCGGCGGGCATCTCCCACCTCCTGGACAACACGCAGACCGGACAGCCATGGCCGCACTACCGGGACGAGGAACAGGTGTGGCTGTGACCCCCGCCACGGGTCCGGGCCGCCTTTGACGTCCCGGGCAGCGGCCTGCGTGCGGAGCGACGCATGCCCCCCTACGGGCCGGCTCCCGCGAATCGGAAGCCATCCGGCCCAACGGGTCCGAGCCACTCGGGTCGCCAAGATCACACGGGCGGCCGCAGCGCGCCGACCGCGCAAAGGCAGCCGACGCGACGAGGGGATGAGCGCATCCGGGTCGTGACGGTGCTGGTCCTCGCAACGGACCGTCAGAGGTCGGGAAGGAGTTCCGGCAACGGCTGGCCCCAGGTGGCCCACCGCTCCAGGCGGTCCCGGTCGAGGCAGTGAATCTGCTGTGACCGGGCGAAGGCGCGCGCGGGCGCGGTCACCGTACCGTTCGTGACCACCACGACCACGTCCGCGCGGTGCACGGGTCTGGCCGTGCCGTTGAGGCGCTGGATGTCTGGGGAGTCGACCTTCGCCAGCCGCCGACTGCCGTGCTTGCACTGGAAGACGTAGCGCCGTCCGTCGGGGGAGACAGCGATGACGTCCGCGCCGAGGTCCCCGGAGCCGCCCCGCTCCCGCAGCACGGTGAAGCCGTCTGTAGGTTCCGCGCCTCAGTGTCCAACAGCATCGCTGTGACCTGCGGGCCTTCGGAGTTCCGCGCTCATGTCCTCTGGTTGCTTTCCGCGGGACCGTGTCCAATCCTCGCCAGTCAGGTCATTGATGACGTCGCTACTGAACTTGATTGGGTGATGTCGGTCCCGTTTGCCTGACGAGGGTCGGGCAGGTCCGGTAGGCCTGGGGCGTGAGATACGCGCAGGGCGGCGGCTTGACCGACGCTGAGAGGGCCCTTGGGGAGGATCGGACCGGATTTTGGCGGTAGCGGTCAGCCGCTGGTGAGCTGGTGTGGGACGTGGCCGGAGGAGCGGAGCTCCTGCAGGTCGGGGATGTGGTTGTAGAGGGTGCCGGGGCTAACGCCGAGGAGCTTGGCGATCGAGGTGATCGAGTTCTCGGGGTTGGGGAGCATGTCGCGGGCGGATCGGATGATTTCGGGGGTGGCGACGGTGGGGCGCCCGCCTACCCGGCCGCGGGCGCGGGCGGCGGCCAGGCCCTCGTTGGTGCCGATGACGATGAGCTCGCGGATGAACTCCGCGAGAGCGGCGAAGACGTGGAAGACGAGCCGGCCGCCGGGGGTGGTGGTGTCGAGGTTCTCGTGGAGCGAGGTGAAGCCGATCTCGCGCTTGCGCAGGTCGCCGACCATGGTGATCAGGTCCTGCAGGGAGCGGCCGTAGCGGTCGAGGCTGGGGACGACCAGGGTGTCGCCGACGGCGAGGAAGGCGTGGCACGCCTGGAGCTCGGGTCGCAGGGCGCTCTTCCCGGACTTCTTGTCGGCGAAGATGCGCCGGCACCCGGCGGTGGTGAGGGCGTCGATCTGGCGTTCCAGGTTCTGCGCGCCGGTGGACACCCGCGCGTACCCGATCTTGATCTCGGTCCGGTGGGCGGGTTCGGCGACCAGGAGGTCGAAGGCGTCGGGCGCAGTGTCGTTCACGTCCCGGATCCTCTCAGAAAAGGGTGGTCCGGGGTTGTTGAACAACCCGGGTTGTTGAAGGGGTTTTTGAAGGCCCTGGCAGTGTTCTGACGGTCCGCCGGGCGATCTTCAATAAACGATGGTTTGTTGAACGATCGGCGCGCTGATCAACTCGTCAGGATCCCGGTGCGATCCCGTTGATCACGCGGTCGAGGAGGCGATCGAAAACCGCTTGGGGGTTCTGGTTGCCACCTGGTGCGGTCAGGGCCTGGGCCAGATGGGCATAGTTGCCGTTGGCGACGGCGGAGCGGAGGTAGCGAGCCTGGGAGTCGAGGATTTCGCCCGGGGCCCGCCCTGCGCCTTCGATCGCGCGCTCCTGGGCAAGTTCGTACGACATGTGGCTGGCCACGAACCCGGTGAGGAGGCTGAAGGTCTCCAGTCGTGCCTGGGCGTCCAAGCCGGTGGGGGCCAGTACGGCGAGTGCGTGGTCCAGGACGGCGAGGGTGTTCGGGCCGAGGGTCTGCCGGGCCGGGAGTGCGGCGGGAAGCCACGGGTGACGCCGCATGATGGCGCGTTGCTCATGGGCGATGCGCCGCAGGTCTGAGTGCCAGTCGCCGGAGGGTTCGGCCGGCAACCGGTGGTCACCGCTCACTTCGTCGATCATCAGCTCCAGCAGCGTCTCCTTGTTGGGGACGTAGCTGTACAGGGACATGGTCCCGGTGCCGAGCCGGGCCGCGATCGCGCGCATCGTGACGGCGGCGAGCCCTTCGGCGTCGGCGATGGCAACGGCGGCCGCGGTGATCTCGGCGCGGCTGTGAGCGGGCGGCCTGCCCCGTCGCGGGCGTTCGGCCGCCAACCAGAGCGCCTCCGGATCCACCTGGGCACCGCTGCCTGATGATGCTGCCGATTCTGCGCGGGCCATGGTGGCACCTCCCTCGTCCTGACGGGCAATCCAAGCATGAGCTATTCTCGTACATTGTACGGGAACTTGCCGCCCCATCCCAGAAACGAGGCACCGCAACGATGCCCACGCGCCGCCCACCCGCGATGAAGCCACCCCTGAGCACCAGGGCCATGCGACGGTCCATGCGGGGGTTGCCTCCCAAACTGCATGACATCGCCTACGAACCCGGCCTCGTCGTACCCGCAGCCGACGGCAGTCCGCTGCTGACCGACCACTACTTCCCACTGGACGAAGGGGACTTCCCCACACTGCTGGTGCGCTCGCCGTACGGCCGGGGATTCCCCTGGGCGCCGATGTACGGCGTGCTCCTCGCCGAGCAGGGCTTCCACGTCGTCCTCCAGAGCTGCCGCGGCACCGGCGGCTCCGGCGGCGACTTCCACCTCTGGCGCAACGAGGCCGCCGACGGCCAGGCCACCGTCGCCTGGCTGCGCCAGCAGCCGTGGTTCTCGGGTGCCCTGGGGACCATCGGCCCCAGCTATCTCGGTTACGTCCAGTGGGCGCTCGCCATGGATCCGCCTCCGGAACTGCGTGCGATGGTGATCCAGATCGGCATGCACGATCCGCACGGCTTCTTCCACCCTGGAGGCGCGTTCTCTCTGGAGAACGCGCTCGTCGTCGCCATGGGCCTCACCACACAGCACCGGGGCGTACTGCGCTTCCTTCGGGCGAGCCTCCGACTGCAGCGCCATCTGCGAAGGGCTGCCGTCGGCCTCCCCCTCGCCGAGGCATACCGGCCCGCCCTGGGCGGCCCGGTGCCGTTCCTCGACGAGGCCATGGCGCACCCCGATCCCGGGGATGTCCACTGGGACGGCGCGGACGTGGGGTCCGCCGCCGACGGCCTGAGGGTGCCGACCGCCCTGATAGGCGGCTGGCACGACGTAAATCTCGACCAGACCTTGCAGCAGTACGACCGACTGCGGCGGGCGGGCTGCGAGACGTCCCTGCTCGTCGGCCCCTGGTCGCATCAGTCGGCGCTCCAGCAGGGCTGGCCCGAGGTCTTCACCGAGAGCCTCGCCTGGCTGCGGGCCCACCTGTGCGACGACCCGTCCGCCCTGCGGCCGACCAGGGTTCGCGTCCACGTCGGAGGCCGAGGAACCTGGCAAGATCTGCCCGACTGGCCGCCGGTCCTCCGGAGCCGACGCTGGTACATCGACACCGATGGTGCCCTCACCGACCGAGCGCCCGCGGACACAACCGAGCCGCTGTCCTTCCTCTACGACCCGGCCGACCCGACCCCCTCCCTCGGCGGTGCCCTGGCCGGCGGGAAGGCCGCACAGGCAGACAACCGCCCGTTGGAGGCGCGGAAGGACGTACTGACCTTCACCACGGCGCCGCTCTCCGAGCCGGTCACCATCCTCGGACCAGTGAGCGCGGTCCTGCGGGTCAGTACGGACACCGGCCACGCCGACGTGTTCGCCCGGCTCTGCGACGTCGATCCCCAGAACCGCTCTACCAACGTTTGCGACGGCCTGCGACGGCTCCAAGCCGACGATGAGACCTCGGCCACCCTGACCGTGGCCATGAGCTCCACCGCCTACCGATTTCCCGCCGGACACCGGATCCGACTGCAGATCAGCGGTGGAGCCCACCCGCGCTTCGCCCGCAACACCGGAACGGGCGAGCCCACGGCAACGGCCACTCGCCTCGCATCAGTTCGGATCTCGCTCCACCACCCATCAGTGCTGGCACTCCGCGTCGCGGACGAGGTTGCTAACTAGGCGTCGCCGCCGACTTTCTCATCGGACGACGGTTCGCGCAGCGGCCGTCGTCCGGCCTCCTGCGGGCGGAAGAACGCGTAGCGCCCGAGGAAGTTGATGTGGCCGAACTGCAACGGGGACAGCCGGGCCAGCAGGTCGTCGGTGACGGGGAAGCCGTCGGCGGCCAGCTGCTTGGCGGCGCGGTCGAGGTAGAGGCTGTTCCACAGCACCACGGCGTTCAGCGCCAGGCCGAGCGCGCCGAGCTGGTCCTCCATGCCTTCGCGGTAGTTCTGGCGCAGTTCGCCGCGGTGGCCGAAGAAAATCCGCCGCGCGAGTCGGTGGCGGGCCTCGGTGATGTTCAGCTGCTTGCCGATCATGCGGCGGTAGCTGTCGTCGGAGATGAACTGCAGCAGGTGCAGGGTCTTGAAGATCCGGCCGTAGTGGGCGAAGGCGTCACCCAGTCCGGTCGGTCGCCCGTCGCGGGAGAGCATGCGGATCAGGTCGTGCCCGCGGACCTCGCCTAGGGTCAGGGAGCCGGCGACGCGTAGCATGTCGCCCCAGTGGGAGCGGATGCGGTCCAGGCGGACCGTGTGCCGGGAGGCGTCTTGCAGCGGGCCGTAGTCCGCCGTGGCGTGGGTGCGCCACAGCCGGGCGTCGGAGATGTCGGCGATTCGTGGGGAGAACTGGTAGCCGCAGATCGCGAACAGGCCGAAGACGATGTCGCTGTAGCTCGCGGTGTCAGTGATGACGGTCTCCGGCTTCGGCCCGCCGTCGCGGCCCAGCAGCGCGTCCAGGATGAACAGCGAGTCGCGCAGGGTCCCGGGCACTACGACGCCGCCCAGGCCCATGACCTGGTCGTTGACGACGTTCAGCCAGGTGGCGCCCTTCTTGCGCAGCCCGAAGTAGCGGGGGCTGTAGCCGGCGTGCAGGGTCTGCATTGGCACGGTGAAACGCACGCCGTCGGCGGACGCGACCAGCCCGCCGCCCCAGGCGCGAACGATGTCGACCTTGGCCTGCGCGTCGATCAGCATCCCGTTGGCGGCGGAGATCGTCCCGGCACGCAGGTAGCCCTGGTCGACCTGGACCAGGCGCGCCCGGGTCAGCGCCGGCACGTTCGGCTTGGCGACCGGGACCAGGCCCACGTTGCAGGCCTCCGCGAGCAGCAGCGCGCACACGCTGACCTCGAACTCGTCCATGTGCGGATCGGCGCCGGAGATGTGGGTGAACGCCGTCGTCATCCCGGTCAGCTCGGCGACCTCCAACAACAGCTCGGGGAAGTCGACCTTCGGCAGCATGCTGTTGGCCAACTGCCGGAAGGCCGGCATCAGGTTCGGCTCCGGGGCGGGGCCGAGCCGGTCCAGCTGCAGCTTGCCGTCCTTCACCGTCACCGCGCTGTTGGTCGGCAGCCCCGCGACGACCTGGTGGTAGGCGCCGTGCAACGCCGAGGCGAACTCGGCCAGGTGCGCGGCGGGCTCCGCCTCCAGCCCGAGCGCCCTCAGCACGGTGGGCTGGGACGACTCCCAGCGGTCACCGGTCAGCAGCTTGGCCCGCGTCGCCCCACCGGTCCCCACCCCGGGCGAACACGTCCCGGCGCCGCAGGGCGCGGTGCAGGTGCTCCAGCACACAGAACGAGTATGCAGCCTTCTCCACGCAGCCCGGCTCCACCTCCGGGTTGGCGAACACCAGGCGCCGCCAGGAGCCGGTCACCAGCGCCTGGTCGACCTCGGTGGCGGCGACCTTGCGGCGGCCGACCAGGTGCGGCAGCTGCTTGAGTGCCTTCACCACCGGCGCCCCAGCCTGGACGGCGCCGAAGTCGACGGTATCGACCAGCAGGCGGATGAAGCCGCGCACCGTGCCGTACCGGGAAGCGAGCGCGGCCCGCCACTCCGCGTCCTCATCGCCGTCGCGGTCCGGCACGCACTCGGCGATGGTGGCCAGCGCCTCGGCGAGCTTGGCGCGCGGCACCACCTTCTCGATCGCCTCCCACGCTGCAAGCACCGACACCACCTCGCCCTCGGTGGTGGCCGGGGCGGTGTCCAGCAGCACCTCGACCGCCTTGGCGACCCGGCCGGCGGCCTTCTTCAGCTTCGGCAGGTTCTTGAGCTTCTCCTCCCGGCCGAGCCGCTCGGCCCGCGCCAGCAGCCGAGACCCCATCAGGACGTCGAGCAGGTCCAGGGCGTCGTCCACCGAGGCGGTAACGCTCCCGGCTGATCTACGGGTTCCGTGTCCACCGGGGACGCAAGGGTGAACCCAAGGGCTTTACGTGGAAGGATTACCGGGACCTGATTCTGCGGGCCCGCATCCAGCTCGGCGGCCCGATCGTGCTGGTCTGGGACAACCTCTCCACCCACTGGATGCCGCCGATGGAGGAGTTCATCGCCGCTAATGAGGACTGGCTGACCGTCTTCCAACTTCCGTCGTATGCACCGGATCTCAATCCGCAGGAAGGCATTTGGTCGCTGGTCAAGCGAGACATCGGCAACCTTGCCGTCGCCAACATCGACCACCTGGCCAAGACCGTCAAGCGACGTCTCAAGAAGATCCAGTACCGCCCGCACCTGATCGACGGCTGCCTCGCTCAGGCCGGTCTGATCATGGACGGCTGACCACGATCAGACCCGACACACATTCAATTTCAGTAGCGGGCCATCCCTTTCAGCGAAACCTGCCCGGAGTCGCGGCCGTCCTCCCGGCGAAGGACTCGATGCCCCCTCGCATGGGTGATCATCAGACACTGCTTCAGGCCGATCCCCAGCGCAGGCTGGGCAAGGAAGATCGGAGCATGCGATTCAAGATGTTTCATCATTCCCCGGCGGTCGGTGACACCGCGCGGCCGGTCCCCAGGTGGGCCATCCGCACCGCCCAGGTCATACCCCTGGTCATCCTGCCAGCATGCCTCTGGCGCCTGCCGTTCGCATTCGACTACGAGATGGGCCAGGTCTACGCAGTCCACAAGACGTGGCACTGGTGGGTGATCCTCTACGTCTTCGGGCTCAGCCTTCTCTCCGAGGGCCTCGCCTACCTCTCCTTCGGCCTGGTGGCCCGATGGGGCGAAGTGGTTCCTTCCTGGATCCCGATCATCGGCGGCCGACGTGTTCCACCGCTCGCAGCGATCATCCCGGCCACCTTGGGCGCTTTGGGGCTGATCGCGCTGTGGGACCCGCTGCCGCTCGCTCTTCTCCACGTCGGCGGGATCCCTCTCGTCGAGTACTCCAATGGCTGGTGGAAGGCCCTCGCGGCAGTGGCCGCTCTCCCGCTGAGCCTGTGGGGCCCGCTTCTCCTGGCTCTGACGTACGCGTACTACAAGCGCCGCCGTGGGGAGTGACATGTGGGTCAACTTGATTGGGTGGAGTTCGGTGCCGTTCGCCTGACAACCGGCAGATGCTGTCGGCAGCCCTGGCCAAGCGCACCATCGGCAACCTCGCCGCTGCCAACCTCGACCAGCTCGCCCGAGCCGTCAAGGGGCTTGAAGCAGATCCAGTACCGACCTGCCTGGTCGACGGATGCCTCGCCGCCACCGGCCTGATCTTGGACGGCTGACCACCCGCAAACCGACATCACGAATTCAAGTTCAGTAGCGGCGAGGTGCATAGTTCGGGGCAAGTCTCGAAGGCGAACCTGAGGTGTTCCACGGTGGTGCCGAGCTCTCGTGCGGCTGCGGCCGGGGACATCTGCCGGCTCCGCACCAGGTCGGCGGCGAGGACGGTGTCCAGGTCGCTCGTCCTTCGGCCTGGGAGGTCGAGGTGGCTGACCAGAGCCAGCGGTGGTGACCAGGTGACGGGCTCGTTGATGCCGCGGGCCGCGAGGTAGTTCGTAGCGTGGTCGTCGAGTGCGGTCAGCAGGGCCGTGGTCAGGATGAGCATCGGTTCACGTGCTCCGTTAGGTAGCCGCAGGGGCCCGGGAACGGCGTACGGATCGGAGCCGGTGATGCGTTGCAGCAGGAATCGGCGAACTTGTGGCAGCCGGTAGCGTTCGTCGGGGGGCGTGCCGCTTCGGTGGCGGATGTCGGACCAGGCGTCTTCCGGGAGGAGGCCGGCTCCGGTCAGGGTTCGGCGTCGCCGGTAGTCGATCGGGGCCGGCGTCCGGTCGAGGTAGTCGGCGAGCAGGCATATTGCTGTGAGCGCGTCGGTGTCAGGGAGCTTGGCCAGGAGGCGGGCGATCGGCACTCGGTGCTGTCCGTGGAGCATGGCGATCAGTGGAGCGCTCCGGCCTAGCCACCAGCCTGGAAGCAACACGGCGCTGGAGAGTGCGGCGCGGTAGTGGCGGTGTTCGGGATGTCTTCCGGAAGCGGTGGGTGAGGGTGGGAAGATGGCCAGGGTCCAGTCCCGCCAGAGCAGTTGAGGGAGGGAGCGTGCCCGCGTCTCGATCGCGGGATCGGCGGGGATCGGGATGCGGGGCTGGGTGGTGCAGGTGCGATAGCGAAGCCGCACTCTTGTGTCGAGTCGGTGGTCGACTCCTCGCCAGAACAGCCCCTCCAGGCTGCTTGAGCCGATCCGTGTGCGTCCGCGGACGCGGTCGATGGTGGGCTTGTTGGTCGCTGCGGCGTCGCGGTCGGCAAGCATGCGGGCGGCTGTGAGGCTGGCGTCGCTGGAGAAGTCGCGAACGATCTCGACGGCGCGGGTGAGAGGTCCGGCCAGGACGGCTGCGTCGACGGGCGCGTAGCGCCAGTCATTGCCGTAGGCCACGCGGGCTTGGTCGATCTTCTGCCCGTAGAGCTGGAAGTCACCCGGCTCGGCCCGCAGGAGCAGGCGCGAGGCGACCACGGCCAGGTCGCCGAAGATGCTGCGCAGGCGGTCGCTGCCAGCTTCGCTTTCGGCCTGGGTCAGCAGGTCGTCGATCCATGCCTGGGCCGCGAGAACGGGGTTGTCGGGGGTGAGGGCGAGAGCAGGGGCCTCGGCGAGGTCGGCTCCGCAGAAGACTCCTGACGCTCCCGGGTCAGAGTCGTCGTTCAGCTTTCGGGCCGAGCACCTCTGGGGATGGATGCGGGAGGCGAGCGGGCTGCGGCTGTGTGGCCGGGCTCCGCAGGCCACGCAGGTGTGTGCGAGGAGGACTCGGTGGCGGGTGCAGGCCATCGACCAGGTGAGGCGCCAGCGGAGAGGCCAGCGCCCGCCTTGCTCGGCCAGGCACTGCGGGCAGTATCGCGACCCGATGCTTCGCCCCCAGAGCGTGAAGCGTTGCACGAGCCGACGCTGAGTCATCAGCGCGAGAGCGCGGCCGTCGTATTGACGCAGAGTCATCGCGTGGAGTCGGCGGGTGGGAACGCCGGTGGCCCAGGACAGTCGCTCGGCTTCCTCGTCCGTGGGGCAGGTGGTGTAGTCCGGGGCAAGGCCGCTGCCGCTGGAGAGGGACGGGCCGGCGGCGGTGAGGATGCCGCGCAGATCGACCGCGCTGCGGTGGGCCAGCGCCGCCAGCCAGGAATCGAGCGCTTCACCGGGCAGTGGAGCCAGCCGGATCGGCAGAGTCCGCACCACGGACGTCACTTTGCCGCACCGCCCTTCACGCGGGCGGGCCTGCTGGTCTTCGTGCCGGACTGCAAGGCCACCTCCCATTCCGCGCGCAGTCTCTCGGCGGCCGCGTCCAGCCTGATCCGGGACAGGAGCTCGCGGGTCACCCGTTCCTCGCCCGTGCGGATCGCCCGCTCGCAGGCCCGCATGAGCAGGGTCATCAGAGAGCCGATGTGGCCGGTGGTGCGCGCGAACAGGTCGTCGGCCAGGTCGTCGGCCAGCATCCCGGGGTACTTCTCGGCCAGCACCAGGCGTTGTTCCAGAGCCAGTAGCAGGCTCCGCCACTGGAGGCGCCCCTGTTCGTCCTCGATTCGGAACGGCTCCAGCCCCAGCGGGGTGACTCGCCGTTCGAGCTGAGGGTCCAGGTAGAGCCCCTTGCCTCTCAGATCGTGGCCGATGAACAGCAGCATCACCGGGAACTCGTTCGCGATGAACTTGAAGTGGTTGCTCAGCTCCGTCCCGGACTTGCTCTGGAACTGCAGGAACTGGAGATCGTCGACGATGATCAGCTTCGTCTCGCACGAGGTCACACAGTCCAGCGCCTGGTAGGCGAACATGTTGGCGGTGCCACTGTTGCGGCCGGCGTGGGCGAAGAACTCCAGCAGAGCCCAGTTGAAGTCCTTCATCCTGGTGTCGCCGGTCATCCCCACCCGGCAGACCGGCCACCGTTCGTGGCCGGCCGCGGTGAACCGTCCGTCCTTGGCGATCAGCCTGTTGTGGACGTCCCTGGCGAACGCCAGAGCGGCCGTCGTCTTGCCCAGGCCGGGGAACGCGTCGATCGCGGCGGCGCTCTTCGCCTGCTGGCTGCCCTGCCGGAGGCTGGCGTTGAAGATCTCGTTGAGGTGCTCGTGGAGCAGATCGACTTCCTTGGTCCTGACGGGTTTCATGTTCGCGTGCCAGCGGTTGCGGTCGTCGTTGTAGCAGGCCAGAGCCTGCTCTCCCAGGCCCTTCAGCTGGGCGCGGGTGTGGGCCTCCGGACGCGCCGCAGCGGGGGCCTCGGCGAAGGACCCGAAGCCTTCCTTCTTCGTCAGGGTGAGGTTGTCCAGGGGCAGCTTGCGCCACTGCGGGTCCTCGGACGCGGCCGCTGTCCGGCCGCGAGGGCTCACAGGTCCTCCAGGGCGTCGGCGTAGAAGGCGTCCTCGTCGAGGTCCGTGTTGCCGTCGAAGTCCTCGAAGTCGGCCGCGTCGTCGTCGCCGCCCTCCTGCACGGGCGGTGCTGGATCCTCGGCCACGGGCTCGTCGTCCTCGATATCGATCACGAACGCCGCCTGCTCGCGGGCCATGCGCAACGCCATCCGCCGCTCGGTCAGCGTCTGGGCGAAGCCCAGGTTCCACCGCTCGAACAAGTCGGCCGTCACCAGGCGGTCGTTGGGGTGCCGGTACTGCTTGGCAGCGAGTCTGCGTCCGTAGCGCAGCGCGTCCCTGCTCATCGGCATGTTCAGGACCGGGGCGTGCTCCCAGTGCAGGACGCGCCAGCGCCGGTCCTGGTCCCGGAAGTAGGCGCGGGTAATGTCGTCCGGGTTGACCTGGAACGGCCACAGCCCGTTCGGGTAGGGGCTCGGCCGCCCGTCCTTGGGCAGCCCTGGGCCGTCGTAGCGGCACCCCTCGATCTCCACCCCGTAGGGCTGAATCGTCCGCCAGGACGTCTCCAGGAACTCCAGGCCCAGATGCGGATCCCGCGGGACCTCGATATAGCCGGCCCTGGCCATGCCGTGGGCGAACATCTGCGCCGGGGTCATCCGCAGCCCGGGGACCCCCGGCTCCACCAGACTGCGGTGCGGCTTGTGGTGGTAGACCGCCGCGGTCCACTGCCGGATCTTGTCGGCGAGCTCGTCGAGGAAGAAGAACGCCTCGCCCTCCGGGTCCACCCCGCGGGAGAAGATGTCAGGGCCCTTGTAGCCGGGCAAGCCGTAGAGCAGGTCCTGGCGCAGGGTCCGGAAGAACCTTTCGATCGGACCCTTGTCCCGGCCCGTGCGAAGCCGGACCGGCTGCATGGAGATCCCCATCCGCGCGCAGACGCTGGTCAGGTGATCGGAGACGTAGATCTTGCCGTGGTCGATGACGATCGTCTCCGGTGCCAACGCGGGCCCAGCAGCCCGGGCGATCGGCCCCTCGATCACGTGCGGGTCGATCAGCACCGACCGCGGGATCCCGTGCTCGGGCCAGACCGCCTCGGCCGGCCAGCTCGGCAGCACCGGCAGCGGCCGGTATGCCTGGTAGAGGACCGCGGCCGCGTCCACCGCCTTGGTGGAGACCGGTGTCAGGCGCATCCCGACGATGCAGCGGGTGTACCAACACATCGCAACCGTCAGCTCGCAGTTCACCCACCGCAGCGTCAGCGGGTCCAGCGCGAACACGTCCAGCCGGGTGGTGTCCATCAGCACGTACTCACCCGGCCGGGTCGCACGCAGCCTGCCGTAAGCCTCCTTCGGCCGCCCGGCGATGTCCCTGTTCCGCTTCGCACTCAACCGGAACGTCGGATGCTGCTTCTCCAGCAGCGCCAGCGCCTCGTACGCCTTGGACTTCGAGGGCATCGTCACCGCGCCTTCGCCGTATCGGGCGATCAGCCTGGCCCGGGTCCGGTCGATCACGGTCTTGCGCATCGGCGTGGCCTGGTCAACGTACTCGACGAGTACCTCGACCGCCGTCTCCACCCAGCGCGGATCACACCGGTCCAGGACACTCTTCGCCAACGCCGTGGTCGCCAGAGCGGCTTCGCCGCCGCTTTCCAGTCCCGCGACCCATCGCCCGATGGTGCGGACCGACACGCCGAGCTCGTCCGCCTTGGTCTGATAGCGGACCATCTTCGGCAGCGCCGGATCGTAGCCGGGACGCGGCTCGCCCTCGCGGGCCAGCCCACGGCTGCCCGACCGGTAGCCATAGAGGACTTCTCGGACGTGCTCGGCCCTCTCCAGCAGGCGCCGCCGCTCCTCCAGACCCAGCTGGGACAGCACAACGGAGGCCAGGTCCATGTCGTCCGCCGACGACGGCCCCGGCCCGTCAGGCACGAACTGCACCCGGTCGGAGAACAGCAGTTCCTTGACCGAGACCCGCACCAACCGGCCAAGCCTGTCCTTCAGGACGACCTCGTTGCCGGCCGTCGTCGCCGCAGTCTCGACGACTTCGACCAGTTCGCCGTCGTAGAGCATCCGGGTGCCGACTCCCAGCCTCACGGCCCCGGAGTTCACGGCCGCCGCCGCAGAACATGCGCCGACCCAAGCGGACTGTCCAGGTCCGTGGTCAGCCACCCCGACCAGAGCAGATGGAACACCGCCGAGCGCACCGCGCCGGGCGCGAAGGCCGGGACCGAGGTAAACGCCTCGGCCAGGGTCGCACCGTCCAGATCGGCCAGCCGAAGTGCGGCCAGGATCATCGGGTCGAACAGCCAGGCCCGGCGATAGCCGGCCAGGAAACGCAGGTTCTCCAACCGCTCCACCGCTGGCTCGCTCCACACCTGGTAGCCCCAACCGCGCGACTCGACGACAAGTCGACTCCACCCGAAGGTGAAGGCAACGTCCGGGCGTGACACCCTGTGCGCCGGCTTGACGTCGACAACCAGCGGCCCCGCAGCGGTGCGAAGAAGGAAATCAGGGATGTGCTTGCGCTCCGCACCATCGACGTACGCGGTCATCAGGAACGGCTGTGCGACGATCCGGGAGACATCAGGGTCGAAGTCCGCGAACAGCAACCGCGCCAGCTCCAGCCGGGACTCGTAGATCACCAGCTTCTGCTCCGTCGCCGACCAGAAGGACCCCGAGTAGTGCTTCTGCCCCAGGTGCCAGCGAAACGTGCGCCAGGGAGACGCGTCGAAGAGGCTGCTCGGCGACGCTTCGCCGAAAGCGCACGCCACCGACGCACTCCCGTCAACCTGCCTGGTACGTAGCATTGCTGACGAAGCAACACTTCCGATGGACACGAGTCGTTCGCTCCCTGATGCCGCGCTTCAGCTGCAACACCCACGGTGACTTCGGGCCGTGACCGCTGTCTTGGCGAAGACCCCGGAGTAGCCCGAAGGAGTGAACGCACCGACCAGCGGTTCCACGCGGCTTGTCCAATTTGCTGTTCGCTGGACACGGCGGTCCGGAATTGGACACCGAAGCGCGGAACCTACACCGTCGCGGCGCGCGAAGGCGGCGACGGCGAGCTCGCTGGTTATCTGGGGTTGTCAAGAAACTTGGCTGGTCAACAGGATCTAGGGCTTTCAGTTACGTGAGGCACGTTGGAGGGGCGTGATCTCACTCGGCTGCGGTTGGAGCCGTGAGACTCTGATCCCATGACAGCGATCTCGGATGATCAGTACGGCAAACACAAGAAGTTCCGGGAGTTCGCGGATTGCCCGCGCTGCGGCTACATCGACTTGCCGCCCGGAACGCTGAACGAGGACCAGACGGTTGAGACCCGGGTCTGCGAGGAGTGCGGCTCGAAGGTCGAGACGGTGCCGTACTTCACCACACCGCCGGGGGAGGCGACGACCTTCTTCGAGAGCTGACTTGTGCCGCTCTCGCGCCTCCGCTGCGTGTCATCGACCTTCGGTCGATCCGGCAGTGCCGCGCCCGCTTCGCTGCGTCTGGCCGGACGGCGGCGAGAGTGCCCTTCCGTCGGGTGTGTTGGGCTTCCAGCCGCGCGGAAGCCCCGGCGGGGGCTCCTCCGGACCCCGCCCCGCCGGATCCGATAGGGCCACGGCGTGATCCCGGGGCACAAGGTGCCTCTTCGTCGGCTGCTTCCCACTACCGGTGCAGAGGTGGCCCGCGCCGCTACAGTGGGCAACCATAAGGTCGTTGTTCTTGAGTTCGGCGGCGCGGGGGCTTGCGATGGCAGAGGCGAGTGAGACGTCAAGGGGAGCCGAGCGCGTCCTGAATCCGTTATGGATCATCTCCCTGTTTCTCGGCTTGGCCGAGGTCACCGTTGGGGTGGCCGCGACTCAGGCCCATGGGTGGATTCAAGGGATGCTCGCGACCTTCTCTGTCGTGTTTCCGTCCGCGGTAGCCGCAGCCTTCTTTGGCGTCCTGCTCACCCGGCCCTTCGTGTTGTACGCGCCGAAGGACTACCCCAACGCACCGAGCATCGAGGCATACGTGACCGCCGTATCCTCCACGGCGGGTCGGAACCTGCAGAACGTAGAGGCTGCCGTACGTACGGCCGTTGAAGAAGTCGTTGTTCCGCGGCTTCCGCCCGCGGAACGTGAGGTTTCTGAAGCGTTAGTCGAGGCAGCGGTCCGCGCGGCGCGCACGGACTTCCAGCGCCGTTCGGTGGAGGTCGACATCAGCGGCATCGACCCGAAGGGGCCGGTCAAGGTACTCACCTTCCCGATGGAGTCGATGACGGTCTCAAAGTTCCTTGACGCGATCTACCTGGCTGTCCAGGACGAACTTGAGGCGTACTCCTACGGTCGCCAGTGGCTCCTTCATGAGCCGGCAACTGGTAAAACCTTCACGGAGATCGGGACTGCGTGGTGGAAGTCCCAGGGGTTCAACCCCAAGGACAACCGCAGTTTGCGGGAGATAGGTATCGAGGAGGGAACCCGCTTGGTCGCAGTTCGCGCCGACCGATGACCCTGTCTCCCCGCGCTGTCACGTCGTGAGGCAACCCCCTCCGGAGCCGCGCACGCATCGAAGGTGATCCCCGCGCAGTAAGTCGGCCCAGCCCCCGAAGAAACTCACAACAGCCCTGGTATCCCAGGCATCGGCCTTCGGCCGATCCGGCAGTGCCGCGCCCGCTTCGCTACCTCTGGCCGGACGGCGGCAAGAGTGCCCTTCCGCTCCTCCGGACCCCCGCCCCCGCCGGATTCAATCCGGTGTCAACGCTGGTTGCCGAAAGGATCTGTGGGCTGACGAGTTCGGGGGTACGGTCCCGTGCACACGGGTTCAAGGCGTGCACGGGATGGGGACCAGCATGGCACCTCCGGATGGAATCAGCATCGGCCAGCGGATCGCGGCCTACGAGGATGTGAGGGGTTTGAGCCATCGGCAGCTGGCCGACCGCGCTCATGTCTCGTACAGCCTGCTCACGAAGGTGGTGTCGGGGCACAAGCCGGCGACGCCGGAGTTCGTGGCAGCGGTCGCCAGGGCCTTGGGAGTTGAGCCGGGCGACCTGCAGCCGCCCTCGTACAGTGACGGGATGGCCGATGACCCGCTGGTCCCGCTGATGGGGCCGATCCGCACGACGCTCGACCTGTACGACCTGCCGCCGCAGGAGGCCGTGCGCCCGCGGGCCCTGCCGGCGCTTCGGGCGGCGGTGCGGCAGGTGAACGCGCTGGCCCAGGCCGCGAAGTACAAGCCGATGGTGGCGATGCTGCCGGGGCTGCTGGTCGAGCTGCACACGGCCGCGCACGAGTTCACCGGCGAACAGCAGCGGCAGGCCTGGGGCCTGCTGGCGGAGGCCTACCGGTGCGGGCACTCGGTCGGGATCGCGATCGGGTTGAGCGACCTGTCCGCGACCGCGCTGGCCCGGATGGACTGGGCCGCCCAGCGGGCCGGTGACCGGGCGCCCGCGCTGCGGGCCGCCCGCGAGTACCTGCGGGTCACCGCCTACCTGCGCGTCGGCGACCTGGCGGCCTGCCGGCGCCTCCAGGAGTCCGGCCGCAGCCACCTGGACGGCACCGACGCCAAGACGCCGAGCGCGCTGGTCACGACCGGGCAGCTCCACCTCGGCTCCGCCGTGGTCGCCGCCCGCGCCCGGCAGACGGACGTGATGAGGCACCACCTGGACGAGGCCCAGAAGGTCGCCACCCAGACGGGCGAGCGGCCTGACCTGTCGCTGCACTTCGGACCCACCAACGTCCAGGTCCACCGGGTAATGACGCTGGTGGAGGCCGGCGAGCACGACCAGGCGGTGGCCGCCGCGAAGGGCCTTCGGTTCCCGGCCGGCTGGGCGCCGACCAGGATCGGGCACCACCACATCGACCTGGCCCGCGCCTACCGGTGGATGGCCAAGCCCGAAGCCGCACTCGACCAGCTGGACGCCGCGTACGCGGTCGCGCCCGAGCAGGTCTCTAGGCACCCGCTCGCCCGCGAAACGGTAACCGCCCTGTCACGCTCCGCTAACCGCCGGAGTCTACGGCTGTCAACCTGGATCACACGAACGGGCATCTGACGATCTTTCACTTCTGGTGAAATTCACGGCCTTACATCAGCGGCATCGTGGTGTTCAGTCCCCCGAGAGGCGAAGCCCCGGGGCATGAGCCCGGTCCGGACCGCACGCTGGTCCGGACCGGCGTCTCCACCACAGCACTGATTCCCCTGGAGCCGTGATGGCCGCTACCCGCCGCCCGCCGCACCCCGCCCCGACGCCGTCCGGGCCGCGCAGATCCGCCGGGGACCGCCTTCGGCGGACTGCCCTGGCCACCGCGGCGGCCGGCTGGGCCGACTTCCCCCCGGCCGCCGACCCCCGGATGCGCCCGGCCTCGTGAGCACGGCGACCGCCCCGGCGCCCACGATCGAGAAGCCGTCCGTCGCCCACCTGCCCTACCGGCCCGAATCGGCCTCGGCGGCCCGCCGTCTGGTCCGCGACAAGCTGGCCGAGTGGAAGCTGGACGAGCTGATCGACGACGCCCAGCTGGTCGTCTCCGAGCTCGCGGGCAACGCCAGCAAGACCGGCTGCCTCCTCAGGATGACCGTCGAGATCACTCGGATCACCGCCACGGCGGTGCGGATCTCGGTCACCGACGGCAGCCGGGTCCTGCCGGTCCTGATGGACGCCGGTCTGAGCGCCGAGGGCGGGCGGGGCCTTGCCCTCGTGCACCAGCTCACCAAGGGCCAGTGGGGCACCACCCTGGAGCCGCTGGGGAAGACGGTGCATGCGGACCTGCGGATGCGGGGTTCGTCATGACCGGCCAGCACCACGGACAGCACCGCGACCCCGTCCACGACGCCCTCAAGACCCTGGCCGTGCTCGGGTCCAGCAGGAGACCGCCCACGGCACCGCGGCGGCCACCGCCCCGGACGACGACCCGAAGAGCGACCTGCCCACCATCTGAGCCCCCGCCCACCCGGCGCCCCGGGCGGGCGGGCCCGGGGCGCCGGCCGCCGACGACGCGGGTCGGCGCCCCCTTCCACGCACCTCGGCACCACACACCACGGACCGAGAGGACGAGATGACCACCACCCAGCACACCGCCGCACACGCCGCCTGCGACCGGCTGCACGGCCGCCCGGCCGTCCGCAGCTTCCTGGAAGGCCCCGAGCTGACGGCGGCCGACCTGAGCATGGTCCTGCTGGTCCGCGAGGACAGCGAGGACGCCGACCGGCCGATGCCGACCGTCACCGTCGCCGAGATCCCGCAGACCGTGCGCGACCTGGCCGGCGCCGGCATCCGCTCGGTGAAGGTGTTCGCCAACAGCCTGCACCGCGACCCGCAGGCCGGCGGCGCCGTCGCGCCGGACAGCCTGATGGTGCGGGCCATCCACGCCGTCAAGGACACCGAGCCCGGCATGGCGGTGATGACGGAGAACTGCCTGTGCGGCCACACCGACACCGGCGAGTGCCACCTGACCGTCGGCGGCCGGATCGACCTGGACGCGACGGCCGCGCTGACCGCCGCCCAGGCCGTCATCCAGGCCGGGGCCGGCGCCGACATCGTCGGCCCGGCAGCCATGACCAGGGGCACGACCTGGACCGTGCGCCAGGCCCTGGACGAGGCCAGTCACCGAGACGTGGCGACCATGCCGCACCTGATCTTCGACTCCGCCCTCTACGAGGGCTACCGCACCACCATGCGGGCCACCCCCGCCTCCGGTGCCCGCCGCCCGTTCCAGATCAGCCCCCGCAGCCCGGAGAGCGCCGTGGACACCGGCCTGGCGTTCCTCGGCGAGGGGGCGGACATGCTGCTGCTGGAACCCGGGATGCTGTCGGTGGACATCCTCACGGCCCTCAAGCGGCGCACCCCGGCGCCGCTGATGCCGTTCTCCGTCTCCGGCGAGTACATGCGCCTGGCGCCGCTGGACCCGGCCACCGGGCGGCGGGACTTCCGCCCGCTGCTGGAGGTGTTCACCATGCTCAAGCGGGCCGGGGCCGAGCGGATCATCACCTACGCCGCGCTGGACCTGGCCCGCTTGTGCGCCTAAACGGTGACGGTGGGCCGGACCTCCGCCAGGATGCCCTCCGCGCCCTGGTCCAGCAGGAGGCCCGCCACCTGCACGCCCAGCTTCTCCGGCTCGCTCAGCGGGCCGGAGAGGCGGGCCTCCACCTGCCGCCTGCCGTCCACGGAGGTGACCTGCCCGTGCAGGGTCAGCACGTCGCCGTCGGCCTTGCCGAATGCGCCGACCGGCACCGAGCACCCGCCGTGGAGCTCGGCGAGCATCGCGCGCTCGGCCCGCACCTCGGCGTCGGTCACCGGGTCGCCAGCCCCGGCCAGGATCTGGTGGGCCAGCTCGTTGTCCTCGCGGATCTGGATGCCCAGGGCGCCCTGGCCGGGCGACGGGGGGAACAGCTCGATCGGCAGGATCTCGCTGATCTCCTCGCCGCGGCCGAGCCGCTTGATCCCCGCAGCGGCCAGGACCACCGCGTCCAGCTGCTGTGTCCTGAGCTTGCCCAGCCTGGTCGGGACGTTCCCCCGGATCTCCACCGGCACCAGGTCCGGGCGGACGTGCAGCAGCTGGGCGATCCGGCGCGACGCCGAGGTGCCGATCCGGCCGCCGTGCGGCAGATCGGCCAACGTCGAGCCGCACAGCGCGTCGTGCACGTCCGCGCGGGTGGGCGGGGGCAACAGGATCAGGCCGGGCGGGTTCGCGGTCGGCAGGTCCTTGAGCGAGTGCACGATCACATCGACCTCACCGGACATCAGCGCGTTCACCTGGTTCACGGAGAACGCCGAGCCGCCGCCTCGCTCCGACACGTCCCGCAGAGCCGACCGGCGGTCCTGGTCGCCCGCTTCCGTGATCACCCGCTGGCGGAAGACCACGTCGGGAAAGCGCTCCCGCAGCGGCGCCAGGAACTCCCTGACCTGGGCCCGCGCCAGGTGACTGGCCCGCGACCCCACCACCAGTGTGCTCATACGCCAACTCCCAGCATCTGACGAGATGTTGACCGCATGCTACTCGCATCGAACACGCCTGGTTTCCGACGGTTTGTCGGGATCCTGGAAGGAGCCTTTCGTGCTGGACACCACCCGGACCATCCGCATCGGCGCCCGCACCTCCCCGATGTCGCTGGCCCAGGTCGCCCGGGTCGCCGAGGACCTGCGCGAGCGCTACCCGGACGCCGGGATCGAGCTCGTGCCGTTCACCGCGGCCGGCGACCTCGAACCCGGCCGGCAAGCCGAACTGCACGACAAGGGCGCCTTCACCGGCGAGATCGAGGAAGCCCTGTTGACCGGCGTCTGCGACATGGCCGTGCACTGCATGAAAGATGTGTCCGGTTACCCGCTGAACGCTCCGGGCACCGTCTTCGCCGCCCACCCCGCCCGCGCCGACATCCGCGACGCCCTGATCCACCCGGACGGCCTGACCCTCGACCGGTTGCCGCCCGGAACCCGCGTGGGCACCGCCGCCGTGCGCCGGATCGCCCAGCTCACCGCCAGGCACCCGCACCTGGAGCTGGTGCCCGTGCGAGGCACCGCGAACCTGCGGCTGGCCGCCCTCAAGGCCGGCAAGGTCGACGCCCTGGTCCTGGCGGCCTCCGGCCTGGAACGCATCGGCGAACAGCATCACATCAGCGAGCTGCTGTCCGTCGAGCAGATGTGCCCGCCGCTCGGGGCCGCCGTCCTCGGGCTCCAGTGCCGGGCCGACGACCCGGAGATGATCGCCCTGCTCACTCCGCTCGGCGACCGCCTCACGACCCGCGAGATCACCGCCGAGCGGACCGTGCTCAATCTCCTGCGCGGACACTGCAACAGCCCGATCGCCGGACACGCCCGCGCCTTCGAGGACGGCCGCCTCGCCCTGCGGGCCATGGTCTTCACCCCAGACGGCGCGAGGGTGCTGACCGCAAGCCGCACCAGCGACCAGCTAACCCCGCAGGCCATCGGCGAAGGCGTCGCCGAAGCACTGATCCGCGACGGCGCACGCGAACTGATCGACTCCATCGACCACTGACCGGCGGCAGCGGCCGGGCCGACCGTCGCGTTGCGGCCGGCCCGGCTGGGCGGACAGCAAGTTCACTGCCCGCCGCCGGAGGGCGGCCCTACCGTCGGGGCCGGTTCGGGACGGTCCGGGCTCGCACGGGCAGGGTGGTGATGTTCTCCGGGTGTTCCAGGGCCTTGCGCAGGCACCTGATCTCGTCGTGCTGGGCGGCCAGGCGCGACAGCGCGAGGGTCTGGAACTCGGTCAGCGCCGTGATCCGCTGGTCCCGGCGGGCCAGGCGTTCGCGCAGATCGGCGTTGTCGGCCTTGAGACGGGCAATCTGCCCGTCCCTGGGCCCGCTCCAGCTCCGGCATCAGCCGGCTTTTCTCGCCCTTCGGGAAGCGCGGGTTGGCGAGGAACACCTTGTGGTTGGCGACCTCAGTAGTTGAAGCTCAGCTCGATCTTGAACTGCGCTGAGCGGGGACCGCAGGACCACCTGGCGCCGGAAGTCCCCACCTGCTCGCCCGCATCCTGCGGCGCGGGGTACACCATTTGGCCCCTTCAGGGCTGCTGACGGGGCATCATGGCGGCATGGGAAAGGCATCGCGACGAAGGGCGGAGAACCGGTCCACCGGGTCGGAGGGGCGAAGGGCCCGCTCCCGAGTCCGGCCGGCCGGGCCCGCGGACGCCGAGCGGGTACAGCAGCTGATGGAGCTGGTGGAGTGGTCCGACCCGAGCATGCCCAGCAGGATGGCCGCAGCGCTGCGCCAGGGGTACCGGCCCCAGACGCCTGGCCTGTACGTGGCCCTGGTGGCTGAGGACGCTGACGGTCTGGTCGCGGGAGCGCTGACTGCCGGTCCCCCGATGGACTTCGCCGCCGGGTCGGGCGCGGTCGGGCCCGGTTACCGGGACCTGGTGGCGCGCCGGATCGTCGACCTGGAGGCTGTGGCCGTCGACTCGGAACGGCGCGGCCGCGGCCTGGGAGCCGAGCTGATCGACGCCGCCGTCAACCAGTTCCGGCACAGCGGGTACCGTCTGATGACCGGATCTTTCCAGGCGTCCCGCGGCTATCTGGCCCCCTACTACGAGCGGCGCGGATTCACCGTGCTGGAGGCGGGCGAGCCGCTTGTGCTCGCGGCCTCCGGCATTGGCGGTGCCGCCTGGCCGGCCACTTCCGACATGCGGCAGATGTGGCAGGGCATCGTCCCGGGCGTCGCTCTGGCGGGACGTATCCCCCGCCAGACCATCGGCGGCGTCCTCGACCAGCCGTGAGCGGCCGGACCGTCGGAGCCTGCGAAGCGGTCCACGAGGTGCGGTCGGCCTGGTCACCATATTGGTGGGTGGGGCCCATGATGAAGGACACGTCGACCTCGGGCGGTGCGCTGGCCTGGGCGGTACGCAGGCCTCTGCTGATGGCCCGCCACTTCCGGGAGACCGCCGCAGACGTCCTAGGCAATGTGTAGCCTCGGCAAACGCCCGCGCTCACCGCGGCCAACCGGCTACGTTGATCGAATGGCGAAGCGCAAGGGGGCACGCGGCGGCTCGACGCCTCCCCGCCCGATCACCAGCAAGCGGTTGATGGACGGCTGGGACGGACCGGACGGCGGACGGATCAGGTTGGCCCGGGCAGGCGACGTTCCCGCCGTGAAGGAACTCCTGGACCTACCTGGAGTACGGCTCGACGAAATCCACGCCGACAGCATCGACGACGGAAGCCTGGCCGCCACGCTGCGCGCCGGCCTCGACGGAGGCCACGACCAGCTGATGTGGGCCGTTGCGGGAGTGGCAGCCCAACATGAGCTCGTCGCTGCTGTCCCCGGCCTCTCGCTCGTCCTGGTCGCCGAGGGCCACGCTGGCCAGCCGCTCGGCGCCTTGACCGTCGTACCTCCCGCCTCCCTGATCAACGTTGCCGCTGATCAAGGCGTCCCTGGCGAACAACTCCTGTTCTTCTGCATGACCATCGCCAAGATCGGCGGACTCGCTGTCGCCGACAACGCCCGTGGCCGCGGCTGGGGGAACCCACCTGCTCAAGCGAGCCGTGCAGATCTACCACCAGCTCCAGTTCCGCCTGCTCTACGGCCAGTTCGACGCCGACTCGCCCACCCTCCCGACCTTCTACGGCCAACGCGGCTTCACCCCCCTCCCGCCAGGCAAAGGCATCGACCTACGAGTGCTTCTCGGCCTCCCTCTCGGCATCCAGGCCGGCCCCGACGAGCGCCTGTTCACCCGCTGGCGCCGCTAAGCAGCCCGGGTCGCGCCCACCGAGACCACCGGGACGGGCGATGTGGGTGCCTGCCTGCAGCCTCCCCACGGCTGCTGGGCCGTGTGGCCGTGCTCTACTGGTCAGGGTGCGGCGGGTACAGCACCAACGTTGCCGTACAGGGGGTGAGTTCAGGGTGCACCTGCACCTGCTGGAGATCGGGGCCGTGACCGCATCGCTCTCCACGATGGTCTCGGCCATTGCGTCCGTGATCATGCGGGCCCGGGTTGGACGCCGGATCGCGGCGCGAGGCCGACAGCGTGGCCTGGTCGCGGGGCTGGCCCGTGCACTGAGGGCCGGAGAAGCGGCTGAGATTGGTCGGGCCGGGCGGTGGGACCGATGAGGGGGCGTCGAGAGGACGCGGGCGTGTGGGAGCTGCTTGAGCTCCTGCTGCGCAGGCCGGAACTGGATGACGTGACCCGTGCCGCGATCCTGGAGGCGTGGGACGCTGAGCAGGGCCGGCGGCACGAGCGGTGGCTGGTCACCGCGGATCGCAGGACACGGTACGTCGAGGCCCTGACGGCGTTCCTCGCGCTGGTGATGCTGGTGCTCACCGGCGCGATCTTGGCCGAGCAGGGTCATGAGTGGGTGGCCGTCGCACTGTTCGGGCTGATCGTGGCGGTGACCGCCCTGTTCCTTGGCAGGTCGACAGGCTCCGCGGAGACCGGGCTGGCCAGGGCTGGGCTGATGGGTGCGCTGCGTGGTCTGTTCGGTAGCGGCGGGGGAGCGCAGCAGCCCCAGGCTGTCAGCCCGCTGCCGACCGCCGACGCCGGAGCCGGTCAGCTCCCCTAAGCGACGCACCGGGGGACGGGTGGAGTCCGCCTCCGACCCGGCCTTCGGTGCGTCCGCGGCGGGCAACCAAGGCCGGAGCGGGGATCCTTGGGCGGCTGTCAGCGCGTGCGGGACCACGGGGGAGACGGCTCGTTGGGCAGGTCATGGCTGATGATGGCAGGCGTGGGGCGCCGATGGTGTGGGCATTCGTGGTGCGCTCGGCTGACGTTGGGCCTCCGTTCGCGGAGGCGATTGTGGAAGTCGGTCCGGGGCTGTACGACCAGCTGGTGTCCGACGCGGTGGACAGCGGGTTCCTGCTGGCGGCGGGGGAGCCGCCGCAGAGCACCGGCGTCGTCGAACTCAGCGGGCGGTGGTTCGAGAAGCTCGTGCTGGTGGGCGGCCGAAACGTGTGGGCGCCGGAGCCACCGGTGAGGGTTTCACCCGCTTGTGGTCGCGGCGGCCCAGGGACGCAGTGGGGTTGTGGTGGTCGTGGTCCCGCCGGGCACGCGGCCCGCCGGCCTGATGAAGCGTGCGCAGCGCGACCGGGAGGCGGAGTTCACCCGGAGCCTGGAGGAGGCGAAGGCCGCAGGCCTGGTGCTGTTCGGCATGACCGCCGTCGAGACCGGCTGACGTCCGGGCGCGGACGGGCCGTTACGGCGGGAGTCTGTGTTCGGGCCTCGCAGCCCGGGGGCTCGGGGCAGTCCGTGCAGTCCGGGGCGCGCGAGCGGATTCCTCACCGGCGGCGGTGGTCGTTGGGGGCGAGTCTGGGGCCGAATCGTGGGGCGCGGGCGCCGGCGAGGAAGGCGAGTTTGCAGACGCGGTGGCGCTGGCCCGTGTAGGAGGCGAGGAGTTCGAGCATCTGCTCGTCGGTGCTGCGGGCGCGTCCGGTGAAGAAGTGCCCGATGTGGTTGGCGAGGTGGTAGTCACCGACTGAGACGGCGTCGGGGTCGCCGTTGGAGCGCTGGAGGGTCTCGGCGGCGGTCCAGATGCCGATGCCGGGCACGGTCATCAGCCGCGCGTGGGCGTCTGCGCTGGTCATTGCCGATGCCTCTTCGAGCCGGGGTGCGAGCCGTACCGTGCGCTGGATCGTGTCGGCGCGCTTGCTGTCGACACCCGCGCGATGCCAGTCCCATGACGGGATCAGGGCCCACTGCCGGGCGGAAGGGGCGACGCGCAGATCCGACCGGGGGCCGGGGGCGGGCTCGCCGTAGCGGTGCACGAGGAACCTCCAGGCGCGTCGCGCCTCGGTGACCGTGACCTTCTGCTCCAGTACTACCGGGATCAGGGAGTCGAGGACGAGTCCGGTGGCCGGCAGGCGCAGCCCGGGGTTGCGGCGCTGCGCCTCGCGCAGTGGTCCGGGCGCGAGGACGAGCTGCTGGGGGGTGTCGTTCGCGCCGAGCAGGACGGGCAGCCGTTCCAGGAGCCAGTCGGCGCCCGCGCCCCATGCGGTGGCGACGACCTCGCCGTCGGCTGGCCGGGCGGTGACGTGCAGGGTGCCGGTCCCGTATGGGGTGCGGAAGGTGCGCCACATCCCGTCCGGGCCCCATGCGGAGACGGGGTCCCCGGTACCCCGGTGCAGTGGGGCCAGGGTCCCGGAAAGGTCGAGGGGGTAGTCCGGCCGCCAGGTGCGGTGGAGCGGCTCCATGGCGTTCGGCTCCTCTCTCAGGGACACGGGGGAGGTGGGGGTCTGGCGCGCCGAGCGTAGCCCATTCTCTGGGCCGTGACCTGCAGTGATGCAACTGGTTCGAACGGGTGACCGATTTCGTTTGGACTTCCCATTTTCGAACGAATGCTCGATTCTGGGACTGTGGAAGCAACTCTGGCCGCGCTCGCCCCCCAGCTCCAGCTGTCCCGCCCCGGGCCGCTGGTGCCGGTGCTGCCCGCGCTGGAGGAGCTGCTGCCGGAGCGGGGGCTGCGCCCGGGCGCGGTGGTGTCGGTGACCGGCGGCGGCACCGCGCTGCTGCTCGCTCTCGCGGCCGCCGCCACGTCCGCGGGCACGTGGTGCGCGGCGGTGGGGTTCGAGGGGCTGGGGTTGCTGGCGGCGGCCGAGCTTGGCGTCGACCTGCGCCGCCTGGTCGTGGTCGAGGCCCCGCGCGAGAGGCAGGCGGATGTGGCCCTGGCGCTGGCGGATGGTGTCGGGGTCCTGCTGCTGGGCGGCGCGGCGTCGTCCGGTTTGCTGCGTGAGCGGCTGGCCACGGTGGCGCGGCGCAGCGGGTGTGCGGTGGTGGTGGCGGGGGAGTGGCCGGGGGCGCGGGTGCGGTTGCGGGTGGAGTCGCGGGTGTGGAGCGGGTTGGGGGCGGGGCGGGGTCGGCTTCGGGCGCGGCGGATGGTCGTGGTGGCCGGCGGTCGTGGTGCGGCGGCGCGTGAGCGCCGGGTCGGGCTGTGGTTGCCGGATGAGCAGGGCGCGGTCCGTTCGGCCGAGGCGCCGGTCCTGGTGTCCGAGGCGCCGGTGCGGCCGGTGGCCGCCGGGCGCGGTTCGCTGGTGGTGGTCTGAGGTGCCGGGCCGTGAGAGTGTGCCGCGGGTGCTGGTCGGGTGGGTGCCCGACTGGCCGGTGGTCGCGGTGCTCGGCGGCGAGCCGGAGCCGCAGCGGCTGGCGGCGGTCGTCGAGCGCGGCCGGATCGTGGCGGCGACCGATGGTGCGCGGGCGGCGGGGGTGCGGCGCGGGCAGAAGGCGCGCTCCGCGCAGGCCCTGGTGGAGGGGCTGGAGGTGTTCGAGCGCGACGCCGACGCCGAGGCGGCGGCGTTCGAGCCGGTCGCCGATGCGGTCGGCGCACTCGCCGCGCACCTGGAGGTCGTGCGCCCTGGGCTGCTGGCGGTCGCGGCGGCGGGCGCGGCGCGCTTCCACGGCGGGGAGGACGTCCTGGCCGAGCGGATCGTCGACGCGGTCGAGGCGACCGGGCACCCCTGCCGGGTCGGGATCGCGGACGGGCTGTTCGCCGCGCAGCTGGCCGCGCGGGCCGAGCGGATCATCCCGGTGGGGGACAGCGCCCGGTTCCTGGCCGCACACCCGGTGGCCGAGCTTGCCGACGCCCGCCTGGCCGGCCTGCTCCTGCGACTGGGGATCACGACGCTCGGCCAGTTCGCCGCGCTGCCGCCCTCCAACGTGGCGGACCGCTTCGGCGCCGGCGGGACGCTCGCGCACCGGCTGGCACGCGGGCTCGAAGCACGGCCGGTCATAGCGCGGCCGCCGGGCACCGATCTGGCGGTCGAGGACCGGTTCGAGCAGCCCTTCCTGCTGGCGGAGCCGCTGGTGTTCGCTGCCAGGGGCCTGGCGGAGCGGCTGCACGCGGGCCTGGCCGGGGCGGGGCTGGCATGCGAGCGGGTGGAGATCGAGGTCGAGTGTGCTGATGGCACCACCGCCTCCCGGGCCTGGCGACACGAGGGCGTGCTGTCGGTGGGGGCGGTGACCGAGCGTGTCCGCTGGCAGCTGCAGGCCTGGCAGAGGCGTCCGGTGTTCGACGAGCGGGCGGGCGGCGTGGTGGCCCTGCGCCTTGTGCCCGACGGCCTGGTACGCGACCCGGGCCGCCAGCTCTCCCTGGAGGACGGCGACCAGGAGGCCACCGCGCGGGCGGAGCGGGCGGTGGCCCGGGTGCAGGCGATCCTGGGCCACGCGGCTCCGGCCACCGCCGAGCTGGCCGGCGGCCGCGCCCCCGGCGACCGCGTGGTGCGCACCCCCTGGGGTGATGCCCACCAGGAGCGCCGGGCGGACGGCCCCTGGCCCGGGCAGCTGCCCGGGCCGTCGCCCACCCACGTGCCCGACACGCCCCGGCCGGTGCGACTGCTGGACGCCGACGGCCACGACGTCCAGGTCACCGCCCGAGCGGAGGTCAGCGGCGCCCCGGCGCGCCTCGTGCTGCCCGGCGACAGCGCCGAGGTGGCGGCCTGGGCCGGGCCGTGGCCGGAGCAGGAACGCTGGTGGGACCCCGAGCAGACGCGGCGCACCGCGCGGATGCAGGTCGTCACCCACGACGGCCGGGCTTTACTGCTGGCCGTCACCGCCGGGCGATGGAACGTCGAAGGCGACTACGACACCTGACCCCGGGCAACCAGCCACCCGCTCACCCACCTGCACTCTCGGATCCAGCGTCATGGCCTCGTTCACCAGCCACCCGCACACCCCTTGGCGCGAGCTGCACCGCCGCCTCGCCAGCACCCCCGCAGCCGACGGCGATCGCACGGTCGTGCCGTTCCCCGCCAAGACGCCCCCGGACAAGGACACCGCCCCGACCAAGTGCCAGGACAGCGGTGCCGGGCAGGCCTGGGCTGAGCTGCACGTCCACTCCTCCTACAGCTTCCTCGACGGCGCCAGCGACCCGGCCGACCTGGTCACCGAAGCCGCCCGCCTCGGCACCGAGACCCTCGCCGTCACCGACCACGACGGCCTCTACGCCGCCCCCGCGCTCGCCACCGCAGCCCGCGCCGCAGGCCTTCGCACCGTGTTCGGCGCCGAGCTGACCCTGGAGGCCACCACCGCCCCCACCGGCGTCCCCGACCAGGACGGCGAGCACCTGCTCGTCCTCGCCCGCAGCCCCGACGGCTACCGCCGCCTCTCCAAGACCATCGGCGACGCCCACCTCGCCGGCCAGGGCAAACGACGCCCCCGCTACGACACCGACCGCCTCGCCGACACCCACAACAACCAGTGGGCCATCCTGACCGGCTGCCGCAAAGGCGCCGTACGCCGCGCCCTGGAAACCGAGGGACCGACCGGCGCCGAGCGCGAGCTGCGCTCCCTCACCGAGCGCTTCGGCCGCGAGAACGTGTACGTGGAGCTGACCGACCACCACCTGCCCGGCGACGACGACCGCAACACCGCCCTCGCCGACCTCGCCCACCGCACCGGCCTCACCCTGGTGGCCACCACCGCCGCCCACCACGCCTCCCCCGCCCAGGCCCGCCTCGCCCAGACCCTCGCCGCACTGCGCCAGTCCCGCTCCCTGGCCGAAGCCGAGCCCTACCTCGCCGCGGCCGGCACCGCGCACCTGCGCTCCCCCTCCGAGATGGCCCACCGCCTCGCCCCCTGGCCCGGCGTCCAGCAGAACACCGTCGACCTCGCCCGCGCCTGCACAGTCGACTTCCGCGACATCACCCCCCGCCTGCCCGGCTACCCCGTCCCGGGCGGCCACACCGAAGCCAGCTGGCTACGCCACCTCACCCTGCAAGCCGCCACCGGCCGCTTCGCCCCCGCCAACACCAAGGCGCACCGCCAGATCGCCTACGAGCTCGACGTCATCGAGCAACTCGACCTCGCCGGCTACTTCCTGATCGTCCACGACATCGTCGACTTCTGCCGCACCGCCGACATCTGGTGCCAGGGCCGCGGCTCGGCCGCCAACTCCGCCGTCTGCTACGCCCTCGGGATCACCTCGGTCGACCCGATCCACTACGGCCTGCTCTTCGAGCGCTTCTTGTCACCCGAGCGGGACGGGCCACCGGACATCGACCTCGACATCGAGCACCGGCGCCGCGAGGAGGCCATTCAGTACGTCTACGAGCGCTACGGCCGCGACCACGCCGCCCAGGTCGCCAACCTGATCACCTACCAGCCTCGGATGAGCATCCGCGACGCCGCCCGAGCCCTCGGCTATGCACCCGGCGACCTCGACCGCTTCAGCCGGGAGACCGGCTGGCGGGACATGCCACCCCCCGAGGCCCCGGTCCCGGCGGACGTACGCGACCTCGCGACCCAGCTGCGCGGCCTGCCCCGCCACCTCGGCATCCACTCCGGCGGCATGGTCCTCACCCGCGAACCCATCAGCGAGACCTGCCCCACCGAGTGGGCCACCATGCCCGGCCGCAGCGTCCTGCAGTGGGACAAGGAGGGCTGCGCCGAAGCCGGGCTCGTCAAGATCGACTTGCTCGGGCTCGGCATGCTCTCCGCCCTGCACGACGCCTGCGACCTGATCGCCCAACACCACGGCCGCCGCCTCGATCTCGCCACCATTCCGCCCGACGACCCCGACGTGTACGCGATGCTCTGCCGCGCCGACAGCATCGGCCTGTTCCAGGTCGAATCCCGCGCGCAGGCCTCGGCCCTGCCCAGACTCAGGCCCCGGGCCTTCTACGACCTCGTGGTCCAGGTCGCCCTCATCCGCCCCGGCCCCATCCAGGGCGGATCCGTCCACCCCTACATCAACCGCCGCAACGGCCGCGAACCCGCGGTTATCCCGCACCCGCTGATGGAGCGCGCCCTTGCCAAGACTCTCGGCGTCCCGCTGTTCCAGGAGCAGATGATGCAACTGGCCATCGACTGCGCCGGATTCACCCCCACCGAAGCCGACAAGCTGCGCCAGGCCATGGGCGCCAAGCGCTCCCACGAACGGGTCGCCGAGCTGCGCGAGCGTCTCCTCGCCGGGATGGCCGAGCGAGGCATCCCCCAGGATGTCGCGGAGGACGTCTACGCCAAGATCGACGCCTTCTCCGGGTACGGCTTCCCGGAGAGCCACGCAGCCTCGTTCGCCCTGCTGGTGTACGCGAGTGCCTGGCTCAAGTGCCACTTCCCGGCCGCCTTCACCTGCGCGCTGCTTGCCAACCAGCCGATGGGCTTCTACAGCCCCTTGACGCTGATCCAGGACGCGCGTCGCCACGGCGTCACCGTGCTGCCCGCCGACATCAACCACAGCCGGGCCCGGCCCACCCTCGAACTCGCACCGCCCGGCAACGGGGGAGAAGCCGGGCCCGCGATCCGCCTCGGATTGGCGGCCGTCCGCGGGCTCGGCGACGAGCAGGCCGAGACGATCGCCGCCGGCCAGCCGTACACGGACCTGGAGGACTTCGCCCGCCGCACCGACCTGCCCGAACCCGCCCTCGAAGCGCTCGCCACCGCTGGCGCCTTCGCCAGTCTCGGCCTGAACCGCCGCCAGGCCCTGTGGTCCGCCGGACTGCTCGCCCGCACCAGCGCCGCCATGCTCCCGGGCACCGCCCCCGCCCTCGCCGCCCCCGACCTCGCGCCGATGACGGCAGTCGAGGAGACCATCGCCGACCTGTGGGCCACCGGCACCTCCGCGACCGCCCACCCCGTCCAGCACGCCCGCGCCCACCTGGAGCGCTGCGGCGCCCTGACCGCGGATGCGTTCAAGACCGGCGCCGCCCCCGGCACGCCCGTCGCTGTCGGCGGACTCGTCACCCACCGCCAGCGCCCGCCGACGGCTGGCGGCGTGCTCTTCCTCAGCCTCGAAGACGAAACAGGCCTGGTCAACGTGATCTGCCAGCCGCACATATGGGAGCGCCAGCGCCGGGCCGCCCTGCAGTCAGCCGGCCTGCTGGTCCACGGCACGGCCGAACGCCGCGACGGCGCCGTCAACCTCGTCGCCACCCGCCTCGTCCCGCTCACCCTCGCCCCCGGCGCCCGCAGCCGGGACTTCCGATGACACGGCGCGCACCCCCGAGCGGGCATCCGGGCAGGTCAGCGAACCCGAAAGCCCAGTGACGGACCCGCAGGACGCCGGATACAGTCAACACCCGCACGATCGAGAGGGCACCATGGCCGACACCACGACAACCCGCGCCCGTAGTGGCCGGCCCCCGGGCGTGCGCACCGACGCCGAGGGCCTCACCGAGCGCCAGCGCCGGGTGATCGAGGTCATCCGCGACTCCGTCCAGCGTCGCGGCTACCCGCCGTCCATGCGCGAGATCGGCGAGGCCGTCGGCCTGACCAGCACCTCCTCGGTCGCCCACCAGGTGAAGGCCCTGGAGCGCAAGGGCTTCCTGTATCGCGACCCGCACCGGCCCCGCGCCTACCGCGTGTGGGCCGACCGCCAGGCCGTACCTGCCGACAGCACCGGAAGCACCGGCGTCCCTGTCCCCGTGCCGCTGGTGGGTAGGATCGCCGCCGGCGGTCCGATCCTGGCCGAGCAGACGGTCGAGGACGTCTTCGCGCTGCCCCGCCAACTGGTCGGCGAGGGCGAGCTGTTCGCGCTCACCGTGCGCGGCGACTCGATGATCGAGGCGGCCATCTGCGACGGCGATACCGTCGTCGTGCGCCGCCAGCCCATCGCCGAGAACGGCGACATCGTGGCCGCCATGATCGACGGCGAAGCCACCGTCAAGCGCCTCAAGCGCGAGGACGGCCAGGTCTGGCTGATGCCCCACAACCCGGCGTACGAGCCGATCAACGGCGACAACGCCACCATCCTTGGCAAAGTCGTCGCCGTGCTGCGCCGCCTCTGAGGGCCCGGACGGCAGCCGTGGACGAGGACAGGACCATGTCGGAGGATATATCCATGCGGGAGTTGTGGGACAGGACCTATCTGGCGCTGCTGCCCTGGACCCATGTACCCGTGGGTGATCTGCACGCGCGCTGCACGGAGGCGGTGACCGGGGCGCTCGCCGTGCTGTGGGACGGCTGCGACGACGCGCTTCTCGACGCGCCGGCCACGGACGGGCAGATCCACGCGATCGTCGCCGCTCAGAGGGCGTACGGGCTCGGCTGGCGCGACGCGGTGCTCGGCGATGTCGCGGCACAGGCCCAAGCGGCACGGCTGGGTGATGGCCCGGGCGGTCTGTGGACACCGGCCGAGCGCTGGAACCGTGGCCGGGGACGGGCGTTCCGGCCAACCCTTCGCCGCAACCTGGAATTCTTCGCGATGCATCCCTGGGCCGCGGAGCTGGAGCACCTGCGGACTGTGCGGTGCGCCGTTGAGGCCTCCGCAGGCGATCCGCGCTCCGCGCTCGCCTTGCTTTTCCGCACGGCCTGGACGAACAAGGCCACCGAACGCCGGGGGTGGGATGACGCCGAGTGGTGGCAGTACCTGGGGGTCGAGGCGCTGGCGTCCTGGGCGGTGGTCGCGCTGGGCCTGCCCGCAGAAGACCCCGCGAGCGCCGGATGGGCTGTTGAGGAAGCCGCCGAGGCGGTGAGTGCGTCCGACTGGACCTGGAGGGGAACGGGTCTGCCGGACGGTTTCCTCGACGCGGCCTTCGCCGCACTGGCCCTGTGACGCCGACAGGTGTCGAGTTCTTGGCTGAAATCACTCCGTCGCCCCGTCAATGGGCTGCCCCCACGGATCGGGCGGACACTCGACGTGTGCCTGCCGACCTGCTGACCGCCGACGAGTGCGCCCTCGTTGACGCCGTCACAGCCCTCGCTACCACGACCGTCTGCCCGGCTGCCCGCGTCGTGCTCGCCCAGGGACGACTGCTCACTCCCGCGCCCTGGCCGCGCTCCGGCGCCCCGCGCCGCAGTCGTGTCCCCCTTCATGGTGTAGCCGATCAATCGGCGGGCGTGTTGGTGGTGTTGGGTAGTGCGGGGGCGCTTTCGGGGAGCTTGGTGGGGTAGAACTGGTCCATGCTGCCTTCGGGCAAGTAGCGGCGGGGGAAGGCGATCCATTCGGCGTGGAGCTCGAAGAGCACGGCGGTGACCAGCCGCAGCAGCGCGTCGCCATTCGGGAAGACCTGGACGACGTCGGTGCGGCGCTCGTCCGGCAGCGGACGATGATGGGCGGCAGATCGGTCTGCGACTCGGCCAGCGCGCGGGAGTGTCCCCCGTTCTTGCCGGGCACGAACTCATCCCAACCGTCGTCCAGATCCTCGGTCCTCCCGCGCTGGGCCCCCTCGCCGCCGCCCTCCCTCCTCCTGCTCGCCGTCGACGCCACCTACGAACAGCGACTCCGTGACGCCCGCCGGCTCACGTGACGGGCCCTTGATGCCAGCCCACCCAGAGTAGCTCGCGGCTCGGATGGGCTGGCGTCGGCTCACAGCCAGCCACACCGGGCCGCCTTCAGGCCCGCCTCGAACCTGCTCGTGGCCTGGAGCCGTTCCATCAGGGCCGCCATCTGCCGCCGCACCGTGCGCATCGAAACACCCAGCCGCTTGCCCGCGGCCTCGTCCGTCATCCCCGACGCCAAGAGCCTCAGCAACTCCTGCTCTCCCGAACTGACCCCGTCCTCCGACGCCTGCCCGCGCGCCGCGCCCAGCGGAACGGCCGCCTCCCAGGTCTGCTCGAAGAGTGCGACCAGCGTGGCCACGATGCCCGGGGAGGTGGTACACAGGGCGCCCAGGCGCGAGTTGTCCGGGTCGATCGGGACGAGGGCCGTGGTCCGGTCGAAGATCAGGAGGCGAGAGGGCAGGACGGGGCTGGTGCGGACCTCCCCACCCCGTTCGGTGGTCCACTGGGCGTAGGCGAGCGTCGCCGGGTCGTTGCGGGCGCTGTCCTGGTAGACGGCGCACATCCGCACCTGCCGGTTCAGGGCCTGCTCGTCCAGAGGTCGTGAAGCCTCCAGGCTCGCCTCGGACTGGGCGCCGCCCGGGATGATCGACAGGCACTCCTCGCGGAGCCGCCGGGTGAGGATCTCCAGGCGGCCCTGGATGACGTCGAGGCCGACGAGGCGTTCGCTGCCGTCTTGGTCGGTCTCGGGGCGTATGGCTGAGTACTCGGCCATGGCACGGGCCGCGGCGGCCTTGCCGACCGCAAGGGCATGGTGACGCCTGGCCAGTTCCTCCTCCTGCCGGCGCAGCAGGTGTGCCAGCCCCGCCTCCAGGCTGACGGCGCGGAGCCCGCCCACGACCTCCCGGGACGGGGTCAGCAGGCCGAGCTCGACCAACTGGTCAAGCACTTCTCGCACCCCAGACTCGGTCGTTCCGACCCGTGCCGCCAGTTCGGCGACACCACCGGGCGTCCCCTCCAGCATCTCCCGGTAGACAGCCTCCGTGCGGGTGTCCAACCCGAACGCTTCCAGCACTGTGCATCCCCCCAGTGTCGGCGTACGGGTGAACGTGGCCCTGGCAAGATTTCCGTGAACTTCACGGAAATCTTGCCAGGGCCGTGAACGTGCCCAGCCACGTACGGATGAACGTACTCACTTCTTGATGTACTGAATACTGCGCCTCGGGCTGCCCGCGACCCTTGGAGCGCGCTCACGCCTGTGTCGACCCTCTGTGGTGCGGTCTGGACGTGAGCGCGCGTGCCCGGTGGTCAGCGCATGAGGCCGCGCAGCAGCCGTACGTAGCGGCTCCAACGAGCCGGGCGGGTCACCGCGCCCGAACAGGCCAGTTCGGCGCGGTCCAGGCTGTCCTCCAGGCAGGCGTCATGGAGGGGGCGGAAGATGAGCGGCCAGGTGAGGCGCGCCGGGCCGCGGGCGGCCATGGCGAGGGTGTGGCGCAGTAGCGTGTGCTCCTCGTCGACGGCCAGGGCGGCGTATTCGTGGAATCCGTGGAAGCCGCGCGGCCCGCTGAAGGTGAAGCGCACCCATTGCGAGGGGACATGTGCGGCGACGGTGTAGCGGACCGGGCCGTGCCCGCCGGCCGCTCCGACCGCCAGGGGACGGTCGAACGCCATCGACGGCCAGCTGCCCTGCGGCCGTAGCTTGTCGTCACTGCTCGCCAGGGTGTCTATCAGCGCGCCCACCTCGCTCCGCTTCGCGGCCAGCAGGCGCTCGTGCACGTTGTAGACGCCCATGCGTCCTCCTCGGGTTCTTTTTAGAGGTGCATCTCTAATATTGTGGAGAGTACTCTCTAGTTCATGGCAAGACCACCCCGCTTCGATGTGAAGCAACTCCTCGACGCCGCCGTGCGACTGGCCGCCGCAGGGGGCCCGGCCGCGGTGACGATGTCCGCGGTCGCCACGGAGGTGGGCGCCCCGAGCGGTTCGGTGTACCACCGGTTCGCCGGACGGGCCGCGCTGCTCGCCGAGGTGTGGCTGCGGACGGTAGAGAGCTTCCAGGAGGGCTACTTCAAGGCCCTCGAAGCAGGCGTCGACGCGCGGCAGGCGGGGTGTGCGGCGGCACGCCATGTCGTCGCCTGGAGCCGCGCCCACCCGCAGGAGGCCGCTCTCCTCCTCTACGGCGCCGAGGACTTCGGGCGCGCCGACTGGCCCGAGGAACACCTCCAGCGGGCGGACCGCGGCGACCAGCGCGTGCGCGCCTCCCTCGCCTCCCTCGCCACTGCCCTGGGCGCCGAAGGCCACCAGGCCACCGAGCGAGTCGCGCTCGCCGTGGTCGACCTGCCCCTCTCGCTGGTCCGCCGCCACCTCCGGGCCGGCGAGCCCCTCCCCGCCCACGCCGAGGACCTCGCCGAGGAGTGCACCGCCGCACTGCTCGGCTCGCTTCCTACGGCGTCGGCGTCTGCGCCAGCGGCTCCAGCCACAGACTGAAGAACTGCCCCCATGGCCATCGAGCGGGCCACAGAGTCGTCTGACGACTGAGCACGTTCATCCGTACTTACCTGAGCACTTCACCGGCCCTGGCAAGATTTCCGTGAAGCCGGGGAGTGCGACCGTGCGCCGGTGACGCTCCGTCACGGGCGGCGTCGTCGGAGTTGGGCTATGAGGATCACGCGGTGGCGAAGCAGCGGCACTCCGGCGCGGCCGGCCATGATTCGCTTCTGGAGTTTGACGTCGGTAATGCGGCCCTCGTTGACGCCGGAGTTGAACGGGGTGGTGATGCCCTGCACGACCGCGGCCTGGTCCTCGCGGATGGCCTTGGCAAAGCTGGCCAGCGCCGGGAGGCGGGAGGCCGTGAGCTTCCCGAGCCAGTCCGGGAGTCCGCTGGCGTCGCGGGCATCGAGCATGGCGGCGAACTGACGCACCAGGTCGTGAGTGTGGTCCAACTCCTGGCAGCGTGCGACCAACCGGTTCAGCCGCTCCGCGGCGTGCAGGCCTGAAGATGTGACGGATCGTCACCGGCGCACGGTCGCACTCCTCGGCTTCACGGAAATCTTGCCAGGGCCACTTCACCGAGTACGCCGACACCCAGTTCCAAGTCGGTGTCGGCGAGCCTCCCCATTGGCGATCATAATCGCCAACAGGGAGGTGTCATCAAGCGGCCCGGCCCATTGGTGACAGCCCGAAACCGTTCCCCGGGGCGGGCCGGACCAGCAGGATGGTGATCACCGGGACGGCGAGGAGAACAACTCCCCAGCCCGGGCCGCAAAGGGTCGCATCGACCCACCTCACCATCGACTTCTCTGGGGGACCCCTGTGCTCCGCACTGCTTCCTCGATCGCCACCGCTGCCCTCGCCGCTCTGCTCCTGTTCGCCGCCGTCCCGGCCGCCTCCGCCGCGACCGATGCCGGCGTCCGGGCCGTCTCCGTCGTGTCCTCACAGGTCATCGGGTGGGACTGAGCGCAATCCGGGTCGTCATGGCCCGCCTGGAGCCATCGCACGCCAACCCGCCCGCCGAACCGGCCGGACCGCTCGTCGAGGACCTGATCTGGGCTCACGCCAGGCCGTCCGAGGGACTTGAGCACCTCACCGTCATGCCGGCCGGGCAGAGGCTGGAGCTCTACTTCTTCGTCCAGGCCACCTCCGAGGCCACCATGCTGGCCCAGGTGCAGGCACTGATCGACCGCGTGAGCGGACCGCTCTCCTCGCACGGCTTCGCCCTGGACCGCCGCTGATCCCTCGCCCTGGACTCCAGGCGTATCCGCCCGCCATGTCTTGCGAACGTAATCGCCATGCATCTGGCCGCCTCTTCTTCCTTCCCGCCCTTCTCATTCCACGGGAGCCGTCATGCCCGGACGCACTCGACGATCGACCTTCACCGCCGTGTCGGCGGTCCTGGCCCTCTGCACCGCGGCCGTGGTGACGGGTTGTGGTGCGGCCGACACCGGCACGGCCACAGCTGCCGCGTCGAGCTCGGGTGCTCACGCCGCCACCGCGTCTGTCGGTGCAACGCCTCCTATGGGCAGCGGAGTTGATACTTCGGCGACTGCACCGGAGCCCTCGCCGACCCCGACGGCTACGGTCGTCGAAGCGAGCCCCGCTGGCCGGCCCGAGTCTGCACCGGCAACGGGGAGTGCATCGGCCGCGGCGACGCCACCGGCCGTTGCGAAGCCGGTGGCCCCGGCTCCGGCCAAGGGGGACCCGGGCGCTGCCCTCGCCCCCGCCGTCCAACCGGCCGGCCTGGCGCAACTGCCCATGGCACCGAAACTCGGATGGAAGCCCGACGGGCCGTTGAGCAGCCAGGACGTGCACGGCCGGAAGATCACCCTCAACGAGTGCGCGAGCGTCACCGGCGCCACCACCTGGCAGGAGCAGGGCTACCTCAGCGCGGCTCAGAACCCTGCGGGGCAGCAGCTGTTCTCCTTCTCGGGGCCCGAGGCCGCGCACGCCGCCTACCAGCAGCTCCTCGCTGACATGGACGCCTGCCAGACGGCCTCTCGACAGCTCCAGGCCCGCCAGGGCGTGGCCCAGGACGCGACCGTGACCCGCACCGCAGTCACCGCCGACGGCACGTCATGGTCCAGGACCTGGACGGGCGTCGGCGGCATCTCGGCCCCCGAGCGGCAGACCAACCACCTCTACGCGCTCCAGCAGGGCGCCGTCCTCACGCTTTTCCAGTTCGACGAACTCCAGGAGCGTCCCGCCCCGGCGTACGACACCGGCACCGATCCGTCGGTGCTGGCGGCTCTCGCCGCGCTCGGGGTCCGGCACTGAACCCGCACCACCCCACCTTTCACCTCTGCACCATCTACCGAAGGAACACGTCCATGCATCTCAAGAAGTCGTCCTCGCGCCTGGCCGGCGTCCTGGTCGCCGCCAGCGTCGCGTCCGCGGTGCTCGCCTCCACTCCGGCTCACGCCGACAGCGTCCAGTCCACGTACATAGCGGCGTCGTCGACCGGTTCGCTGGGCAACAACGCCGCCCCGGGCGGCAAGGTCACCCGCAGCCAGGTACTGGCCCGCGCCCAGGACTGGGTGAACCAGGCCGTCCCCTACAGCACCAACGGACTCCAGGCGCCGTACAGCTGGTGGTCCGACTCCCAGACCGGCGGCCGCTACCGCCAGGACTGCTCCGGATACGTCTCCATGGCGTGGGAATTGCCCGAAAGCCCGAACACCGGCGGCCTCCCCTCCTACGCGACCGCCATCAACAACTCGGACCTCCAGCCCGGCGACATCCTCAACAGCGCCGAGCACGTGGTCATCTTCGCCGGCTGGCGCGACAAGGGCGCGGGCACCTTCAACTACTACCAGGAGAGCAACCGGAGGGTCCGGACGAACTACAACACGGACGGCGACCTCAACGCTTCCACGCTCTCGTCCCACCCGATGAGCAGCTACACCGCGTACCGCTACAACAAGATCGTCGACTCGGGGCCGACCGGGATAGGTGTGTACCGGCCGGGTGACCAGGTGTTCTACGAGGCCAACCAGTCGGGCGGCGTGTTCGGCTCCAACCGCTACGGCATGGCCAACGATGTTCC
>NZ_JBIRFA010000052.1:0-48678 GCF_044327205.1 Kitasatospora sp. NPDC018058 | reverse complement strand
GTCGAGTCGGCCCTGGTCGGGCACCCGGCCGTCGCCGAGGCCGCGGTCGTCGGCGCCACCGACGCCACCACCGGCCAGGCCATCGTCGCCTTCGTGATCCTGCGCGGCGGCGTCACCGAGACCCCGGAGCTGGTCGAGGAGCTGCGCGCGCACGTCGGCCGCACGCTCGGCCCGATCGCCAAGCCGAAGCAGATCAAGGTCGTCGGCGAGCTACCGAAGACCCGCTCCGGCAAGATCATGCGCCGCCTGCTGCGCGACATCGCCGAGGGCCGCGAGGTCGGTGACACCACCACCCTCGCCGACAGCACCGTGATGAGCCAGATCCAGGCCCAGCTCCCGCCCTCCGGCAGCAACGGCTGAACACGTTGAGCAACGGCTGCACGCACTGAGCAACATGTGCACGCGCTGAGCGACGGCTGAACACGCTGACGCAGTGACCGGGGCCCCGGGCGGACACCACCGCCCGGGGCCCTGTCGTCACGCCCCCGACGGGCGATCAGGGCCTCGCGGCGGCGATCGCGGCCTCGCGCCGGACGACCGAGGTGCGCAGCGTCCCGTGCGCGCTGCGGACGAAGCCCGGGCCGCGCGTCGCCCGGGCCCCGGCCAGCACCGCCAGCCCCACCTCGGCCCGCGGGCTGAACCCGACGAAGGCGGCGAATCCCCGAGTCGCCCCGGTATGGAACACCAACCCCGCGGAAGCTCCGACCTCCCCACCGACCTCCCCGCCGGCCCCATCGCCGCCTTCCCCGTCGGTCGGCAGCCACTGGTTCCACCCCAGGCAGATCCGGGTGGCCCCGCCCCGGCGCCGCCCGACCCTGGGCCGGCGGATCTCGCCGAGCGCCGTCCGTAGCGCCGCCGCGTCGGCCCGCTCGGGCAGCGGGACGGCTGAACGGCTGAACGGCTGAACGGCTGAACGGTGTCCCGCTACAGGTGCGCGTGCGGGTAGCGGAACATGTCGTCGGCGGTCGAGCGCAGCGCGGCCGCGCCCGGCAGGGCAGGCGGCCGGAGGGACGGCGCCCGGCGGCCGCGCCGGTACCTGGCGGCATTCTCCCGACCGGGACCACCGGGCCGTCAGAATCGGCGAGCGCGTCGCGAACGGGCTCGCCGAACAAGCCGTCCGGCCCGGCGAGCACACCAAGACGCGATCACCCAAGATGCGATCACCGAAACGGGATCGCCCGGAACCGGATCACCAGGGTCGGGATCACCACGGTCGGGATCACCGGGAACGGGATGGCCGAGACCGGGATGGCCGAGAACGAGATCACCAGGTAAGAGCGGCGCTTCGGGCACGGTGATGCCGCGACCGGGCATGCTCATGCCTCCGGCAAGAAGACGGGGGAGTCGCGCCGTCCCGGAACCGGGCGGCCCCCGCGACCGGCGATACGGAGGCGCTCACCCGACTGCACGCGGCTGAGGCCGTTCGGGTACCGGGCCGCTGCTCCTCAGGAGTGCAGAACCGACCCGCAGGGCTTAAGTCCTTGGATAGGACGATCCGGAAGCCATCTGAACGCCCCGCTAGACTGTTAAGGACGCATCAAGATCCTTGAGTAGGAATCCGGGCGTCACAGGGCGCGCCGGGAAGTCTGGTCGGCAACTGCACCACCCGTGCAACCGTTGCCGCTCCCAGCCCCTCAGGAGGTCCCGCGTGACCGACCAGCCGCCCGCCCACAAGCCGACGACCCGCCGCCGGCAGCTTCTCGGCCGGCTGTCACTGCCCGAGCGCACCTTCATCACCGACGCCCTGCGCACCGAGACGGTCGGCGGCATGCTGCTGCTGGCCGCCACCGGGGTCGCGCTGATCTGGGCCAACGTCTGGCCGCACTCGTACGAGAGCGTGCTCGGCTACACCATCGGACCGTCCACCCCGCTCCACCTCGACCTCACCCTGGCCAACTGGGCCAAGGACGGCCTGCTGACGATCTTCTTCTTCGTGGCCGGCATCGAGCTCAAGCGCGAGTTCGTCGCGGGCGAGCTGCGCACCCCGAGTGCCGCGCTGCTGCCGGTGATCGCCGCCGTCTGCGGCGTCGCGCTGCCCGCGATCCTGTTCGTCCTGGTCAACTCCGGCAGCGGCGGCCACCCCGGCGGCTGGGCCATCCCGACCGCCACCGACATCGCCTTCGCACTCGGTGTGCTGGCCGTGGTCGGCAGTCACCTGCCGTCGGCGCTGCGCGCGTTCCTGCTCACCCTGGCGGTGGTCGACGACCTGATCGCGATCCTGATCATCGCGATCTTCTACAGCTCCGGCATCAAGTTCTGGGCGCTCGGCCTGGCCTTCGCAGGCCTGGTGCTGTTCTGGTTCCTGCACCGGCGCGGGGTGAAGGGCTGGTACCTGTTCGTACCGCTGGCCGTGGTGGTCTGGGCGCTGATGCACGAGAGCGGCATCCACGCCACGGTGGCGGGCGTCGCGATGGGCCTGATGCTGCGCTGCCACCGGGAGGGCGACGAGGAGCACTCCCCCGGCGAGCACATCGAGCACCTGGTCCGCCCGATCTCCGCCGGGCTGGCCGTCCCGCTGTTCGCGCTGTTCTCGGCCGGGGTGACGATCTCGGGCCCGACGCTGCGCGAGGTGTTCACCCAGGCCACCCCGCTCGGCATCGTGATCGGCCTGCTGGTCGGCAAGACGGTGGGCATATTCGGCGGCACCCGGTTGGCCGCCCGGTTCACCCGGGCCGAGCTGAACCCGCAGCTCAAGTGGGCCGACCTGTTCGCCGTTTCGGTGCTCGCCGGCATCGGCTTCACCGTCTCCCTGCTGATCGGCGAACTGGCCTTCCGGGACAACCCGACGCTGACCGACCGCTCCAAGACCGCCGTCCTGGTCGGCTCGCTGCTCTGCGCGCTGGTCGCCACCGTGCTGCTCAAGCTGCGCAACCGGCACTACCGCGCGCTGTGCGAGGAGGAAGGCCGGGACACGGACGGCGACGGCATCCCGGACATCTACCAGGAGGACGACCCGGCCTGGCGGGCGCGGGCCTCCGAGCCCGCCGAGGACCTGCCCGACGAGCGCCCCGAACCGGGCCGCTGAGCCCCTCGGGGGCCTCCCCGGACCGTCTCGAAGGCCGCCCCCGGAAGCCCTCCCGAAGGCCGCCCCAAGGGGCTCCGGACGCTCTCCGCAACTGGGACACGTCCTCCCGGCGGGCCCCGGAGTGGTGTCCGACTGACCGGTAGGGGCATGATTCTGAGCTGTCGACAACCCACTGACGCCTCCGGAACCCCCACCGGCACCGGAACCGCACCCGCGACGGCGTCACGCCGCAGCAGCCGCAGAGGAGAACCGCTGATGCCCGCAGGAGCCGCAGACCCGTCCAGCAACGGCCGGGCGCCCTACGAGGGCGAGCGTTCGGTGGGGCAGCTGTTCGCGGCGGCCACCGCCGACCTCACCTCGCTCGTCCACGACGAGATCGCGCTCGCCAAGGCCGAGATCAAAGCGGACGTCAAGCGCGGCGCCACCGGCAGCATCTTCTTCGCCGTCGCCGGGGTGATCGGCCTGGCCGCCATTCCGATGGCGAGCATCGCGCTCGCCTACTTCATCCACTGGCTGGGCGTGCCGCTGGGCGGGGCGTTCGCCCTCTCGGCCCTCTTCCACGTGCTCATCGCCGCGCTGGTCGCGTTCGTGGCCGTGCGCATCTTCAAGAAGATGCAGAAGCCGGAGCGCACCATCGAGGGCGTCCAGAAGACCGCCGAGGTGCTGAAGAACGTCCGGCCGCGCCCGGCCACCCAGGAGGAGATCGACCGGGGCCTGGGCCGCATCCCGTAACGGCCCCTGATCCGCAGGACCCTGCGGGACCCCGCAGGACCCCGCAGGGCACGTACTCGGGCCCACCGACAGCGAGTGCCGGGCACGTGTCCGGTGCGCGGATGTGACACGCTCTCGGTATGCCGCTTGACCAGAAGCCCGTGCCCGCGCAGCCGTCCGCCGACTCCGGCCCCGACTCCGGCTCCGGCCCCGACTCCGAGCTGGCCCCGGGGCAGGAGCCCGGACCGGAGGTTGCCGGGCCGGAGGTTGCCGGGCCGGAGGTTGCCGGGCCGGAGGTTGCCGGGCCGGAGACCGCTGGACCGGAGACCGTCGGACAGCAACCCGGCCAGGGGTCCGCCGATGACGCCCCGGGCGGCGGCCGGCACGGCGGCGGGGCCGCTGCGGAGGCCCGGGGCATCCGGCAGTCCGGTCCGTGGACGCACCGCGACCTCGCGGCCAACGGCGCCCGCTTCCACATCGCCGAGCTGGGCTCCGGCCCGCTGGTGCTGCTGGTGCACGGCTGGCCCGAGTACTGGTGGGCCTGGCGCCACCAGCTGACCGCGCTCGCCGCGGCCGGCTACCGCGCGGTGGCGCTCGACCTGCGCGGCATCGGCGGCAGCGACCGCACCCCGCGCGGCTACGACCCGGGCAACCTCGCCCTGGACATCACCGGTGTGATCCGCTCGCTCGGCGAGCGCCGGGCGCACCTGGTCGGGCACGCCTCCGGCGGGACCCTGGCCTGGGTGGCGGCGGTGATGCGCCCGTCGGTGATCCAGAGCCTCACCGTGGTCTCCGCCGCGCACCCCAGGGACCTGCGCCGGGCGCTGCTGACCGACCGCAAGCAGATGGCCGCCTTCGACCACGTGCTGGGCTTCCAGCGGCCGTGGATACCGGAACGCCGTCTGGTGGCCGATGACGCCGCGCTGGTCGGGCGTTACCTGGACGAGTGGACCGGGCCGACCAAGCTGGACGAGGCGGCCGTGCACGCGTACCGGCAGGCGATCCAGATCCCCAGCACCGCGCACTGCTCGATCGAGCCGTACCGCTGGCTGCTGCGCTCGATGGCCCGGCCGGACGGCATCCAGTTCGCCCGGCGGATGAAGAAGCCGATCACCGCACCCACCCTGCACGTCCAGGGCGCGGCGGACCCGGTGCTGCTGTCGCACACCGCGCTCGGCGGCGGCGAGTACGTGGCTGCGCCGTACCGCTGGCGGCTGCTGCCGGGGGTCGGGCACTTCCCGCACGAGGAGGCGCCGGAGGAGTTCACCGCCGAGCTGCTCGACTGGGTGGGCCGCCACAAGGAGTGACCGGGCAAGGGTCGGTCGGGCTCGCGGGAGGGCCGTTGGCACCAACTCCTCCGCCATGACGCTCATATGACAAGCGCATAGGCCAATTTCGACGGACCCGGCACGGTTACCCCCACCGGCCCAGGGGCATCCATTCCGGTATGACCTGGATGCCCGATCGCGGCGGCGCCCCGCGCGGCCGACGCCACAACAGCCCCCAGCGCTCCGCGCACCGCCCGGACTGGGCGGAGGACCTCGGCTTCGACGGCCTCGACGGCCGCCAGCGGGGTGCGCAGCGGCAGCTCGGCATCCCGCGCATCCTCGGCCGGCGCGCCCGGTGGGTGGGCGCACGACTGCGGCGCGAGACCTGAGGCCTCGCGCCGCTCAACGCAGTCGATCAACAGCCGGTCAATTGGTGATCGGCGACAGCGCGGTGAACCAGAGCAGGACGAAGGTCGCCACCGACATGATCGGCACCAGCACCTTGGTCTCGACGTTGTTGCCGCTGCGCTTGATCAGCACGATCTCGTAGCGCTCCTTGTGCGGCCACAGCAGCGGTGCGCCCTTCTTGGTCAGGCAGTCGCCCAGCAGGTGCGCCAGCGTGCCCAGCCCGACCGCGTACGGCAGCCAGCCGGGCGAATTGGGCATCCAGGCGTTCATCCCGAAGGTGCCGAGCGCGGACAGGCCGATGACGGTGATCCACGCCTCCGGGCCGTTGCTCGGCGGGCAGAGCCGCAGGGCCCGGATCGCGAGCGCCAGCAGGAAGAACGTCAGCCCGAGGGTGAAGTAGCGGCCCAGGAACGTGACGCCGGCCCAGGTGCCGCCGCCCATCAGCGCGACGAACAGCAGCGAGTGGGTGGCGTGCCGGTGACCGCCGGAGGCCCAGGCGACGAAGCGGCAGAGCGCCTTGGAGACCGGGCCGAGGAAGTTGGCGATCGAGCCGTCGTGGTGGTCGAGGTCCGGCAGCAGGGCCGCCCCAGCGCACAGCACCGTGCCCATCAGTATGTCCGCGGGCTCCAGCTTGGTGTGCAGCAGCAGCGGGGGCAGGAACGGAGCGGACGCCGCGTACAGCATCGCCCCGCTCACCGCGTGCGAATGACCCATCATCGGACTGCCACGACCTCCCGTTGAGCTCACTCCGGGACGGCGCCCGGTTGAGCCGAACGGGTGAGCGCGGCCGAAACTACCAGAGCGGACTGACGGTGCGACGGATCCCGCGCCGACGAAAAGATCAGCGTCAGAACGAAACGACCGGTGTCAGAGCGCGCAGCCCTGGGTGTCCACCCGGGTGTTCGCGGCGCTGCCCGCCTGCGCGTCCTCGCGCACCTCGGCCGCGGTCAGCACGTACCCGGTGTCGGCGCTGTCCAGGGACTTGGCGAACACCACGCCGAACACCTGGCCGTCCGGGGTGAGCAGCGGGCCGCCGCTGTTGCCCTGGCGGACCAGCGAGCGCACCGAGTAGACGTCGCGCACCACCTGGCCTCGGTGGTAGATGTCCGGGCCGTTGGCCTGGATGCGGCCACGGATGCGGGCCGGCTGGACGTTGAAGGCGCCGTTCTCCGGGAAGCCTGCGACGATCGCGCTGTCGTTGGTCTTGGCCTCGCCGGCGAAGGTCAGCGGGGTCGCGTTCAGCTTGGGCACGTCCAGGACGGCGATGTCGCGCTGCCAGTCGTAGCGGACCACCGTCGCGTCGTACAGCTGGCCGACACCGCCGATCTGCACGGTCGGCTCGTCGACGCCGCCGACCACGTGGGCGTTGGTCATCACCCGGTGCGGGGCGAAGACGAAGCCGCTGCCTTCCAAGGTCTTTCCGCAGGAGGTCGCGGTGCCGACCACCTTGACCAGGCTCTGCCGGGCCTTGGCCACCGCCGCGCTGCCGGCCAGCGCCGGATCGGGGGTGTCGACCTGGGTGATCGGCTCGTGCTCGAAGGGGTTGAAGACCTGCGGGAAGCCGTTGCGGGCGAGCACCTTGGAGAAGTCGGAGAACCAGTTCGGCGCGTCGCCGGGCAGCGCGTTCTGGACGCCGCCGAGGATCGCCGAGGAGCGGACCTGCTTGGAGACCGTGGGCAGGGACGTGCCGGCCAGCGCGGAACCGATCAGCCAGGCCACCAGCAGCATGGAGATCACGTTGACCACCGCGCCGCCGGAGGCGTCCAGCACCCGGGCCGGGCGGCGGTCGATGTGTCCGCGCAGCTTCCAGCCGAAGTGCGCGGTGATCGCCTGGCCGATCGCGGCGAGGGTGATCACCACCACGACGGCCACCACCGAGGCCGTGGTGCCGGGGCTGAGGTGGTCGAGCAGCAACGGCAGCAGCTGGACGGCCAGCAGACCGCCGCCGAGGAAGCCGACGAGCGACAGGACGCCCACCACGAAGCCCTGCCGGTAGCCCGAAATGGCGAATCCGACGGCGGCGAGGATCAGCAGCACATCCAGGACGTTCACCCTGACACCCTCCCACGCTTCGCGGACCGGCCGCGCCGACGGCCCGTCACGAGGTTCCGGCGGCGCCGCCCGGCAGGGCGCGGGAGTGTTCGAGGTCACCCTGGACCAGCGCGAGTGCCTCGTCCGAGAGGTCGACGACCCGGGACGGGTCCCAGGGCAGTTCCAGGCCGCTGTGGTGCAGCACCCGGTCGATCACCCCGGCCGTGAACCCCCAGACCAACCGCCCGGCGACCGCGAAGGCCGGCGCGATGTGCCCGGACGGGTGCCGCAGCCGGACCCGGTTCGCCGGGTCGGCCAGGTCGGCGATCGTCACCCGGAACACCGCGCCGGTCTCGCCCTGGTCCACCGGGCGCACCGGCGACTCCTCGCGCCACCAGCCCAGCACCGGGGTCACCACGAAGCTGCTCACCGGGATGTACAGCCGGGGCAGCTCCGCGAAGACCTGCACCCCGGCCGGGTCCAGGCCGGTCTCCTCCCAGGCCTCGCGCAGCGCCGCCGCGATCGGGCCGGGACCGTCCGGGTCGCCGTCCTCCGGGTCCAGCGCGCCGCCCGGGAAGGACGGCTGGCCGGCGTGCGAGCGCAGCGAACGGGCCCGCTCGATCAGCAGCAGGTCCGGACCGTCCGGCCCCTCGCCGAACAGCATCAGCACCGCCGCCGCCCGACCGCCCTCGCGCGGCGGCAGGAAGCGGCTCAGCTGCTCCGGCAGCACCCGCTCGGCCGCGTCCCGGACCGGCTCCAGCCAGCCCGGCAGGCCGTTCCTTTCGATGACTCCCTTGATCATGCGCCCACCGCCAGGTCCGCGACCTGCCCCTGGTGGGCGGCGGCGTCGGCCCGGGCGGCGGCCTCGCCGGGGAAGTCCGACGGCGGCTTCAGGCGTTGGCCGGGCTGGCCGCCCATCTCGTACTTGAGCAGCTTGCGGGCCTTCTCCGGGTCGGTCTCGCCCTCCCCGTACGCGGGGCAGAGCGGCGCGATCGGGCAAGCCCCGCAGGCGGGCTTCTGGGAGTGACAGATCCGGCGGCCGTGGAAGACCACCCGGTGCGAGAGCATCGTCCACTCCGACTTCGGGAAGATCTCGGCGACGGCCAGCTCGACCTTCACCGGGTCCTCCTCGGTGGTCCAGCCGAACCGCCGGGCCAGCCGCCCGAAGTGGGTGTCCACGGTGATGCCGGGGACCCCGAAGGCGTTGCCGAGGACCACATTGGCGGTCTTGCGGCCGACACCGGGCAGGGTCACCAGGTCGGCCAGCCGGCCCGGGACCTCGCCGCCGAACTCGTCGCGCAGCGCGATCGAGAGGCCGATCAGCGACTTCGCCTTGTTCCGGAAGAAGCCGGTCGGGCGGATGATCTCCTCCAGCTCCTCCGGGTTCGCCGCCGCCATGTCCTCGGGCGTCGGGTACGCGGCGAACAGCGCCGGGGTGGTCTGGTTCACCCGGAGGTCGGTGGTCTGCGCGGACAGCACGGTGGCCACCAGCAGTTGGAACGGGTTCTCGAAGTCCAGCTCCGGATGCGCGTACGGGTACAGCTCCGCCAGCTCACGGTTGATCCGCCGGGCCCGCCGCACCATCGCCAGGTGCGACTCCGGTTTCCTCGGCCTCACGGCCGGCTTCACGGCCGGCTTCACGCCCGGCTTCACGGCTGCCCTCTTCGCGGTCGGCTTCTGATCCGCCGCCTTGCTCGAGGCCTTGGTCGCGGTCTTCCGGGCCTTGCTCTCTGCCATGCACGAAGGCTACGCCGAGCGACGCACCCCTTGGGGCCGATCAAGCGACGGAAACGGCCCTGCCGGGACCGCCGTTGTGCAAGGAGAACGGTTCGACCGGAGGGAGAACGAATGATCAGGGTCCTGCTGGCGGAGGACATGACCATCGTGCGGCAGGGGCTGATCGCCCTCCTCTCGTACGAGGGGGACCTGGCGGTCGTCGCCGACGTCGAGCGCGGGGACGAAGTGGTGCCGACCGCGCTGCGGGTCCGGCCGGACGTCGCGGTGATCGACATCGACCTGCCGGGCCTGGACGGGTTGCGCGCGGCGGCCGAGCTGCGCGGGCGGCTCCCGGAATGCCGCACGCTGATCCTCACCGGATTGGTACGGCCCGCCGACCTGCGCCGGGCGCTGGCCGCCGGGGCGCTCGGCTTCCTCGGGAAGGACGCCCCGGCCGAGGTGCTGGCGGCGGCGATCCGGAGGGTGGCGGCCGGGGAGCGCGTCGTCGACCCGGAACTCGCCGTCGCCGCGCTGGAGGTGCGGGAGAACCCGTTGACGCCCCGGGAGCTGGACATCCTGCGGCTGGCGGCGGAGGGCGCGACCGTCACGGAGATCGCCGCCCGACTGTTCATCTCGACCGGCACCGCCCGCAACCACCTGGCGGCCGCGGTGGCCAAGACCGGTGGGCGCAGCCGGGTGGACGCCATCCGGATCGCCGGGGAGATGGGCTGGCTCCCCCTGCCGTAGCCGCCCGTGCGTTTCGCATGGATTCGACCATGGACGGCCCATGGAAAGGCTCGACCAGGCCTTTCTTCGCCTACGCACGGAATCCCGGCCGCCGATCCCGCGGCTAGGCTCGCGATGACATCGAGGGCGACTCACCGGGGGGCTGAGCAGCGTGTTGAAGCTGGCCTGGAAGACGGTGCGCGGGCGGAAGGCGGGCTTCGCCGGGGGCTTCGTCGCACTCTGCCTGTCCCTGGTCCTGACCGTCGCCTGCGGCGTGCTGCTGGAGTCCGCGCTGCGCGCCGGCACACCGACCGAGCGCTACGCCGCCGCCCCGGTGGTGATCGGCGGCTGGACCCGGATCCCCGACGCCGGACCGCTGGTCGACGGGCTCTCCCGACTGCCCGGCGCTGCGGCCGTCGTCCCGGAGCTGTCCTTCCCGGCCGCCGTGGTCACCGCCTCCGGGCAGGTCCTCACCGGGCCGCAGGGCGGCCCCTCGCTCGGGCACTCCTGGTCCAGCGCGGTGCTCGCCCCGTTCCGGCTGATCGCCGGTCGGGCCCCGGCCGGGCCGGACGAGGTGGTGCTGGACGACGCGACCGCCGCCCGCGCCGGGGTCGCGGTCGGCGCGACCGTACGGCTGGCGACCGTCGAGGCCCCGCGTCCGTACACGGTGACCGGGCTGGTGGCGGCCCCGGCTCGGCAGTCGGTGCTGTTCTTCGGCCCCGAGCAGGCCGCCCGGCTCGCGGGCACACGTACCGGCGCGGACGCGATCGGCCTCACCGCGAGCGACGGGGCCGACCCGCGGACGTTGGCCGCGCTGGCCGGGCAGGCCGTCGCCGAGGCCTTCCCGACGGACGGATCCGCGCCCTGGTCCCGACCCCGGGTGAGCACCGGCGAACGGCGCGGCGAGCAGGAGTTCGCGGGCGCGCCCGGGCCCGGGGACGGCCTGTCCTCGCTCGCCGGGACGGTCGGGGTGCTGTCGTTGTTCGTCGCCGCGTCCGTGGTGGCCGGGGCCCTCGCGCTGAACGTCCGGCAGCGGCTGCGGGAGATGGCGCTGCTGCGGGCGGTGGGCGCCACGTCGGGGCAGGTGCGGCGGATGATCGCACTGGAGACGCTGGTCCTGACCGCCGCGGCGGCGGCGGTCGGGGGGCCGGTGGGGGTCGGCCTCGCCGCCTTGCTGCGGGGCGAGCTGGTCGACCGCGGGGTGGTCGGCCCGGACGTACGGCTGTACGTCGGGCCGACCGCTCCCCTGATCGTCCTCGCCGGGACGGCGGTCACCGCGCAGCTGGCAGTGTGGGCCGCGGCGCGCCGGGCCTCCCGGGTGGAGCCGACCCGGGCGCTGCGCGAGTCCGCGGCGCCGCCGCCGGGGGTCGGCCGGGTCCGGACGCTGCTCGGGGTGGCGACGCTCGCGGTGTGCGGCGCGGTGCTGGCCGGGTCCACGGGCAGCCGCCGCGGGGCCGGGACGGCGGAGAGCATGGTGCTGGTGCTGCTGCTGGCGGTGGCGCTGCTCGGGCCGCTGATCGGCCGGGTGACGGGGTTGCTGGTCGGCTGGCCGGTACGGCGGCTCTCCCCGGTGGCCGGGCACCTGGCCGTCGCCGAACTACGCGCCCAGCCGCGCCGCTTCGCGGCCGCCGTCACCCCGCTGGTGCTGGCGGTGGCCTTCGCCGGGACGGCGCTGTTCGTCCCGGTGGTCAAGGCCCGGGCCGCCGTGGCCGAGGACGGGCGGCGGCTGCTGGCGGACCAGGTGATCGAGGCCGGCGGCATCGGCCTGCCGCCGCAATTCCCGGCGGCCGTACGACGGTTGCCGGGGGTCGGGGCGGCGGGCGCGGTGGTGCCGGCCACGACCGCGTTCTCCGCCGGGACCTCCTCGTACACGGGCGAGGCCGGGATCGTCGATCCACAGGGGCTGACGGAGCTGGTCGACCCGGGGGTGACCAGCGGCTCGCTGTCCGAACTGCGCGGGACGGGCATCGCGTTGGGGCAGCGGGCGGCCGCCGCGCTCGGCACCCGGGTCGGGGGAACGGTGCGGATCGGCTGGACGGACGGCAGCACCGGCACCGCCACGGTGGTCGCCGTGTACGAGCGGGACGCGCGGTTCGCCGACGCGCTGCTGCCCGCCGAGTTCGCCGCCGGCCACACACCGGACCGGCTGGCGCCGACGGTGTTGGTCCGTTCCGCCCCCGGCGCCGATCCCCGCCTGGTCGGCCGGGAGTTGCGGGACCTGGCCGCGACCTATCCGATGGCCCGGGTGAGCGACCGGGCGGACTACGACGAGGCGCGCCGGCTCCGGCAGCAGTCGGCCACCGCGGTCGGGCGGCTGCTGCTCGGCATGATCAGCCTGTTCACCGCCGTCGCCGTGGTGAACACCCTGGTGATGGCCACCGGCGAACGACTGCGGGAGTTCGCCCTGCTGCGGCTGGTGGGCACCACGCGCGGCCAGGTGCTGCGGATGACGGCCTGGGAGGGCGGGATCACGGTCGGGGTGGGGCTGCTGCTCGGGGCCTCGGTCACGGCCGCCGTCCTGGTGCCGGTCAACCTGGCGCTCACCGGTACGGCCTGGCCGTCCCTGCCGGTTTCCTGGGTGGGCGCGGTGCTGGGCGGGGCGGCGCTGCTGGGGGTGGGAACGGTGCTGCTGACCGCCCGGCTGGCGCTGCGGCGCAGGCCGGTCGAGGCGATCGGCCTGCGGGACTGAGGCGGGACTGAGGCAGGACTGCACGGGACTTCACGGGACTTCACGGGACTGACCGGGGACGACGGCGGTGAGGCGGAACCAGCCGGATCCGTCCCGCTCGACCGTCAACTCCCCGCCCAGCGCACGTATTCGCCCGGTCAGGTTGGGGACTCCGCGGCCGCCCTCCGGCCCCCTCGACGCGGCCTCGGCCGGGGCGCCGTCGTTGGCGACCACCAGGCGCACGGTGCCGTCGTCGTCCCGGCCCGCCCGGATCTCGCAGTGCCGGGGCATGCTGTGCCGCAGCAGGTTGGTGACCGCCTCCCGCACCACGGTCGCCAGCGCCGCGTCGGGTTCCGGCCGCAGGGCGCCGCAGTCCAGGGCGACCTCGACGCCGATCCCGGCCGCCCGCAGCACCGAGGCGGCCGAGCGGCACTCACGGGCCAGCGACATCCGCACGTCGCCGCTCGACAGGCGTCGGCTGTCGGACATCGCCTGCCGCACCATCACCAGCGCCTCGGCCATCTCCGCGCGCGCGGCCTTCGGGTCCTCCAGGGCCAGCCGCTCGGCGAGTTGGCACTTCAGCGCCGCCACCGACAGGCTGTAGCCGAGCAGGTCGTGCACGTCCCGGGCGAAGCGCAGCCGCTCCCGGTCCACCGCGAGTTCCGCCAGTTCCGTCCGCGCCGCCCGCAACTCGGCGGTCAGCTCGGCGAGTCGGGCCACGCCGTACACCACGATGCCGCCCACGGCGGTGGAGACGCTCGCGTTGACGCACTGGCCGGGCTTGCCGCCGAGGGCCGCGCAGAGCGGGTACTGCCCGGCCACCAGCGCGCCGAACAGCAGCCAGCGGCGCGACGATCCGACCGTCAGCAGCACCGAGGCGGCGAACGAGCCGGGGATGCCCACCCACGATCCGTCGAAGACCGGGAAGGGCAGGTACGTGAGCACCCCGTGGGCGGGCAGGCTCCACGGCCACCAGCGGCGCGGGGCGCGCCAGGGGCCGGCGTGCAGGATCTGGAAGCCGAGCAGGACCGACAGCAGGGCCACGGCGGCCAGTTGGTAGGGCAGGCCGTCCCGGTTGCGGACGGTGGCCACCACCGAGGCGGTGAAGAAGCCGACGGCCACCAGCAGGACGATCCCCCGGGCGAGTCGGGCCATCGGGTCGGCCGGGCCCTCGCCGCGGGCCCCACGGGCCCGGCCCGGCTCGACGCTCCCGCGGGTGTTCACCGGAGGGTGCGGCCGATGGTGCCCTCAAGGGTGTTGAGCAGCCCGGCCAGTGCCTCGGCGAGGCGCTCCTGCTCGTCGGGGGTGAGGCCGGAGAGCAACGCGCGGTCGTACGCGACGAGTTCCTGGATCAGGCCGTCGACCGACTCCCGTCCGGCGTCGGTGAGGGAGAGGTGGGCGACCCGGCGGTCGCGCTCGTCGGTGCGGCGACTGACCAGGCCGCGTTCCTCCAGCAGCCGCAGGCGCTTGGTCACGGCGGCGCCGGAGGCGAAGCTCTCGCGGGCCAGCTGGGTGGGGGTCAGCTCGCGGTCGACCCGGCGCAGGGCTCCGAGGATGTCGAACTCGGCGCGGGTGAGGCCGGCCCGGGTGAGCGGGTCGGGGGTCTGCTGGAGCAGCGCGGCGCAGCGGTTGATCCGGCCGAGGACGGCGATCGGGCCGGTGTCCAGGCCGGGGTACGCACGCTCCCACTGGCGCAGCACACCTGCGACGACGTCCTCCACGTGCGCTGCTCCCGTTCCGCGACCGACCCGTTCGTTCGATCCTAGGGCCTGTCTGCCGAGCCCCGGACGGCGCGCATCCCGGCGCCCCGGCGCTCCAGCAGGGCCGTCAGCAGGTGGTGGGCGTGCCGTTCGGTGTCGGCGGCGCGCTGGTGCGGGAGGGCCGGGCGGCGCCACTCGCCGGTCGCGGTGTCGGCGGCCTCGCGCAGTTCCAGCAGGGCGGCGGCCAGCCGGGTCCGGACGGCCGCGGCCTCGGCGCCGGCGGACGCGACGGCCGCCCGGGCCTCATGGGTGGCGGTCTCGGCCCCGGCCAGGGCGCGGGACAGCCGGGCGGCGGTCCGGCGGTTGGTGACCAGCAGGCACGCGGCGAGGCCGGTGAGCGCGCCGACGCAGGTGTCCAGCCAGCGGTCGGCGACCAGGGTCCGGGCGGGTTGCAGGCCCGCGAACTCGGTCATCAGCAGTGCCATCGGGGTGACGAAGACGGTGGCCAGCCAGTAGCTGCGGGCGATGGCGGCCTCCGCGCCGAACTGGCAGAGCAGCCCGAGCCCGATCAGCGCCACCGGGCCGGAGTGGGCGAGGGGCAGCGCGGCGGTGAACAGCGTCAGGCCGAGCAGATTGCCCAGCACCCGCTGCAGCGCGCGCTGCCAGGAGAGCGTGCTGTTCGCCTGGAACACCGAGGCCGCGGTGACCACCGCCCAGTACGGGCGGCCGACGCCGAGCGCCAGCGAGAGCCAGCCGGCGGCGGCGCAGCCGACCGCGACCCGCAGGCCGATCGGCAGCAGCGCCGAGCCGGGCCGCAGTGCGGCGCGCAGCGGGGGCCGGGGGTCGGGCCGGTGGGCGCGCAGTTCGGCGGCCTCCGCGTCGGTGAGGTCGAGCAGCGGCAGCGGGCGGCCCCGCCGCAGGTCGCGGGCCCAGGCGGCGTACCGTTCGGCGGCCGCCGGGTCGGCGGGCCCGGCGAGGGCCGCCTCGGCGTGGACGAGCAGCCGCTCGGGCGCGTCGCCGAGGGCGCGCCGCCGCGCCGGGGAGGAGAGGGCGAGGCTGTGCCGGGCCGCGTCGACCGCGCCGACCAGGGCGGTCCGGGAGGCGTCATCCGGCGCGCCCGGCGCGGTGCGCAGCAGTCGGGCGGCGGCCTCCAGCGCGCGGGCGGTGGCGATCCGTTCCGGGCCGTACGGGCGTGGCAGCGCCGGGGCCATGCACACCAGCCAGGCCAGGGCGGCGCCGAGCACGGTGAGTGCCAGGTGAGGCGCGAGGTCGGGGAGCCGCTGGGGGACGAAGGCGCAGCTGGCGGTGGTGAAGGTGATGATCAGACTGCCGGGCGGGCCGATCCGGGCGGCATCACAGAACAGCTTGTGCAGCGCGGCGAGCGCGGCCGCCACCGCGACCAGCAGCACGGCGTCACGGGTCAGCGCGGCGACGGTGAGGGCGGCACCGGTGCTGAGGACCGTACCGAGCAGCACGCCGGCCAGCGTCCGGGCCCGGGCGCGGTAGGGCAGACCGTGCCCGTACAGCGCGCCGAGGCCGCCGGCCGAGGTGTAGAGCGCGAGGTCCAGTCGGCCGAGGGCGAGCAGGGTGAGGTTGAGGGCGCCGAGGGTCACCACGGCGCTGAGCGCGGGCTTGTGCCAGATGTCGCCGGGCGGTCCGACCCGGAGCGCCTGCCGGAACTGGGCGGTTGTGGCCATGGAAAAAAGATTAGCAGGTAATTTACCCGTGAAACATATGCGCGTCCGAGACGGCGCGCGCTCCCCGGTTCACAACTGGTCGAAGAATTTCCCGCCAGGAGCGATGAGTTCTGCGACGAGTCCCGGTCTACCCCCATGACCGACTCGAACGACAGAAGGAACACCCCATGAGCACCGTGGTCTCCACCGACGGCACCACCCTCGCCTGCACCGTCACCGGCTCCGGCCCGGCCGTCGTCCTGGTGGACGGGGCGATCGGCCACCGCGGCTTCGACCCGGGCGTCGCGGTCGCCGAGCAGCTCTCGGCCCACCACACCGTGTGGGCCTACGACCGGCGCGGCCGCGGCGGCAGTGGGGACACCGCGCCCTTCGCCGTGGAGCGCGAGATCGAGGACCTGGCCGCCGTCATCGCGGCCGCGGGCGGCTCGGCCTGCGTCTTCGGCATCTCCTCGGGCGCCGCGCTGGCGCTGCGGGCCGCCGCCGCGGGCGTCGGCATGACCCGACTCGCCGTCTACGAGCCGCCGTTCAGCACCGAGGAGGGACGGAGCGAGCGCTCCGTCGGGTACGTCACCGAGCTGGAGGCGGCACTCGCCGAGGACCGTCGTGGGGACGCCGTCGCGATCTTCATGACCTTCGCCGGGATGCCCGGGGAGATGGTGGACGAGATGCGCTCCACCCCGGTGTGGCCGGTGTTCGAGGCGGTCGCGCCGACCCTGGCGTACGACGCGGCGGCGCTCGGTGCGCGGACCGGCGCGACCGTCCCGGTCGACCTGCTGGCCGGGATCACCGTGCCGACCCTGGTGCTGGACGGCGGCGCCAGCCCGGAGCTGCTGCGGGCACCCTCCCGCGCGGTGGCGGAGGCCGTGCCGGGCGCCGAGTACCGAACGCTGGCCGACCAGACCCACGAGGTGGCGGCCGAGGCGCTGGTGCCCGAGCTGGTGAAGTTCTACGCCTGAGGCCGGGAGCCGGGGAGCCCTGGCGCCTTGGCACCGGGGAGCCCTTGGAGTCGGGGAGCCCTTGGAGTCCGGGAGCCTTGCCGCCGGGAACCCGCGGCCGGGGAGTGCGTGAACCCGCGTTCACATCCGCGTCCTAGTCTGCTCGCAATCTGATCATCAGAGAACGAACGAGGGAGCAACGAGAAAGCATGGACCAGGACTTCACGGACTTCCGGGACATCCCCACCACCACCCTGGCCGACGTCCTGGGCCGCGCCCAGGTCATGGACACCGGCCTGCGCCCGCTCTGGGCGGGCATGCCCCGGGTGGCCGGACCGGCCTTCACGGTGCAGTGCCCGCCCGGCGACAACCTGATGCTGCACGCGGCGATCTACCGGGCCGAGCCCGGCTCGGTGATCGTGGTGGAGTCCGGCGACCTGGACTACGCGCTGGCCGGCGGCAACGTCTGCGCCGTGGCGCAGCGCCGGGGCGTCGCCGCCTTCGTGGCCGACGGCCTGATCCGGGACCTCGGCGAGGTGCGGGAGCTGGGCTTCCCGGTCATCGCCCGAGGCATCATCCCGATCCCCGGCTCGAAGAAGCAGCTGGGCACCCACGGCGCCCCGGTGCGTTGCGGCGGGGTACCGGTGGCGCCCGGCGACATCGTGGTGGCCGACGAGGAGGGCGTCGTGGTGGTGCCCGCCGCCGAGCGGTCGAAGGCCCTGGAGGCGGCCCGGGCGAAGCTGGCCAAGGAGGCCGCCGAGACCCTGGACGACTGGGAGGCCGCCCACCGCGCCCGGATCGACCGCAGCCTCGCCGAGCTGGGCTTCACCGGCTGACCCCGAGGCCCGGTTCCCGCGGTCAGCCCCCGGGGGGTCAGCCACCGAGGCCCGTCCCCCGGGGTCAGTACAGCCCGTTCAGCTCACCGAAGCCGAGCGCCCCGTCGAACTCCGTCAGCGTTCCGGCGCCGAGCAGTTCGACGGCGGCGCGGCGGGCCGCGGTGTACGCGAGCTGGGCGAGGCCGGTACCGACGCTGATCCGCCGCACCCCCGTGGCGGCGAGCTCGGCGACGGTCGGCCCGCCCGCGACGGCCATCGCGTTCACCGGCAGCGGCGAGCGCTTGCACAGCTCGGTGAGGGCGTCGAGGTCCAGCAGCCCGGGGACGAACAGGCCGTCCGCGCCCGCCTCGGCGTAGGCCTCGGCCCGGACCAGCACGTCGTCCAGCCCGCCCAGCCCGAACAGGAACACGTCGGTGCGGGCGTTGACCACCAGCTCGGGCAGTCCGGCGGCGGCGGCCGCCGTCCGGGCCGCGCGCAGCCGTTCGGCCTGCCCGGTCACCGGGAACAGCGGTCCGCCGACGGCCGTCGAGTCCTCCAGGTTGACCCCGACCGCGCCCACGCCCACCAGTTCGGCGACGGTCGCGGCCACATCGGCGGGCAGCGGCCCGTACCCGCCCTCGGCGTCGACGGTGACCGGCAGGTCCACCGCCGCGACGACCCGGCGGGCCGCCTCGACCGCCGCCGCCCGGTCCAGCCGCTGGCCGTCGCCGCGGCCGAGCGACCAGGAGACGCCGCCGCTGGTGGTGGCGATCGCCTGCGCGCCGGCCGAGGCGATCACCGCGGCGCTGCCCGCGTCCCAGGCGTTGGGCAGGACGAGCACACCCTCCGCGAGGAGCTCGCGCAGTCGCAGCGCCCGCTCGCGGGCCTCGGTGGTGGGGGACGGACGCCCGGTGTCGGACATGGGTGTACCGGCTTTCATGCGGATCGGTGGGGACGGAGGCATCCTGCGCCCCGGCCGAGCGGGCCACCAGTGTTTAAGCTGGGGCCGAATCTTCCGAAGGGGGCCGCAGATGCGGACGGAACTCCACTTCTCCGCACAGGACTTGGCGCTGACCCGGTTCGCCGTCAGCCCGATGCAGGAGGTGGTGACCAGTCTGCGCGCCCTCGCGCACGCCCCCGCCCCCGCACTGCACCGCCGCTGGGCCGGGCAGGTGCGCGAGCGGCTGGCCGACGCCGGGCTGGACCGGGGCCGGCTGGCCGCGATGGTCCCGCCCGACGGCCATCTGCCCGACTTCCTCAACCCCGCCCCGGCCGTCTTCTCCCCCACGCTCGCCGAGGAACTGGCCGCGATCACCGCGACCGGCGCGGCACAGGTCCGGGCCGACCTCGACATCCTGGCCGCCGAGGCGGGCGGCCGACTGCCGGCCGCCCTGGAATCGCTGCACCGCGACCCGGCGGCCCAGCTGCCCCGGCTGGCCGCCGAGATCGAGGCGTACTGGGAGCTGGCGCTCGCCCCGTACTGGGCCCGGATCCGCGCACTGCTGGCGGCGGACGTCTTCCACCGCTCCCGGCAGGCCGCCGAGCACGGCACCGCCCGGATGCTGGACGAGCTGGACGAGACGGTCCGCTGGGACGGCACCGCGCTGCGGCTGGAGCGCCGGCACTGCGCCGTCACCCGGCTGAACGCCGGCGCCGGGCTGCTGCTCCTGCCGTCGGCCTTCGCCTGGCCCCGGGTACTCACCCGGGTGCTGCCACCGGATCCGCCGCAGCTGATCTACCCGGCGCGCGGCACGGCCACCCTGTGGGAGGACCGCCCGGGCACCGCGGCGCGCACCGACGCGCTGGCCGCCGTCCTCGGCCGCTCCCGCGCCCGGCTGTTGGCCGAGCTGGACTCCCCCGCCTCGACCACCGAGCTGGCCCGCCGCACCGGACTGTCCGCGGCCGCCGTCTCCCAACACCTCACCGCCCTGCGCGCGGCCGGCCTGACCAGCGCGCACCGGGCCGGGCACACCGTCCTCTCCGCCCGTACGGCGGTGGGCGACTCCCTGTTCGACCGGAACGACCAAACGTTCGACACGCCGACGGCCGCCAGGCACCCCGGCCGATGACCCGCCGGTACGAATGGCCCCGCACGGCACCCCCGGACACACCCCCTCCTCATATGATCGGAGCGACATGCGCCATGCTTGGTGATGCAGAACACTGAACGGAACTTGCGCCGGACGGCCCAACCGCCGGACGGCCGAGAAGGAGGAAGCACGTGGACGACGTTCTGCGGCGCGCCGCACTCTTCGCGGCACTCGACGACGAACAGGCCGGCGAGCTGCGCGCTTCCATGACGGAGGTCACCCTCGCCCGTGGGGAGTCGCTGTTCCACGAGGGCGACCCGGGCGACCGGCTGTACGTCGTCGCCGAGGGCAAGGTCAAGCTGCACCGCGCCTCGCCGGACGGCCGCGAGAACATGCTGGCCGTGCTCGGCCCCAGCGAGATGATCGGCGAGCTGTCGCTGTTCGACCCGGGCCCGCGCACCGCCACCGCCAGCGCGCTGACCGAGGTCAAGCTGCTCGGCCTCGGCCACGGCGACCTGCAGCCCTGGCTGCACGCCCGCCCCGAGGTCTCCATCGCGCTGCTGCGGGCCATCGCCCGCCGACTGCGCCGGACCAACGACGTGATGTCCGACCTGGTCTTCTCCGACGTGCCCGGCCGCGTCGCCAAGGCCCTGCTGGACCTCTCCCGCCGCTTCGGCGTGCAGTCCGAGGAGGGCATCCACGTCGCCCACGACCTCACCCAGGAGGAGCTGGCCCAGCTGGTGGGCGCCTCCCGTGAGACGGTCAACAAGGCGCTCGCCGACTTCGCCGGCCGCGGCTGGCTGAAGCTGGAGGCGCGCGCGGTGGTCCTGCTGGACGTCGAGCGGCTGTCGCGCCGCTCGCGCTGACGCTCCGAGCACCGCGAAGGGCCCGTCCGGCCGGACGGGCCCTTCGGCGTTCGCGGATCAGCCCTGGTCCGGGATGAGCCCGTGCTCCTCCAGGTACTCCAGCTGGGCCCGCACCGAGAGCTCGGCGGCCGGCCAGAGCGCCCGGTCCACGTCGGCGTAGACCCGGGCGACCACGTCGGCGGCCGTCCGGCAGCCCGTCTCGACCGCGGTCTCCACCTGGGCGAGCCGGGTGGCCCGGTGGGCCAGGTAGTAGTCGACGGCCCCGAGCGCGTCCGCGAGCACCGGGCCGTGGCCGGGCAGCACGGTCCGTACGCCGTGGTGGGAGGCCATCGTGTGCAGGTGGCGCAGCGAGTCCAGATAGTCGCCGAGCCGGCCGTCGGGGTGGGCGACCATCGTGGTGCCGCGGCCGAGCACGGTGTCGCCGGTGAGGATCGCGCCGTCGTCCGGCAGGTGGAAGGTCAGCGAGTCCGAGGTGTGGCCGGGGGTGGCGACCACCCGCAGGTCGAGGCCGCCGACGTCCAGGCGCTGACCGCCCACCAGGCCCTCGGAGCCCAGCCGGTGCGCCGGGTCCAGGGCCCGTACCTCGGTGCCGGTCAGCTCGGCGAAGCGGGCCGCGCCCTCGGAGTGGTCGGCGTGGCCGTGGGTGAGCAGGGTGAGCGCGATCCGCTTGCCCCGCTCCTCGGCGAGCTCGACCACCCGGCGCAGGTGGCCCTCGTGCAGCGGGCCCGGGTCAATCACCACCGCGAGGTCCGAGCCGGGCTCGGAGAGCAGCCAGGTGTTGGTGCCGTCCAACGTCATCGGCGACGGGTTCGGCGCCAGCACGCACAGCGCCCGGGGGGTGGCCTCGCCGCCGATCGCGGCGGCGGGGTCACCCGGCAGGAGTCCGCTCACCGGCCGCCCTCGCCGTCGCGATGCAGGACCCTCAGCGGCAGGGCCCGGACGAGGGCGCGCTGGGCGACCCGGACGAAGGGGACCTGGCTGTCGCAGCCGGTGGAACGGGGGGTCAGTCGGCGGGCGGGCAGCTCCGGGGCCGTCCGGCGAGCCACGTCGTTGTGGTTCATCGGGTGTCGGTCCTTTCTGATTCGGCATCTTCGGATCGTTGGTGCGGTCGGGAAAACCCTCAGGTCAGGAAGTCCTCGGGGCGGGGTCCTCAGGTCGGGGGTCCTCAGGTCAGGCCTCCTCCGGGAACTCCCCGTCGATGGTCAGCTCGTCATACCCGGGCCAGCGGACCGTCATCCGGTCACCGCGGACCTCGGCCCAGCCCAGCACCGGCGCCAGCGCCCGGTCGGTGGCCGCGGCCACCGCCTCGGCGGCGGTGAGGACCGGCGACAGCTCGCGCAGCACCGTCACGGTCGGCGGCAGCATGCCGAACCGGCCCTCCTGGTAGCCCTTGACCGCCTCGGCCGGCGTCAGCCAGGCGACCCGGTCGGCCTCGCCGACCTCCAGGGCCGCGCGCTGGCCGGCCGGCAGGGCCGCCACGAAGAACCAGGTGTCGTAGCGCCGCTCCTCGAACTCCGGGGTGATCCAGCGGGCCCAGCCGGCCAGCAGGTCGCTGCGCAGCACCAGCCCGTGGTCGCGGAGGAACTCGGCGAAGGACAGCTCGTGCGCCTCCAGCGCGGCCCGCTCAGCGGACCAGTCGCGCGGCTCGGCGACGCTGTCGGCGTCCGGGCCGGCCAGCAGCACGCCGGCCTCCTCGAAGGTCTCGCGCACGGCCGCGCACACCACCGCCCGCGCCGTCCGGACGTCCACCCCGAGCCGGTGCGCCCACTCCTCGGGCGTCGGACCGGCCCAGCCCGTCTCGACCTCGGCGTCCCGCGGGTCCACCCCGCCGCCCGGGTAGGCGTACATCCCGGCCGCGAAGGGCATCGAGGTGCGGCGGCGCAGCAGGTAGGCCTCCGGCCCGGCGGCGGAGTCGCGCAGCAGCACGACGGTCGCGGCGGGCCGGGGCACCGCCGGGGTGAGCGCGCCGGAGCCGAACGCCCGGATCCGGGCGGGCCAGCCGGGCGGCATCGGGAGCGTCGTTGCTCGATGGTCCATGCCCGGATGCTAAGCGCACGAAGGCGGGGTTGGACAGGCCCGACCCCGCCTTCGCGATCAGACTCAGGCGCTCTTGACGCGCACCTGGATCTCGACCTCGACCGGGGCGTCCAGCGGCAGCACCGCGACGCCGACCGCGCTGCGGGCGTGCACACCGGCCTCGCCCAGCACCCGGCCGAGCAGCTCGCTGGCACCGTTGATCACGGCGGGCTGGCCGGTGAAGTCGGGGGCGGAGGCGACGAAGCCGACCACCTTCACGACCTGCTCGACCCGGTCCAGGTCGCCGATCACCGACTTCACGGCGGCCAGGGCGTTCAGCGCGCAGGTCTGCGCGAGCTCCTTGGCCTCCTCCGCGGACACCTCGGCGCCGACCTTGCCGGTGTTCAGCAGCTTGCCGCCGACGACCGGCAGCTGGCCGGAGGTGAACACGAACTCACCGGACTGCACGGCCGGCACGTACGCGGCGACCGGGGCGGCCACCGGCGGCAGGGTCAGACCCAGCTCAGCGAGCTTCGACTCGACCGCGCTCATGCGTTCTTCTCCCGCTTGAAGTAGGCCACCAGCTGCTCCGGGTTGGGGCCGGGCACGACCTGGACGAGCTCCCAGCCGTCCTCGCCGAAGTTGTCCAGGATCTGCTTGGTGGCGTGCACGAGCAGGGGTGCCGTCATGTATTCCCACTTGGTCATGGCCAGACTCTAGACGAGCCGTCCCGGCGATCGCCGCCGCACCGGGCCTGTCCGGCGGGCCGGGTCGGATCAGGTCGCGGCCCCGGCGGCGCGAGCCCGGGCCCGCTCGCGGGACAGGTCCTATCGGGCGGCGTGTGAGGTGGGGCACAAAGGGGGCATGATTCAGTCCCTGTACCCCAGGTGCTCCGGGCATCGGGCGTGGACCCTGGTTACCCTCGCGAGAGGGCACCCTCATGAGGGGCACCTCCGTCGGTAGGGGCACCCTCGTCACAGGGGCATCCTCGTCGGAGAGGAGGCCCGTAGGACGGAGACGGACGGAGACGGAGCGTGGCACGCACCCCCGGCCAGGCGGCCCGGCGCGACCCCGACTGGGAGGGTGTCCGGCTGCACGTGGTCAGCGGCAAGGGCGGCACCGGGAAGACCACGCTGGCCGCCGCGCTGGCACTGGCGCTGGCCGCCGACGGCGGACGGGTGCTGCTGATCGAGGTCGAGGGGCGGCAGGGCATCGCCGAACTGTTCGGCATCGCCGCACTGCCGTACGAGGAACGCCGGATCGCCTCGGTCGCCCGTCCCCAGCTCGGGCTGCCCGCCGGGGAGGGCGCGCCCGGCGAGGTCTTCGCGCTGGCGATCGACACCGAGCAGGCGCTGCTCGAGTACCTGGAGATGTTCTACAAGCTCGGCCGGGCCGGCAAGGCGCTGCAGAAGATCGGCTTCGTCGATTTCGCCACCACCATCGCCCCCGGCGTGCGGGACGTGCTGCTTACCGGCAAGGCCTGCGAGGCGGCCCGCCGCAAGGGCCCGGACGGGCGGCGCCGGTACGACGCGGTGGTCATGGACGCCCCGCCGACCGGGCGGATCACCCGCTTCCTGAACGTGAACTCCGAGGTCGCCGGGCTGGCCCGGATCGGCCCCATACACACCCAGGCGCAGGCCGTGATGCGGGTGCTGAAGTCGCCGGAGACCGCGGTGCACCTGGTCACCCTGCTGGAGGAGATGCCGGTGCAGGAGACGGTCGACGGCATCGCGGAGCTGCGCGAGGCGAAGCTCCCGGTGGGCGGCGTGATGGTCAACATGGTCCGGCCGCCGGTGCTGGACGCGGCGGCGGTGGCCGCGGTGGGCGGGAACCACCGCGAGGAGGTGGCGCTGGCCCTCGGCGAGGCCGGGCTGGGCGGCCGCTCGCGCAAGCCGGAGACGGTCCGCGCCGCGGTGGACCCGTTGCTCGACCCGCTGCTGGAGCAGGCCCGGGAGCACGCCGAGCGGGTCGAGCTGGAACGCGAGCAGCGCGCCGACCTGCAGCAGCTACGGCTCCCGACGTACGAACTCCCGCTGCTCGGCGAGGGCGTGGACCTCGGCGGGCTGTACCGGCTGGCGGGCGAACTGAGGCGGCAGGGGGCGGCATGAACGGCAACGGGGTACAAGGCACCGGAAGGCGGCTCGCGGTGGACGAGCTGATCGACGACCCGAAGACCAGGATCATCGTCTGCTGCGGCTCCGGCGGCGTCGGCAAGACCACCACCGCCGCGGCGATCGGCCTGCGGGCCGCCGAGCGCGGCCGCAAGGTCGTGGTGCTGACCATCGACCCGGCCCGGCGACTGGCCCAGTCGATGGGCCTGACCGAACTCGACAACACCCCCCGGGTGGTCAAGGGCGTCACCGGCGACGGAGAACTCCAGGCCATGATGCTCGACATGAAGCGGACCTTCGACGAGGTCGTGCTGGCCCACGCCGAGCCCGAGCGGGCCCGGACGATCATGGAGAACCCGTTCTACCAGTCCCTGTCGGCCGGCTTCGCGGGCACGCAGGAGTACATGGCGATGGAGAAGCTCGGGCAGCTGCGCGCCGCCGAGGAGTGGGACCTGATCGTCGTGGACACCCCGCCGTCCCGCTCGGCGCTGGACTTCCTGGACGCGCCCAACCGGCTCGGGTCCTTCCTGGACGGCCGGGTGATCCGGATCCTGACCGCGCCGGCCAAGGTCGGCGGCCGCAGCGCGATGAGGTTCCTCAACGCCGGAATGGGCCTGCTCACCGGGACCCTGGGCAAGATCTTCGGCGCCCAGCTGCTCACCGACGTGCAGACCTTCGTCAGCGCGATGGACTCGATGTTCGGCGGCTTCCGCGAGCGCGCCGACCGCACCTACCAGTTGCTCAAGGCGCCGGGCACGGCGTTCCTGGTGGTGGCCGCACCGGAGCGGGACGCGCTGCGCGAGGCGGCGTACTTCGTGGACCGGCTCGCCGCGGACCGGATGCCGTTGGCCGGGCTGGTGCTCAACCGGGTGCACAGCACGGGCGCACCGCAGCTCACCGCGGAGCGGGCGCTGGCGGCTGCCGAGGCCCTGGAGGAGAACGGCTCGGAGCACTCCTCACCGGAGGCGGAGCTGCTCGCGGCCGGATTGCTGCGGCTGCACGCCGAGCGGATGCAGATCATGGGGCGGGAGCGCCGCACCCGCGACCGCTTCGTGTCGGTGTACCCGGACGTGCCGATCGTCGAGGTCCCGGCGCTGCCGGGCGACGTGCACGACCTGGACGGGCTGCGGACCATCGGGGACCGGCTGAGCGGCGCGGCGTAGCCACCCCGGGGGCGCCCGGCGCGGTCCGGCTCGGTGCGGTCCGACTCGGTGCGGTCCGTCCGGCTTCGGCCGGACTCAGCCCGCCTGGGCGTAGTCCGTCAGTATCACGCCGGTCGCGAGGGACTCCTCGTACTCGGTGCGGGCCGTCTCCAGCAGCTTCCGCCACGAGATGACCGTCGGGCGACGGCGCAGCAGCGCCCGCCGCTCGCGCTCCGTCATCCCGCCCCACACACCGAACTCCACCCGGTTGTCCAGAGCGTCCGCAAGACATTCCGTGCGGACGGGGCAACCGCTGCACACCGCCTTCGCGCGGTTCTGTGCCGCCCCCTGGACGAACAGTTCGTCCGGATCACTCGTGCGGCAGGCGGCCTGCGCACTCCAGTCGTCAACCCAGCCCATGCCGGCGCCGTCCTCTCCCGTATTCGAGGCTCCCCCACGGCGGCAACGGCATATTCACCGTTGCCAGTTGAGGACGTTACGGAAGAACGGCAGCTTGCAACAGCCCCGTCGGGCTCAATCTCGAATGACCCGATTGGACTATGGGTATCGGCCAGCTCACTCGTTGGAGTGATCGCAGGTCGCAAGCCTTGCCAAGTTCAGCGCCCCCACTCTCGCCACAGACGTAGTCACGGAGCGCTACCGTTCACTCGAACACAGCAGGCCACAGCCGCCCCAGAACCCGGACGAGAACGGGCAATTCGGGCAAGTCTTCCCACTCACAAGAGTGAATGATGTTGACGCACCGCAGCTGTCGCAAGCTTGTGACAAGCCTAGGCGAACACCTGCCCCTATGTGCGGGATTCGGGGACGTAGGGTTCTCCCCATGGCACCGAAGCGCCCACAGGCACCCCAGCCCCCAGGCAACACCGGAGCTCCGCGCCGTAAGAGCAGCGGATCACCGTTGGACCACGTCGGCAACGGCGTGAAGTTCCTGGGCGTCAGCGTGCTCTCCGGAGTCCTGCTGGCAGGCCTCACCCTGCCCGCCGTCGGCGCCATCGGGCTGACCGCCAAGGACACGGCGGAGAGCTTCGACAACATCCCCGACGACTTCAAGACCCCGCCGCTCACTCAGGCGACCCAGATCTTCGACGCCAAGGGCGGTCTGATCGCCAAGGTCTACGAGCGCGACCGCACCGTCCTGACCGCCGATCAGATGTCACCCCTCATGCGGCACGCCCAGGTCGACATCGAGGACGCCCGCTTCTACGAGCACGGCGCCGTCGACCTCAAGGGCGTCCTGCGCGCGGTCGGCAAGAACGCGGAGAGCGGCACCGCCTCCCAGGGCGCCTCCACGCTGACCCAGCAGTACGTGAAGAACGTCAACGTGGAGAAGGCCGGCGACGACCAGGCGGCCGTCCTGGAGGCCCAGCGCAAGACCCTGGGTCGCAAGATCCAGGAGCTCAAGGTCGCGATCAAGCTGGAGGAGGACCTGACCAAGGATCAGATCCTCACCAACTACCTCAACATCACCTTCTACGGCCACCAGGCCTACGGGGTCGAGGCCGCGTCCCAGCGCTACTTCAGCAAGAGCAACAAGGACCTGACCGTCGCCGAGGCCGCCACCCTCGCCGGGATAGTGCAGAACCCGTCGTCCTACGACCCGGTGCGCTACCCCGACAACACGGTCAAGCGTCGCAACGTCGTCATCGACAAGATGCTGGAGAACAAGCACATCACCGCCGACCAGGCGAAGGAGGCGAAGGCCGCCCCCCTGGGCCTGAAGTTCAAGGACCCGCAGAACGGCTGCATCACCGCCCAGGCCGGCATGGGCTTCTTCTGCGACTACGTCCGCCACGTGGTCAAGCAGGACCCGGCCTTCGGCAAGTCCGCCGAGGAGCGCAAGAAGCTCTGGGACACCGGCGGTCTGAACATCTACACCACGCTGGACCCGGACAAGCAGGCCGCCGCCCAGAACGCCGTCACCAAGAACGTCAACGTGACGGACCAGGTGTCGGCCGCGGCGACCATGATGGAGCCCGGCACCGGCAAGATCCTGGCGATGGCCCAGACCCGCCCGTACGGCCTGGACCAGAACAAGAACCAGACCGTCGTCAACCTGAACGTCGACGCCTCGATGGGCGGCGGCAACGGCTTCCAGACCGGTTCGACCTTCAAGCCGATCCTCGCCGCGGCGGCGCTGGAGTCGGGCATGTCGAACACCCAGGCGTTCCCGTCCCAGAACAAGATCGAATACCCGCAGATGACCACCTGCTCGGGTACCTGGAAGAACACCGACAAGCCCAAGGCCACGGTCAAGAACGAGCAGGACAGCGAGGTCGGCCCCTACGAGCTCAAGGAGGCCATGGCCCGCTCGGTCAACACCTACTTCGTGCAGATGGAGCAGCAGGTCGGCCTCTGCTCGATGAAGCAGATGGCGAACAAGCTGGGCATCACCCAGTCCGCCAAGGGCGACCAGTTCCAGGAGGTGCCCTCGATGGTCCTGGGCACCCTGGAGCTCTCCCCGCTGACCATGGCGAACGTCTACGCGACCTTCGCCGCCCGCGGCAAGTACTGCACCCCGGTCGCGATCAACAAGATCACCACGGTGGACGGCAAGGAACTCAAGGTCCCGCAGTCCCAGTGCAGCCAGGCCTTCTCCGAGCAGACCGCGGACTCGCTCAACGCCGTCCTGCTCAACGTGACCGAGAAGGGCACCGCGGCCGCCCTCGGCCTGGACGACGGCCGCAAGATCGCCGGTAAGACCGGTACCACCGACGAGAAGAGGGCCGCCTGGTTCGACGGCTACACCCCGTCGCTGGCCACCGCGGTCTGGCTCGGCGGCCCGGCCGGCGGCGTCAAGATGAAGAACATCAACATCGGCGGCAAGCACTTCGACGAGGTGTTCGGCGCGACGGGCCCCGGCCCGATCTGGCAGATGGCGATGAACCAGGCACTCAAGGGCACGCCCCTGGAGCCGATCCAGACCACCAACATCCCGGACCCGCAGCCGGCCACGCCCCCGGCGAACGCCACCCCGCCGGCCGACCCGAACACCCAGCCGCAGCCGCCGGCCGGGAACCCGCCGCCGCCTCCGGGCAACGGCAACCCCGGTGGGGTGATAGGGGGAGGGTTCACCCTCCCGCCGGGCCTCATCGGCGGCGGCAACGGGAACGGCAACGGCGGCAAGCACGGCGGCGGCAACGGCTGACGGGCCGTCCGCGTGACCGCACAGCGAAGGGGCGCCCTCCGGTTCTTCCGGGGGGCGCCCCTTCGGCGTGTTCCGGGCCCTGCGGCTACGGCGTGTTCCGGGGCTCCGCGCCTACGGCGTGTTCCGGGGCCCTGCGCCTACGGCGCTCAGGCCAGGGCGGCCTTCACGGCGGCGGCGACCCGGCCGCCCTCGGCGAGGCCGTCCACCTTCGGCTTGACCAGCTTCATCACGGCACCCATCGCCTGCGGGCCGCTCGCCCCGCTCTCGGCCACGGCGGCGGCCACGATCGCGGTCAGCTCCTCGTCGGAGAGCTGCTTCGGCAGGTACCCGGCCAGCAGCTCGCCCTCGGCGCGCTCGCGCTCGGCCTGGCCGGCCCGACCGCCCTTCTCGAAGGCCTCGGCCGCCTCCCGGCGCTTCTTCGCCTCGCGGGTGATCACCTTGAGCACCTCGGCGTCGGACAGCTCTCGCTTCGCCTTGCCCGCCACCTCCTCGGCGGTGACGGCGGCCAGCGTGAGCCGGATGGTGGACGAACGCAGCTCGTCCCGGTCCTTGATGGCAGCCGTGAGGTCCTCCTGCAGCTGCGCCTTGAGCGTGGTCATGGGCATGAGTCTTCCACCTGCGACGTTCGGTCGCTCGCCATTAACCGGGCGCGGAGCGGGAGCAGTGTCCCGGCACGCTCTGTAACCATTTATCCTGGTTACATGACCCATGGAGAGCGGGAGCCGGCGACCGGCCTGGTCCTCACCACCCCCGGCGGCAGCCGCTTCCTCTTCGACCCCGGCGCCCTCTGCCTCGAACTGCTCCCCACCGGCGGCCCCGGCGACTACGCCCGGTACGAGGTACTGCACCGGCCCTCCGACCTCGCCGACTGGCTCCCGCAGTCCCGGCTGCGACTGCCCGCCGACGCCGTACGGATCTCCGCCGAGCAGCTCGCCGCCGCCCGCACCCTCCGCGACGCCCTCTGGCGCCTGGCCGCCGCCCGCGCCCACGGCGAGGACGGCACCGCCGAGGACCACACCGTCCTCAACCGGGCCGCGGCCCACCCGTCGCTCGTCCCCCAGATCGCCCCGGACGGCACCGCGGCGGCCCCGCTGCCCGCCGACGGGGCGCAGCTGGTCTCCACCCTCGCCCGGGACGCGATCGCCCTGCTCACCGGCCCGTACGCGGAACGGATCCGCGAGTGCGGGGCGCACGACTGCCGGCTGCTGTTCGTCGACACCTCGCGACCCGGACGGCGGCGCTGGTGCTCGATGGAGCGGTGCGGCAACCGCAACAAGGTCCGGGCCCTGCGCGCCCGGCGGGAGTCCGAGGAACCGGCCCCGGCCGCCGCCCCGGTTCCGCCCCCCGTTCCGTCCCCGATTCCCTCCCGGGAGCCCGTTCCCGCACCGGGCCACCGCACGTTCACCAGCTGATCCACCGTCTGAGAGCATGGGCTGATGCGACCGCTGTACTCCGTTCCGCTCGGCTTCGCCGCCGCCGGCGCCGCCTGTCTCGCCTACTCCGTCGGGTACGAGGTACGTGCCTTCCGGCTCCGCCGGGTCGAGGTCCCCGTCCTGCCCCGCGGTGCCAGGCCCATCCGGATCCTGCAGGTGTCCGACATCCACATGGTGAGCGGACAGGGCAAGAAGCAGCGCTGGCTGAAGAGCCTGGCCGGCCTGCGCCCCGACCTGGTGGTCAACACCGGCGACAACCTCTCCGACCCGCTCGGCGTCCCCGCCACCCTCGACGCGCTCGGGCCGCTCATGGAGTTCCCCGGCGTCTACGTCTTCGGCTCCAACGACTACTACGGCCCGGCCCGCAAGAACCCGGCCCGCTACCTCCAGGCCATGCGCAGCGGCATCCACGGCATGAACAACCCCGACGGCACCGCCAACCGCGGCATCAGCGGCGCCGTCCACAACCCCTGGGAGAAGCTCCGCGACGGCTTCGACGCGGCCGGCTGGCTCGACCTCACCAACACCCGCGGCCGCCTCGCCGTCGCCGGCCTCGACCTGGAGTTCACCGGCCTCGACGACCCGCACATCCGCCGCGACCGCTACTCCGAGGTCGCCGGCGGCCCCTCCGCCGACGCCGACCTCTCCCTCGCCGTCGTCCACGCGCCCTACCTGCGCGTCCTCGACGCCTTCACCGCCGACCGCTACCCGCTGATCCTGGCCGGCCACACCCACGGCGGCCAGCTCTGCATCCCCTTCTACGGCGCCCTGGTCACCAACTGCGACCTCGACACCCGCCGGGTCAAGGGACTCTCCACCCACCAGGCCGGCGGCCACCGCTCCTACCTCCACGTCTCGGCCGGCTGCGGCACCAACCGCTACACCCCGATCCGCTTCGCCTGCCCGCCCGAGGCCACCCTCCTCACCCTCACCCCGGCACCCCGCTGACCAGCACCGGACGCCCGCACGAAACCGGATTTCGTGTCTCGGCGAGCGTCCGGTAGAGTTCTACTCGTCGCGAAGGAGACAGAGCGACAAACCGCAGGACCGGGGTGTGGCGCAGCTTGGTAGCGCGCTTCGTTCGGGACGAAGAGGCCGTGGGTTCAAATCCCGCCACCCCGACCCAGTAAGACCAGCTCAGGGCCGGTCTCCCGCAAGGGAGACCGGCCCTGACTGCGTTTCAGGCCCGACGGGGAGTGAGCTGGGGAGTGGATCAAGGAATCCCGCTCCCACAGCCAGGGGGTGGAGATGCCAGACGGTTCGTTCGTAGTGTTCTGGTCGGTACCGGTGATCGCGGTAGCGCTGGTCTGCTTTGCTGCGCTGCGGGAGCACGGCACGCATGTCGCCAAACGAGCCGCTTATGTGTTCCTCAGCATCGCGATCCTGCCGGCGCTGTTCTTGGCGTGGGTCGTGTTCGAGGTCATCTCAGTGCTCGTAGCGGGCTGAGAAGGCGCCGGGCTACTGGCCGTCCCTCAGCAGCGCGTCGAGGACGGCCACCGGCGAGCGGGGAGACAGCCGCCGGCGGGCGGCGAGCGCTTCCTCCCAGATCCGAGTCAGGCCCTCCATCAGTTCGTCGCGCATCTCCTGCGTGACGTGGGAGTAGCGGGCCCCGACAGAGCCGTCGAGGTGGCCCATCCGCTCGTCGGTCAGCACCTTCGGCGTCTTCAGCCAGTCCAGCATCACCTTGTGCGAGTGGCGCAAGCCGTGCGGCGTGAGTCCTCGGGCGATCGGCAGCCAGCACACCTCCGCGCGCGCAGCCGCGCCGCGTCCCCGGGCTGGGACACCTGGCCAGGGCTCAGCCAGCACCGAAACCGGGTGCTCCGACTGAGGGGACTTCTTCGGGTACCAGCCCGTCGCTGCGGGCTGGAACAGCCACTGTGCGAAGCCGCTCCGCCTCCAGTGCGCCGCGTTCTCCCCGCCGGCGCCGTTGCGGAGGTAGCCGAGATCGGCGATGGCCTTGGTGACGCGCAGCCGGTTGACCTCCGGCACAGTCTCGGGCCGGTTCAGCACGTTCGACACGGTGCCGGTGGAGACCCCTGCACGCCGGGCGACGTCGACGAGCTTCACGCCGCTGCGGCGAGCCGCGCCGTTGGCGGCTCCGTGGCCGCTGAAGACGTAGGTTCGCCCGTGGCAAGCGCAGGGCTTCGGCTGGTTCCGCTCGATCTGCCTGGCCAGCAGGGCCGAGAGGAAAGGCGGGGTGTCGATCGTGCGGTACGAGTCGTCCTTGGGCGGGCAGCGGTGAAGCTCCCCGTTGTCCAGCTCGTACAGCTGCCACTCGATCCGCACGCTCGCGGGCCGGACGTACTCCGTTTCCAGTCCAACCAGCTCGCCCCACCGCTTGCCGGTGAACCCCTTGGAGACCACCGCAACGAACTCGTCGTCCCGTCCGGAGAGCAGGGAGGCGCGCTCGCCGATCAGCAGGCTCCCAAGAGCGTCGGTCACTACCTTCTCGGGGCCGCGATTGCGCGACCGGCCGGCACGCTTCCCCCGGCCTCGCCGCCTGGCCGCCGGGTTCGAGTCTCGAATTCCGTCCTCCACCGCATCCCCGAGGACCAGGTGCAGCGTGCTGCGCCAGGTCTTGATGCTGCTCACCGCGTAGCCGCGCTCCCGCTCCGCCTTGGCCCACCCCTCGATCCGGGCTCGCGTCATCTCCACGATCGGAACCGACTCGAACTCGGGGAGCAGGTGCTGCTCGATGTGTCGCTTGTAGTTCTGCATGGTCGAGGCGGCCAGGTCCTGCTCGCCGTACCAGGAGCTGGCGTACTCGCCGAAGGTGAGCAGCGTCGGCACGGACTGCGGTTCCGGCGCGGGCTTGGGCGCCGGCGGCAGCGTCCCGGCACGGACCAAAGCCTCCTTGTCGTTGGCTGCTTTGGCCGCCTCCCGCTTGGTGCGGAACCGGATCGTGGCACCGTTCTCGTCGGCCACGGTGGCGAGCTTGCCCGGCGCCAGCCAGTACCTGCCGCGGTAGTAGTCGCCGCGCTTCTCTCCGAACCCCATTGCTGTTCCCTCCCCCTACGCAACCGCGGCCGTCTGGAGCTCACGCAGACGCCGACGCGGCGGCCGCGCCTTGAGGCGCGTCTGCGGCACGGCAGCCCGCTCAGGGCCGACAGGACAGGCCGAGCGCGCCGGCTGCGGGTCGACGGCGACCAGGGGCGGGCTCACCTGCGGGCGCACTTCGAGAAGCTTGACGATCTCGGCCAGGTGCTCGGCCGTGAACCTGTAGCTGTTGCCGACCCGGCAGTACGGGATGAGGGTCTTTCTGGCCTGGTCCTTGACCCACCACTCCGAGCGCCCGAGCATCGCGGCGACCTGATCCGGGCGGTACAGCGCTTCGGGCGTGACGGGTGTGACACTGTGACGGCTGTGACTGGTCATCCCTGTCCCCCGTTCTCGTCCGGGACGACGTAACCGCCGGCCCGCCTCAAGAGCTGAGCGTCGTTGGCCATGCGCGAGCAGGTCTGCCGGACGAGGGCCGGCTCCAGGCCAGTCCCCTCGGTGATCTGCTTCGGCCTGGCCCCCGGGTTGGCACGCACGTAGCGCAGGATCGCGGCGCGGGTGTCCCCGATGGTGTGGTCGGCAGCGGTGCCTTCGAGGAGCTGCCAGGCACCCGCCTCCGGGTGGAAGCGGAGCGCGTACTCGGTCTCGTCCACGTCGCGGCCGGTGACGTGAAGGACCCCGTCGGCCTGACCCCGGGCGCGCTTGAGGACCAGGGTCGCGTCGGCGGCACCGGCCAGGCCGTTGGTGCCCGAGACCTCGGCGAGGAAGTCGTCCGAGCCGGCCTTGCGGACGTGGTGGACGAGCACGATCGCGATGCCGTAGTGGTCGGCGATCCGCTTGGCGTGCCCCACAGCCGCGTAATCCGCGTCGTAGGCGGAGGCACCGGGCATGGACGGTCCGCGCATCTTCGCGAAGACGTCGATGATGACCATCCGGGCGTCCGGGTGGCGCTCGACCCACTGCGCGATGGCCTCGCTTCCGCCCTGCGGCAGCGCGGGGCAGGAGGTGGCGAGCGTCAGCGTGGACGGCGCCGGAGCGGTACCGAGGATCTTGCGCATCCGGGTCTGCAGGCGGCGCGCGGTGTCCTCCAACGCCAGGTACAGCACCGGACCGGAGTCCACCCGGACCCGCTCAAGGGCCTGGCCGCCGGCGGCGACCGAGAGCGCCAGGCCGAGCGAGAGCCACGACTTGCCGACCTTGGGCGGCCCGGCGAGGAGGTTGACCCCCTCCGAGATGATGCCGGGCACCGCCCAGCGCGGCTCAGGGAACTGCGCCGCCATCAGCTCGTCGGCGGTCCAAGCGGTACGGATGCGCTGCTGCGTGGGCTGCAACGGCAGGGGTTCCGGCGAGCCGACTACCGAGATGTACGAGGACTCGCTCACGCCGCCCACCTCCGCGCGACCGTACGGGGACGCTTGGCCCCGGCGCGGAAGCCCGAGGCGACGGTGGCTCGGGCTTCCCGCTCGGCCAGCCCCTTCGCCAGAGCAGTCGAGACGAGCCGCTCGGCGACCTCGGAGGCGGACAGCTCGCCACCGGCCACGAGCTGCCCCAGCGCCACGGAGGCGAGGTACAGGGCCCGGTTCCGCTGCCCCGGGCGGGCGCTGGTGACGCGCTCCAGCTCACGTCCCTCCGCAGCGTCCAGGTAGGCGCGGTGGCGGTCGCTGGCGGTCAGCTTGGTGGTGACGTGCACCTGCGGCGGCAGAGATGCTGGTACGAGGAGCTCGCGGATCCAGTCCGGCAGCGGCGCGGGTTCTTCGTCGCGGAGCACCAGGTAGCGGCTGCCGTCCACCGTGCTGCCGGCGCCGACCACGTAGCCGCCACAGGCCCGGGTGTCGACCTTCCACCCGAGAACCGAGGCGGTGTTCCGCAGCTCCACACCTGCGGGGGCCGCGAAGTAGAGGTGGAGCCCGCGGCGGGTTCGAACGGTGTGGGTCTCACCCGGGAACGGCTCTCCCGTTTGCTCGGCGAGGTGAGCAAGGGCGTCCCGGCCGTCAGCCACTCCGGCCGGTGTCCCGGCCGGCGGCCGGTCCTGGCTGTGCTTGGGCACGTCCAGGTCGATGACCACCAGCCGGGAGGGACCCGTGGCGACACCGACGTTGTAGCGGCCCGCGGTCCAGCACCGGGCGGCACGCCGGCGGTCGATCGTGGCGCGCGACTCCCAGGACTTGACCGCCGGACGCTTCTCGCCAGGCACCAGCGGGAAGACGTGCCAACCGCGTTCGATGGCCGTGAATGCAGCCCGCAGCAGCGGGGAGGGGGTGGTGTGGTGCATCCTTGGAGCACCTCCTTATTCCTGGATGGGATGGAGGCCGGGGCAGCGGGCTTCCTGATCCGTCGTCCGCTGCCCCGGGTTTGGCTGACGCGTCGACAACCGGCATTACTGCTGGCCAGTCGGGCGTCGGCTGTCGCCGAGTCGTCTGGTGGCTCAGCGGCCAGCCGTGGTGAGCGCGGTGAGCAGGGCGTGGATGGGGCTCGCCACCACGGTCGCGGCGGCGGTGAAGCCCGAGAGCCAGACCGCGGCGGCGGCGAGGATGCTGACTCGCTTGGCCCAGACAAGGACCGCGGTGATGGCGAAGAAGATCAGAGCGGTGGAGATGGTGACGGCCACGGCCGGATTCCCTTCGTGAGGACGTCAGCGGGCGCCGGCCCACAGGCGGCGTGCGAGGTTGTAGAGGTGGCGTCCGACGCGGATGCGCTTGCCGATGCCGTCGCAGCGGCGGCAGTGCTTCCCCCGGCAGGGCCGGCCACGGCGGTCGTACTTGAGGTGGAAGCCGAAGCCACGGCACTTACGGCAGTCGCCGAACGGGCTGGCCGCACAGAGCAGTGCATAACCCAGCGTGATGAATAGCAGGACGGGGCTAGCGGTCAGCAGGGCGCTGGACATGCGTCCTCCCTGGTGTTTACGGGCGCCCCGAGACGCGGGGCGCTAGGCGATAGATCCCTGTTCAGGACGGTTTGAGCGTGCTAGCGGGGGCGCTAGGTCTAGCGGGTGCCGGTGCTAGACCTAGCGCCGACGGCGGTCAGGCCGCATCGCGCTTCTGATCACGCTTCGTAGCAGCGGCGACGACGTGAGAGCGGGTGATGCCGCGCCGGTTGGCGCCCTTACCGTCCTCGGCGGTGCCCCAGACCTGGCCAGTGCTGATGCCGTGCGGTTTGAGGGCGGCTGTCAGCTGGTCGGGCGCCCACCCGGCGTAGACCTCCGAGCGGAGCTCCGCGAGCCGGGCGACGACGGTCTCCGACCACACCTTCGCCTCGGCGGCCGGGACAACGGCGAGGATGTCCGCCAGCAGGTCGTAGGACGGCCCGTCGGCCGGCGTGCTGTCCTTGCCGGCGGCGTATCCGGTGAGCAGGCCGGCCCGCTCGCACACCGCTCGGGCACGGGTGGCGATGGCTTCGGCCGTGGGGGCGTCGATGTTGACGGCCCGCACGATCCGGGCGTCCGCGCCTTCGCCGACGAAGTAGGCGATGCCCTTGTCCGCCCAGGCGAACGTGGTGGCCCGGATGCCGTTGCGGTAGGAGCTGGTGCCCAGGACCATGTCGTTCTCCAGCTGGCCCATGACCTTGAGGCACAGCCGGACGGAGGCGTTGGCGCTGATGCCGGTCGGCAGCGACTTGGCGTCCGGGCGCTGTGTGGCGAGCAGGAGAACGATGCCGGTCGCCGGACCGCGCTTGACGAGGTCCGTGCAGATCTCCTCCAACTCACGCCCGTAGAGCTGGTGTTCAAACCACTTCTGGCACTCGTCCACGCCGATGACGATCGGGTGCAGCCCCAGCGACTTCTTGTCGGCCAGTTCGCTGGTGACCTTGGACTCGGGGCAGATGTCTCGTGGAAGGGAGCGGATCACCTTGGCGCGACGGCGCAGTTCCTCGCGGATCGCGCGCATGTCCTCCAGGGCGTACTTGATGTCCTCGTCGTCCTCGCCGGCCCGGTGACGGTGCGAGACCTTCTCCCCGACCGGGTCCAGGTCTCCGGTGCCCTTGAGGTCGTAGGTGTGCAGCTCGGCGCGCGGGTCCAGGGCCGCGATCAGCAGGAGCAGGCGCAGCAGGAAGGTCTTGCCCATGCGCGGGATGGCGCCGATGACGCCCGCGACGTACATCAGGGTGACGTCGACCCAGCGTCCGCGCTGGTCGGTGGCGAAGCCAACCGCCTTGAACAGATCCACGGTCCCGGCCTTGAGCAGCGGCCACTCCGGCTGGCGCGTCTTGTTCATGTCCTGGTCGCCAACCCAGAGCGCCATCATGCCCGGGTGCTCGCCCGCCATCGGCTCCGGCCACACGCAACCCAGCGGCCGGCGCAGACCGGAGGCCAGCTTGTCGCGCTTCTCCATCACCTCGCCGACCGTGACTCCGGGCGGGAGCTGGACGTCGGCGCGCCAACCGGGCCCGTCGCGGGTGATCGGGGCCGTGAACTCCACCCGGCCGCCCTTGGAGAGGTACTGGGTCATACCGCTGATGGCCAGCACGGACAGCGCCCGTTCCACCATCTCGGAGGTCAGTCGCTGCACCGTCGCCGCAACCACCGCGCGGGAGATCAGCGGCTGATCGGCCGGTGCCCCTGCTGCGCCGAGGCCGAGCACAACGGCGGCGACGAGTGCCAGTTGGATCCAACCGGGAGTGCTCAGCACCAGCAGCGGGACGAGCGCAGCGGCGGTCAGGGCGTACAGGACGATGAGCCAGCCGCGCGCGGCGACCCGCCGGTCACGTTGACGGGTCAGCTTCAGGTACAGCTCGGCGTCCTCGGTGGCGACGGCGTACGCGCGGATCGGCTCGCCTTCGAGGTCGCGCGTCCACCGACGGAACTCCCGCATCGCACGGGCCGCACCGCGGGGCGAGCGCACCGCGAGCTTGCCCGCATAGGCCGGCAGGCGGGCCGCGTGGAAGCCAATCGTGTGGGCGTAGTGGCCCACCGTCCAGCGAGCCGCTGCCTGAAACTCGGCTTTGCTCCGGAGCCAGGCCGGGACCACCGGTCGGCGTTTCTCTGCCTGAACGCGCTCCAGCCACCCGGGACCGGCGGGCGCCGGCTTGTCGACCGGCGCGGCATGTGCGCCTTCGTATACCGAGTCCGTCTCTGGGCTGCCCTGGTTGGCGGCCGGGGCAGGTTCGGTGCTGTGCCGCTCACGCTGGGGCCCGCCCTGGCCGAGGCCGGCCGGGCTGCCGTCGCGGTCGGCGTTCAACTCGGCTTCGAGGCGCGCGAACAGCTCGCGCGCGTCGTCGCTTTCGTCGTCGTGGTTCACTGTGGATCCTTCCTCACGTCGGTGGTGAAGGGGACCCGGGACGCGCTGTGCTGCCAGGCGGGGCGTGTCCCGGGAGTTCGTCGGCGTCTCAGAGCGAGCGCGCCGTGTCGGCTTCTGCGGCGACGTCCGGAACGTTCTCCGGCTCGGCTCCGCCCGGCCTGTCCAGCTGCCACGGCTGTGCCCCGGCGGCGTAGTCCCGGGCCAGCTCCAGGAACGTGTGCGCCGCGCTGACCAGCGCCTCCGCGAACGCGAGGTGCGCGGCGGGACCGTCAAACTTCGGGCTCGGGCCGAAGATGTCGATCTCGCCCGTCGCGGTCGCCAGCCTCAGAACGGGGCAACCGTCGGCCTGTCGCTTCCCGGTGACCGTGATCTCGGGAGAGGCGTGCACGTACGTCACGATGAGGTTCATCGCACAGTCCATTCAGGTTGGGGATGACTCGGTCACTTGTCGGTCGCGCCGACGGGGGCGGGCTGCCGTTCCGTCCGGACGGTCCGGATCTGCTTGGCACCCCACTCGGGGGACATGCCGTATGTCCGCCCGATCTCGGTCGGCGAGGGAACGCGGCCGTCGGCGAGCGTGCGCCGGATCGCTGCCCGTGCCGCACGGCGCTTCGCTTCCATCGCGGCGTCGTCCGGCGCGGCCGGTACGGAGGTTGTACGGGGTGTGCGCTTTGCGCTTGTACGGCCCCTGAGCTGGCTGTACGGGGTTGTACGCCCCGCTGGCGGCACTGCCGGTGCAGAGCCGTTGGCGTCGGCCCGCAGGAGTTCGGCGACCGGGCGGGCAGCGGCGAAGCCGGCTTCCACGGCGGCCCGCGCATCGGTCATCCACAGCGCAGGCCGACCGGCGGCAGGCTGGGCGAGCAGGTCCACGTCGGCCCGGTCCCCCGGGCACAGGTACTTCGCCACCGCCGCTGACGCCTTGGCGTGCGCGCCGAGCAGGTCCGCAGTAACCCCGGGCTCGGCACCGTGCACCGCGCGCCAGGCCAGCGCCCACAACTCGTCCGACGCCAGCTCCGAAGGCAGCGCGCTGGCCAGCCACCTCGCGGTCTGCGCCACCTTGCGGTGATGGCGCCTCCGCCGGCGGTCGCGCCGTGCCTGGCACGGGTCGCTGACGCCCTCCCGCTGCGAGTGCAAGTACATGTGCCAGGTGATCGGCGCGGCGAGCGAGCCGCACGCGGCCACGACCGCGAAGCCGATCCCCCACATCTGCGCGCCGTGGGTGAGATTGACGCCCGCGGCGACCAGGGCCGCGGCCCAGATGCCCGCATGGTGCACCGCCGCGGACAGGCCGCGCTCGTCCCGCACCCGGCCTTGCAGTGCGAAGACCCACGTCAGGGACTCCAGCGCGCTTCCGCCAGCCAGCGCCATCGGCAGCGACCAGCGCTGAGCGAGAAAGCTGATCTGTGCCGGCAGCGCCACCACCACGAACAGCACGATCACCGCCAGAGTGGCCAGCAGCGCCGCACGGCCGGCCAGGGTTTCCCGGCGGTCGGCCCACCTTCGTGCCCGCCCGGAGCGCCGCCGCGCCCTGCGCCGCTCGCGCTCGGCCTCCGCGACCGCCCGCAACTCGGCCAACGCCGCCTGGCGCTCCCGCTCGGCGGCCATGCGCGCGCTCTGCGCCACGGCATCGGCCTCGGCCCGCTCCCGCCCGGCCTGCGCCCGCGCGAGCTCCACAGCGACCGCATCCAACTGCCGTGCGGCCCGCGGACTGTAGACGGTCGGCCGGCTCATGCGGCCGTCCCCGGCCGGAACGACCGGTAGTCGGCGGAGCGTGTCACGAGCGTGGCGACATCCAGCAGCAGCTCCGCGGCGTACGCGACCAGCTCAGGCGCGTCCTCGCGGAGGTCCGCCAGAATGCCCCGGGCAGCGTCCACGCGAACAACGCGCTCAACGTCGGATTCGCCCGCCCGGCCGACGAACAAATCACGGAGAAACTCCGGCAGTTGCTCGCCTTCCGACACCCGACCGGCCTGCTCTTCGAACTCCTCGGCCTTGTCGGCCTGTCGACCGTGTAACGAAGTGCGCATGCTTCTCCTGCTCCTGGAAGGGATGGAGAGAGCCAGGGCGGCGGGCTTCCTTGACCCGTCGACCGCCACCGCTGGCGACGGATTACTCAGACGTGGATACGCCGCGGGGCAGCCATCCGCTGCACAGCCTGAACGGCCGTCATGACGGCAGAGGAGGAGCCGAGGCCGACCAGGAAGGCCAGCAGCCAGCCGCCGCCGGAGGCCAGCTCGGCGCCACCGCCGAGCGTCGCCGCAGTGAAGGCGAGACCGTGGACGCCCCACGACGCCACACTCCCGCCGGCCGTCTTCGACTCGGGCCGGCGGCCCACCAGCTCCAGGTCGTACCGCTGGACCTGGCGCAGCTCCCCGCCGGAGAGCTGGATCACCACGACGCTGCCGTCAGCCTGGTCGGCGGCACCGGCCACCGTGCCCAGCGTCATGTCGCTCCGGTCGCGGACGACGTCACCGATTGCGAGTTGCATTGGCCCCCCTCTCGGGCTCGGAAGCGGGTCCGGTCATGCCCGGCCGCCCGCAACTCCTTAAGAGATCCTGTCCTCAGGTCCTCTTAAGGAGTTGCAAATGACTATGAGCCACGTCACCCCAACTCGTCAAGTCCTCTTGAGGACTTGTATGCTGGTTTCCGCTAGACGACCAGGACGGTGATCACATGGCGAAGGCGTATGAGCGCATCGCGGACGACCTCCGCCAGCTCATCCGGGCAGGCGAACTGAAGCCCGGCGACCGGCTGCCGGCGGAGACGAGCCTCGTCGGGCAGTACGGCAAGAGCCTCCCGACCGTCCGCCAGGCCCTGGCCCTCCTCCAGGCCGAAGGACTGATCGAGAAGCAGCACGGTCGCGGCACCTTCGTCCGCAAGGCACGCAAGCTCGTACAGCGCAGCAACGACCGACACCAGTGGGAGAAGGACCGCGCGCGCAGCTCGCTGGCGGAGCGTCAGCAGACCGGCGCGACCGAGCGCGACACCGGCCTGGAGCTGGACGACCTGGTCTTCACTGCCGAGTACCGGCAGATCCCCGCGGACGCCACGTGGGCGGCCGCCTTCGGAGTGACAGAAGGAACGACTCTGCTGGAACGCGTCTTCCATACGCGCTATCGCACGGAGACAGCTCCCTTCAATCTCACCCGTTCGTACCTGGTCCACGACATGATCGCGGGCAACCCCGACCTTCTGGACGCCACAAAGGAGCCCTGGCCCGGCGGGACGCAGAACCAGCTCCACACGGTCGGCATCGAGGTCGACCGGATCGTCGAGCGCGTCACCGCGCGGCCACCGACGGCCGAGGAGACCGAGGAACTGGAGTTGCCGCCCGGCACCGCCGTCCTGGTCCTGCGAAAGACGTCCTTCGACGTCAAGGGGCGCGTCGTGGACATCGCTGACGTCACCCTCCCAGGCGACCGCACCGAGCTGACCTTCACCACTCGACTGGAAAGGTGGTGAGGGCCGTGCAGCGGCGCATCATCATCGTCACCGCCGTCCACCCGCCGGCCGCGCACTTCCTGCCGGACGCCTACAAGTCACTCTGCGAGCAGGAACTGCCAGAAGGCTGGGACTGGCTCTGGCTGATCCAGGAAGACGGCAGGAGCGACCAGGTCACCCCCTACGTCCCCGACGACATCCGGATCAGCTTCCGCCAAGGCCGACCTGGCGGTGCGGGCATGGCCCGGACCATGGCGCTGGCGCGGGCCGAGGGCGAGTACGTCAAGGTGCTGGACGCCGACGACATGCTGGCCCCCGGCGCCCTCGCCCGCGATATCGCCGCGCTCACCTCGAACCCCGAGATCGGCTGGACGACCTCCCGAGTCCTTGACCTGCTCCCAGACGGCTCGTTCGTCGGCTTCGACCAGGACCCGCCCGCTGGCCCCATCGAGCGCGATGCCGTCCTGGACCACTGGAAGGCTCACGACTACCGCGCCCAGGTCCACCCAGCGACGCTCTGCATCCGGCGCGACCTGCTGCTCGCCCTTGGCGCCTGGATGGCCCTCCCCGCCTCCGAGGACACCGGTCTTCTCCTCGCACTCAGCGCGGTGAGCCGTGGCTGGTTCTCCCCGGAGGTTGGCCTGCACTACCGAAAGTGGCCCGGCCAGGTGACCAGCCAGGCCGCCCACGTCGACAGCGCCGAGCGCGAGGCCCGGATGACGGTCATCGAAGCCAGGGCGGAGCTGCTTGCGGGCCTGGCGTGGCAGTACCCCGCCGGGGCCTGAGCATTTCGTCTCGCGGCCGGAACGGCAAGAGCCCGGACACCTCTCCAGGACGGAGAGGTGTCCGGGCTCATCCGTAGTCAGTACCTCAGGGATGGGGTGGCCTGGCCGGCCTCCGCGCACGATCGGCCCGGAGCGGCTGCACTTCCCCTGCCTGCTCGAAATCCGTCAGACGCGTGCGCTGGGCTGGGCAGAGGCCTGCGCGTTCACTTCGGCGCCGTACAGGCCGGGCGGATCCTGATCATGTGGGGCTCGGCCGGCTCCAACAGGTCGCCGACGTAGAGCGCCAGCGTCCAGCTGCCCGTGCACCGCACCTGACCCGCGATGAACTCCGCCGCACCTGGCCGCCCGAGGCCGCACTCAATGAAGTCCCGGTGCCATGCCCACACCGTCAGCTGCTCGATCTCCCTGTGCAGCGCCGCAAGCGCGTCGGGGAGCCTGAAGAACTCCGCCTCGGGCATGATGCCGTCGATCGAGGCCACGACCGGGCCAAGTGCCTTGATCTCTCCGTCGTTCATGCTGAACACTGGCGTGTCCTCCTCGGCCTCTCGCTGATGCTGCGCGGTCTGGTCCGTGCTCACAGCGCGCCCCCGTCCGCCGGGGCAACCAACGCCCAGACCGACTTGCCCACACCACCCTCACGGGGGCGCACGCCCCACTCCTTCGCGAGCTGGTCAACCAGCCGCAGCCCGCGGCCGGACTCGTCCTCATCGCCCGTCGTGCGCATCGTCGGAATCCGCTGGCTGGCGTCGTGAACCTCGATGCGCAGCAGTCCGGGCTCCATCTCGAATCGGACGAAGATCAGACGACCCGGCACCCGCGCGTGTTGCACGGCATTGCTGACCAGCTCGGATAGGACCAACTCGCCGCTTTCCAGGAACGGTTGGCTGCCATCGACGCCGGCCAGAAACTCCCGGAGCAGAATCCGAGCGGCACCAGCGGACTTCCGATGACGAGACAACCAAGCCTGAGACGTTCCGATGAGCCTCGTCACTTCCCGACCCCCGTCAGTTCTGGCCCGCCGGTCGAGAAGACCGCCTCGGCTCGGTCACTGGGGAGCACCAGCAACACGCCCATCACCACGCGACCGGCGCTATCGACCGACGTACGCTCGATCGCCAGGACGGGATTTCGGGCAACGATGCGAAGCGCATCGGCCTCTTCGGAGCTCGGAAAGCGCGCAGTGACGCGCTCGGCAGTCGCCGCACACTGGATGCCGCGCGCGATCAGATGCGCGCGGACGTCGTCACCCCAGGGCGACCACGGAGCTTCCGGGAGAGGAGCGTCCAGCGCACGCGGCACGTAAACGCGCGCCAGACCGCACGGGCGACCGGCCTGCGCGCTGAGGTAGACACGCTCGACCACCGGAGTCTTGGCGCGGACCCGGAGCAACGACTGGAGCTCGCCCGCTGCCCTGACCTCGGTCACGGTGACCTCGATCCGCAGCGAAGGCGGGTAAGCCGCTGGTGCGTCCTGTGAGTGGCACCCACCGGCGTAAGTGATCGGCTGGACCGGACGGCGAACGAAGTTCCCATTGCCATGGAACTTCTCGATCAGCCCCTCGGACTGGAGCTCGTCCAGAGCCCGACGCAGAGTCGGCAAGCCGACTTCGTAGGTCGCGGCAAGCTCACTTTCCGGGGGCAGCTTGCTGCCGGCCGCGAGCGCCCCGGAGCCGATTCGGCGCCGGAGGTCCTCGGCCACGCGTGTGTATCGGACAGCCATGGCGCGCTCACCACCTCCGGTTGTCATCGGTGGAGCTGCGGTACGGGGGCGGGGCCGGGGCACGACAGCTCGAATACGCAACGAGCTGACGTCTGGCCCACGTCGGGGCGGGGCGGATAAGGTCGAACACGCTGATCAGCTCCCATACAGCTGACGGCACTGCCCCGCGACGGCGACTGCATCGTCCGTCGCGGGCGCATCCATGCGGACGGCGGCCCATGCGATCAGGCCGCGGCTGGCGCTGCTGACAAGTCCGAACTGGTCGGCCGTCTCCAGCAACGCCAGGAGAACTCCCCACGACTCGGCCGTTGTCGAGTCCGGCACCTCCGTCTCTATGCAGGCGTGATTGCCGTGATCCTTCATCTGCGGATCGAGCCCGAGGGCCAGGAGACCAGCAGTGATGCCGTCAGCACGTGCCTGATCGCACGAGGACACAGGACACCCCTCCGTAGCCCCTTGGCCACTCACAGCGAAGCTAGTTAACTAGATTAGACCTAGTGGACTAGATTTTCCATATGCGTGAGCAACCTCCGTACCTGCGCATCGCAGACGCCCTGCAAGAGCGCGTCGCCAGCGGGGAATGGGCACCGGGCGACCGCCTGCCCTCGCGCGCTCAGCTCGCGCGCGAGCTCGGCGTAGGCGACAACGTCGTGCGCCGCGCGCAGGAACTCCTCATCCTCCAGGGCGCTTTGGAAGGCCGCGCGGGCTCAGGCACGTTCGTCGCCGAGCCGCGCCAGCGACTTCGGCTGGTCCGCTCCCGAGCACGCGAAGACCGCGGAGGTTCACCCTTCCAGGCCGACATGACCAGCCTCGGCCGGCGGGGAACCTGGGAGAGCCGCACCGACGCCAAGGTCCCGGCGCCGGCGGACATTGCAGCCCGCCTCGGCATCGCAGAAGGCGACCTCTGCGTGCGCACGTCCTACGAGTACTTCGCCGACGGCAAGCCGATCCAGCTGTCTACCAGTTGGGAGCCCTACAACCTCACCGCGGGCACGATCATCGTCCTGCCCGAGGGCGGCCCGCTCGCCGGCGCCGGCGTGGTCGGCCGCATGGCAGAAATCGGCATCACGGTCAGCCACTTCACCGAACAGCCCGAGCCCCGGCAGGTGAGCGACGAGGAAGCCTCCCTCCTCGGTGTACAGCGCGGCTCCCTCGTCACCCACATCCGGCGCACGTACGTCGCCGACGACGGCCGCGCGGTCGAGACGGCCGACATCGTTCTCCCCGCCACCCTCTGCGAACTGGTCTACGAGGTACCCATCACCCCCTGAGCGGCCGCGGACTTCCGCACGCAGCGGGATCGCCTCTGCCTCAGGTCCGGCTGAAACATCAGGCGCGGTCGTCACAGCTGTCACAGCGTCACGCACCCGCCCCGGATACTCCCAGGCCAGCTGACACAGCGCCCCAATGTTTCAGCCTGCATACCTACAGCGCGCACCAACGGACATGCAGCAAGTCAGCCGTTGACAGGGCCATGCGTCCCGTCCAACTCCTAGAATCCTCAAGACATCAAGAGAACTTCATGTCTTGGGGGGCGACTTGGCCGCGGCCGAGCAGATTGTGACGATCGCAGCCGTCCTCGTGGGCGCGCTGACGACGCACCTCACCAACCACGCGATGGAACGGAGGCGGAAACAACACGAGCTGCTGACCCGGTGGGACGAGAAGAAGCTCCACGCGTACGAGGGCTACATCGACAGGATCAGGTCGTGCGTCTTCCTCGCCGTCCACCTCTACGAGCACAAGGAAGGCATCCACGCGAGCAACAAGGGCGAGCACGAGCTCACCACGGAGCTGGCGGAGGCCAACTGGCAGCGCGGCCGAGCCTTCGAGCGCATCATGCTCCTCGGCGGCGACGAGGTCGTAGAGGCTGCGCACCGGCTCAACGCGGCAGCCCTCGAAGTCGACTGGCAGGCCGGCGGCAAGGTCCACGGCACTCTTGACGAGTGGCGCACCCGCAACCGCGCCGTCTTTGGCGCCATCAACGAGTTCCACGACGCCGCCCGCCAGGATCTCGGTGTCCAGGGCAACGTCACCGGCGAAAGCCACCCGGAGCGTGACCTGTTGTTGCCGCCCCCGCGGGGCGGCTCGAACGGCAACCACTCCTAATGGCAGGCACCGCCGCCGCAGACAGCCATGCGTAAAAGCCTTCTCTACGGGTGGTCCAAGGGCGCGCACAGCGCGCCAGCGCGCGGCCTTGCCGCTCGCTGGCACTCCTGTCTTCGCCCCGCTTCGGCGGCGGCCGGCCACGCACGGCGGCCGACGGCAGAGGTGTGGGTGCAGGCCACTACCGGCCGTGGCTGGTGACGGGCGGCTCCAGCTGGTGCTCCGCCTCAGCACAATTGCTCAGAACAGAGCTTGAGGGCCCGGATTCTCGGGCTTCTCATCCGATACTTGAACCGCTGCGCCAGTTCCTGTGTACTTCCGCCATGCGGCTGACCCGCCGCCCTTGCCCGGGACGCGCTCGATCTGATGGGCGCCTGCGAGCCTCAAAAAGATGCTCTTTACCTTGTTCTCGGATCCGATTCCAGTGATCTCGCGGACTTGCTTGTTCGTAATCTCTTCGTGAGCATCAAGCAATTCCATGATGAGCTCTTCCGGCGTCCCGAGCTTCTGGTGTCGGATCTCAACTAGCACCGAGTTGTCGGTCTGCTTGATGACCGGGTCCTTCAGCTGCAGCTTCTTCATTGCCGCAAAGGCAGTGTTTAGCCCCTCCCCGACATCCTTGTTCGGCGGGTTGGGGAATTTGTTAATGAGGCGCACGATGGTTCCGTTGCGCGAGAAGCGCTCGGAGAGAATGTTTTGAACGGTGATGTGGGCCGGAAGCGACCCGGGACTTTCGACTTCCACACGATTGTCGAAGACCCTTACGTGGACATCGTCGGCGATTCCGTAGTCTCTGTGAATAACCGCGTTCGTGATAATCTCATGCAGGGTTTCGAACGGATAGGAGATTGACTCCAAGCCGTCCGGACCCAGGATGCGAACCTGTTCGATGATCTCCACGGTTCGCTCTACCGCCTCATGGATTTGATCATACAGGCAGCCTTCGATCGTAATTGGATCGAAGGCCAGATTCTCGCGGGCGCCCTGCTCGTCAGTTGTCTTGTGCCGGTACAGCTTGATTGCCGAGCGCTTGGGGAGTGCGACCTGAGGCTCGTCGGCAAAGAGGAGCAAGGCGGCAACAGTCGGCTTATTCTCATGCGTGAGAAGCTGCTTTCTGAGCCAGGCGGACGGTTCGGCGCTCGGGACGACATCGAGCATGAATCTGATTATTACTTCAGAATTTGTGATCAGATCGAGTGGGGCCGCAACCGTCTCGGTCTCAAAGGAGGTGATTCCTTTGTTGCGACTCAGGCGAATGAGTTGCTCTGCGGATGTATATGGGATGCTCTGCGCCCCTCGCCGCACGTACGCCTTCCCGTCGGATGCCTTCATTACCTGGCGGGTCTTCTGGATGGATACGTGAAGCACTAGGCCGGCGTTCCCCTGCGGGGCTTGGAGGAATTCGTAAGAGAATTCTTGGCCTAGCGGAAAAAGGCCGTCGAAGACTAGAATGTGCGGATTCGCCGACTCGGTATCGGAAAACCCGCGCCATGCTCGAATATTGTTGGCCTTGTCGAGCTCGTCGATTCCAATGTAGAGCTCTCCGCCATCGGCGTTTGCAAAGGCTGAAATTGCCTTAGTGAGCTTGGATGGGGAGATCTCGATGGCCTTCAGGTCTGCGAAATGGCTCTCTTCGAGGCGAAGGATCTTAGCGACGTCGCTGGCGGTGACCGGCAGTACCTGGATCGACATGGCAGGATTCTTCCACAGCGCCACCTGAGGTGTCCCCAAGATTGGCCCACCTTCTGAAGGCGGATCATCATCGCCGAGCAGGATCCGGGGATCAGTGGGCTGACGAGAATGGCATGAGTGCTGGTGGGCGCGAGTGAGTCAGCTTAGGGCGTCCGCCAGTAGGTCATCGGATGCGGGGGCTTCGAGGCCGGGTATCCCAGCGGTAGAGGGTCCAAGCCCGTCTGATTAGGCAGCGGA
>NZ_JBIRFA010000051.1:0-50370 GCF_044327205.1 Kitasatospora sp. NPDC018058 | reverse complement strand
GGGGCGACGACATCCCCGCGAAGTTCGACCTGTCCTCGCTGCGGGTGCTGGGCAGCGTCGGCGAGCCGATCAACCCCGAGGCGTGGATCTGGTACTGCGAGCACATCGGTCAGGGCCGGTGCCCGATCGTGGACACCTGGTGGCAGACCGAGACCGGCGCCATGATGATCAGCCCGCTGCCGGGCGTCACCGAGACCAAGCCGGGCTCGGCCCAGCGCGCCCTGCCGGGCATCGCGGCCACCGTCGTCGACGACGAGGCCAACGAGGTCCCCAACGGCTCCGGCGGCTACCTCGTCCTCACCGAACCGTGGCCGTCCATGCTCCGCACCATCTGGGGCGACGACCAGCGCTACATCGACACCTACTGGAAGCGGTTCAGCCCAGGCCTGACCGCGCCCGACGGCGCCTGGTGCTACTTCGCCGGTGACGGCGCCAAGAAGGACGAGGACGGCGACATCTGGCTGCTCGGCCGGGTGGACGACGTGATGCTGGTCTCGGGCCACAACATCTCCACCACCGAGGTCGAGTCGGCCCTGGTCGGGCACCCGGCCGTCGCCGAGGCCGCGGTCGTCGGCGCCACCGACGCCACCACCGGCCAGGCCATCGTCGCCTTCGTCATCCTGCGCGGCACGGCGACGGGCAGCGATGACCTGATCGCCGAACTGCGCGACCACGTCGGCAAGACGCTCGGCCCGATCGCCAAGCCCAAGCGGATCAAGGTGGTCAGCGAGCTGCCGAAGACCCGCTCCGGCAAGATCATGCGCCGCCTGCTGCGCGACATCGCCGAGTACCGCGAGGTCGGGGACACCACCACCCTCGCCGACTCCTCCGTGATGAACCTCATCCAGGCCCAGCTGTCGAACACCGGCAGCCGGGACTGACCGACCCCCGAACCGCGCCGGCCTCCTTCCACCTGTGGAAGGAGACCGGCGCGTTCTCCTGTCCAGAGCGGCTCAGGAAGGATGTCGGTCCCACTCGGCTCCAGCGGTGCGACGTTCGATCCAGGGCCGGTCAGCTCCTCGGCTTCGGTCTGCGCCCGGCGCCAGGTTGCTTGTACGGTGGTGGCCGAAGGCCTCCCGCGGGGATCCTGCCGGGAACGTGACACCGGGCATCCTCCCCAGCCGTCGACCGAACGCGGGGGAGCCGTGCGCTGATCCGGCAACATCCGCGAGAGAGCCGCGCGACTGTCGGAGCGCGGCCGCGGTGGGCTGGACGGCGTGGGCCGGGGTACTGTCGGGCGGCCAAATTCTTCGGTGCCGACCACGCTCCTCCGTGGGCCGGTGCCCTCTTACGGTGACCGCAGGGTCGGGGATCCGGAGGGGGGTCCCGCGAGAGGGGCGACTGCCGCCCGGCGTCCGCGCAGGTTCGACCAGCCCCCGCACCGAGCCCGCTCGCCCTCCCACGGCGCTGCCCCACCGAAAGGCCCGCACATGCCATCGATCTCTGCCGCCACCCGGGACACCGCCCGGCCGCAGCCCGCCCCCCGGCTCGGGTCGGCGTACCGCTTCGTGGCCACCGTGGGCGGTCTGGCGTGCCGCCTGGCCGGCCGCCGGGACTGGCGCGGCGCCGACCACTTCCCCCAGCGCGGCGGGTACATCACCGCCGTCAACCACACCTCGGCCTTCGACCCCTTCGTCTACGGGTACTTCCAGTACCGCAACGGCCTGCCGCCCAGGTTCCTGATCAAGTCCTCGCTGTTCCGGCGTCCGGTCATCGGCCCGCTCCTGCGGGCGGCCGGGCAGATACCGGTGGAGCGCGCGAGCGCCCGGGCGGCGCGGGCCCTGGACGTGGCGCGCGAGGCGCTGGCGGACGGCCAGTGCGTGGCGGTCTACCCGGAGGGCACACTCACCCGGGACCCCGACCTGTGGCCGGGGCCGGCCAAGACGGGCGTCGCCCGCCTGGCGCTGATGTCGGGAGCACCGGTCGTCCCGGTGGCGCAGTGGGGTGCCCACCTCTTCGTGCCGCCCTACGGCAGGGGCGGGCGACGCGTCAGGTTCCTGCCGCGTCCCACCTTCGTGGTGGCGGTCGGCCCGCCGGTGGACCTCTCCGACCTGTACGACCGCGAGCCCACCGCCGCGGTCCTGCACGAGGCCGGTACGAGGATCACGACAGCGATCATCGGGCTGCTGGAGGACATCCGCGGCGAGCGGTACCCCGGTCGCGCAACGGAGGACGGTACACACAGGACCGCTCGGCCGTGCGGGCCGACCGGCTCCGCGACGGGCTCCGCCTCTGCCTCCGGCGCCCCGGCGCAGTAGCCGGCCGGGCTGGCGGCGGGCGAGGGTCCGAGGGCATGGACGGGCCTTTCCGGGGGTGCCGGGTGGTTGGCGGTGGAGGCGGCACTATGTGGCGGTGGACCGGCTGGGAGGCGGAGCGTCAGGCCGTGGCCGACGCGGATCGGAAGGCGCCGGCTGCGCGGCCGCCCGGCGTTCGTGCGACGGGCGGCCGCGGGATGTGCGCCGAGCGCCCTCACGGGCCCTCCATCCGCCGACCATCCCAGCAGTGTCGGGACCCGCGGATCAACTGCGCTGGGAAAGCTTTCGGTTTGCGGTGGCCCGGGTTTCGGCGGGACCGGTCCGATGCTTCGGTTCGGACCGGTCCCGTAGAAGTGACCGATCGTCAGGGGGCCCGGGGTCAGGCCCGGCGTCTCGGGAATGGCCAGCAGCCGGTACGCCCCGGCCGGGAGACGGCGATAAGGACGGCGAGCGGCAGCAGACCGCAGGTGTGCACCAGCGCGCGGGCCGCCGGCGGATCCACGACCACCCGGTCGTCGCCGGTGATCCGGGCCGGCGGATCCACGTCCTCCTGCTCGCGGAACGGCTTCGGCCGGTGCGGCTGCTGATCGGCAGGTCGGCTACCGGCCCACGACTCCCCGTTGTCCGGCGCCGGGGCGTCCTCCGGCACCGCCTTCCTCCCGTCGTCCGAGGCCGCCCGGCCATCCTGCCACTGGACGGGTGCGCGGTGGCAGGAAGCAGGCGGTTCACGCGGCACCCCCGATGGCCGGCCGGTTCACAGCGGCGGGAGTACTCCGGTCGCCGGTCGGATGGTCTGGGGGGTCCGGTCCGGGCCGGGGCGAACCGGCGCCGGGAGGCGGTCGCGGATCGGCCGGGGATCGGCCGGGGCCGTCGTTCCGCTGTGCGGAGGCACCATCCAGATCCGCAGGCGGAGGGCCGGGCGGCCGAGGTGCGGGTCGGCGCGGACCACCGGCATCCGGTCGGCGAATCTGGGCCGGGCGGAGGGTGGCTGCCCTGGCACCGGGCAGGGCGGGGGCCCGACCGGGCCGGCCTGCTCGGCGGTGACCGGGAGAGCCTGCAGCGGGCATTCCGGGCCGATGGTCACCCGGTCAGGCGGGTCGGCGAGGCCCGCGCCCAGCGGGACGCCGATCAGGACGGCGAGAAGGGCGACGGAGCAGGCGGCCGTCGAAGCCGGTCGATACACGCGGGACTCCTGGGTCGGGGACGGGCGGCCGAGCGCCGCCCGCTGGCCGTGGCCGTGCGTCGGCCCGGCGCTCGCCGACCACGCTAGGAACCGGCCGACGGGCGAGCAGGACGGTCGGCACCGAGGAATTTGCGGGGCGGCGGGGTCTTCGGCCTCCGTAGCGGGCACGCGGCTGCGGGCCGGTCCTGTTCGGTCGACGAGCTGTCGGAGGTGCCCGGTCGCGCGTCCGCCTCGGTCGGCACCGAAGTGGTGGGCGCGCATCCGAAGGGCTTCGGCCGTGGGCCGTTACCACTGGCTTTCGGCTGTTCTGCTCTGCTGTGACCGAGGTGCGAGCCCGGCGGTGCGTGTGGACACGGCCGCACGAGGGCCGGTCCACGCCCGCCCCGCAGACCCGGCCCGGTCTCCCCTGGTGAGGCGTTTCGCTGCCGTATCGGCAGTTATCCATGGTCCTACGGCAACTCGCTTCATGAGGGCGGGCCGGAAGACGTCGACGGTCCCCACCGCACGATGCGATGGGGGACCGTCGACGGTTGCGGCCCAGCTGGCTCAACGGCCGGCCGGCCCGGCCCAGGGGCTGCTGCCGATGCGCAGTTCCCAGGGCGTGGCGGCGGTGGCGGAGCGGCGTTCGCGCTGCCAGTACCAGAGTTCGGCCCCGTCGGCGCCGCCGATCCCGGCGACCCGCCGCAGGGCGAGCGCGTCCTGGCCCTGCCGGCCGTCCGTGCCGGACCTGCCCAGGACATCGCGCAGCGCGTTGGGGTCGGCGTGAAGCACGCTCACCCCATAGCCATGGACGATCTCCCACAGCCGCCCGGTCCGCGCCCACCAGTCGCCGTCCTCGCACAGGACCTGGGCGGCCCCGACCGCCAACGGACCGGACACCGCCGTCGGGTGGCGCACCAGCCATTCGAGGTCGGCGGCGCACCAGTACACGTCGGTGCTGCGCAGGCCGAGACGCAGGCCGGCGGCCGGTTCACCGGCGGTCGGTCCGGTCAGGTCGGTGCCGATCGCCGCCCCCGCCAGCATCCGGTGCCACCAGCGGTCGTGGTCCGCCCGCCGCCGTGTCGGCCGGCCGTGGTACCGCACCACCAGGACCGGCGGAGCCGTCGGTGCGGCCGCTCCTGCCAGGTCGAACGCCCGGTCGACGGTCGCCAGCCAGTCCTGCGGCTTGCCCTGGTGGGAGCCGCCGTCGGCTGTCACCACCAGGCGGACGTGTCGGCGGCGGCGCCGGGCGAGTTCGTCCGCCTGGTGCGGGCGCGGCGTCGGCCACGCGCCGAGGGTCGTGGGAACGGCACCGATCCGGGTGCACGCCAGCAGGGCGGCCGCCGCCTCCGGGATCACCGGCAGGTGCAGGGCGACCTGGTCGCCCGCCCGCACGCCGAGCCGGTGCATCACCGCGGCGGCCCGGTCCACCTGCTCGGCCAGTTCGTGGCGGGTGACGGTCCGTTCGGCGCCCGCGCTGTCGACGGCGTAGAGCGCCACCTGATCGTCCGGGACGGTGGGCGGCGGGCAGGTGGCGAGTGTGGTCCGTAGCACGTGGCCTCCGCTCGGTCGGGTCCGGCATCGGTCGGGCCGGTCAGTCATCGGCGTGGCCGCTCAGCCCCTGGGCGCCCCACCAGGCGGCGCGCGACGAGCAGTCGCCGACCACCAGGGGCACATCGGAGCCGTTGTCGAGCAGACAACCGCCGCCGTTCTGGGTCCTGATCCGCAGACAGCCGTCCGTGGTGGAGTCGGTCGCGGCGGACCCCGGAAACGGCCGGCGGTCGGTGAGCTGCCAACGCTGCGCGGAGACGTCGACGGTGCCCGCCGTGACGTCGTCGCCCGCGGTGACGTCAGCCCTCAGGTACACAGCGCCGGCCCGGTCCACGGTGATCAGCTGCGGCACGGGGGCGCCGCTGGAGAGCAGGGCCTGCAGCGCCAGACCGCCGTCCGGCTCGGCCCATACGAGCCATTCCTCGCTGTTGGCGCCGGTGGCGGCCGTCGCACCGACCCGGGTGCCGTCCGGCACGTCGGTGAGCGGGGCGTTCAGGGCGGCGATGCGCCGCCCCGACGCGCAGGAGGACAGTGTCCCCAGCCCCGAGTACGAGGCGGTCTGCGGTCCGGTCGTCCCGAACACCGGTGGATCGCTCGGCGCGTCGGCCGGGTCGCCGAGGCTGCCCGGAGGCACGCTGCCGTCGGCCGGCTTCGATGTGCCGGGCGAGGAACTCGGCACCCGGGTGGCGGTGCGGGTGCTCGACGGGGCCGGGATCGCCGAAACCCCGTGGTCGACGGTGCACCCGGTGACCAGCAAGGCGCCCGGTAGCAGGGCGAGAACGGCTGCGGCGCCCGCTGCGCGCGGCAGCGGGCGGTGGGTGGCGGTCACCGCAGACCGGCCTGAGCGCCCAACGCGGCCGTGAAGGCGTCGAATCCGTGCCGCCACTGGTGCCGGACGCTCATCCGGGTCGGCTTGCTGCGGCCCGGCTCCAGGAACCAGAAGGCGCTCACCTTCGCGTCACGCTTCACCCTGACCAGCCGCTGCGCCGCCTCCTTCCGGGGCATCGCGTAGATTTGCCGTCCGGGATGGCCGAACACCAGGGTCAGCTCGTGGACGCACAGCATGTGTTCGGTCAGGGTCATCTCATACTCGTCGACGGTGCCGAACACGTCGATGACCAGACGGCTGAGCCAGGGGTTCCAGCCCGGCGCCACTCGTACGGTGGCGAGCGTTCGGCCGCCCGGATCGCCGGGCTCCGTCACCCGATCGGTCTGCTTCGTGCTCGGCACCATCTGTCGTAGCTCCTTGCCGTGCCGCCCCCGGTGGGGCGGCGGTGTCTTCGGCCCGGGCAACGGCCGCCCGGCGGGACCGCCGGTACTGGCCCCAGCCCTGTCGTCACCGTAGGCGGCGGCGATGGCCTCGTGGATGCCGGTCGGAACCGAAGGATTTGCCGGGTTGAGGGTGTTCCGGCCCGTCGTTCGGCCGGTGCCGTTCGGCGGAGCGGGCACGGCCACCCGCCGGTCGGTAGGGGGCGACGCGTCCACACCGTGGAAGGAGCCGGTCGGTGGACCGGTTGCCGGCCACCCGCGGCTCCGCCAGGGCGTCCGCTCCCGGTCGGAGTCGCCGCCCGAGAACCGACAACCGATCCGGCCGGTCTGGACCGGACCGAAAGGGAATTCCGCGGCCGTAACTTGTCGGTGGCGACCGTGGGGCCGTTGGCGGGTCGCCGCCCCTAGGTTGGGCTGCGGAATGCGGGCAGGCAGGTCGTCGTCAGGGCGCTCGGTGAGTCTGTGCGGGTAGGCGGTACGACGAACTGTCCGTGCCGTCACCGGAAGTTACGGCTACGCAGGAGAAGAACAGTGGAGCGGACGGCTGCGGACGCCGAGAGCGAAGTGCGGCGGCGCAGGCGTGCGCGCCGCAGGAACAGGTGGTTGTCCGTGCTGATCGACGCAGTCGTCGATGCCGCGGTGAAGCTGTTCTTCTGACGCGGGCTTTCGCATTATGCATCGTCTCGTCTGCGAACGGCCCGGTCGTCGGTCGGGCAGGTGTTCCGCTGTCAGGCAACTCAACATGGGGAGATATCGGTGAAGTGGTACCTGGGCGGACTGAAGAATTATGCGCGTTTCCGCGGCCGTGCGCGCCGTCGGGAGTACTGGATGTTCATGCTCTTCAACGGGATAGTTTCATTCGTCGCGGGGTTCTTTGACGGTCTGTTGCACACCGGATACCTCATCAGCCTGATATATGCGCTCGTCGTGTGGATCCCCACGCTGGCTGCGGGCTCCCGGCGCCTGCACGACACCGGCCGGTCGGCCTGGTGGCTACTTCTCGGGCTGGTGCCGGTAGTCGGGCTCCTGCTGGTCGTGTTCCATGTGCTCAACGGGCAGGCCGGCGAGAACAGGTACGGCCCGGACCCCAAGCTCGGCGCCGCGCTGGGCTGACGGATCGGCGTCCTACGGCCGTGCGCAGGACGGTGCCGCACGGAGGAGCCCCGCATCCGAGTTGGTCACACCGAGCGGACCACCGAGCCCAGGCCACCAGCGCACCGTCTGCCGGGCCCCGGCCCGTTCTGTCGGCCGAAGGGCCGGTCAGCGGCCCTAACTTCCCGGTGCCGACCGTGAGGCAGCCAGTACGGGCCCACTCCTAGGGTGAGCGCCGAGCCCGGAGGCATGGCCGAAAGGGCACGGGAACCAGGGAGTGGGCATGGACATCGACAACGCACGATGTGTCGCAGTGGTGGGTGCGGGGGCGGCCGGAACGCTCACCGCTGCCCGGCTGCTCGCCGAGGCCGGGCGCCGGGGGATCGGCCTCGACATCCGGCTGGTGGACCCGGCGTCGTCGGTGGGACGCGGCGTGGCCTACTCCACCGAGGTGGCGACGCACCTGCTCAATGTTCGGGCGGGTGCGATGAGTGCGTATCCCGAGGAACCCGACCACTTCCTGCGGTGGCTCGCGAACGAGGGCGGCCATCCGGAGACTGCGGCGGACGACTTCGTTCCGCGCGGGTGGTACGGACGCTACCTCGGAGCCGTCCTGGAAACCGCCGCCCGCAACAGCAGCGCTGCCCGCCTGCGGCGCGTGGGTGAGCGGGTCGCGGGGGTGGAGCGCACGGGAGCAGGGGCCACCCTCACTCTCGCGTCGGGGCGGCCGCTGTACGCGGACGCCGTGGTCCTCGCGCTCGGGAACGTTCCGCCCGGCTGTGACTGGGCTCCGGCGGGGTTGCGTTCCGCGCCGGGCTTCGTCGCGGACCCGTGGGACGGGGACGCGCTGGACCAGGTGCCCCCGGACGCGGACGTCCTGCTCGTCGGCACCGGCCTGACCATGGTCGACGTCGCACTGGTGTTGGCGCGTCCGGGGCGCGTGGTGCACGCCGTGTCACGGCACGGCCTGGTGCCCCGTGCGCACACCGAGGGGTATCCGGCTTCGCTGGCCGCCCCCGTTCCTCCTGCCGCGCGCGATCTCGACCCGGACCTGGCCCTGGCCGTCGACACGGATGCCGCCCTGGATCTCGACCGGCTGCGAAGGCTGGTGCGGTGTCAGGTCTCCCGGAGCCGACGCCGTCACGGGGACTGGCGACCGGGGATCGACGGGCTGCGCCCCTTCACCGCGGCGCTGTGGCAACGCCTCTCGGAGGACGACCGGCTCCGGCTGCTCCGCGAGGACTTGCGCGACTGGGAGGTCCACCGTCACCGGATGCCCCCGCGCAGCGCGTCCGCCCTGGACGAGGCGCGGGCCGCGGGGCAACTGCGCATCGGCCCGGGCGAGGTGGCGGACGTGTCCGCGCACGGCGATCGCATCCGGGTGAGCCTGGTCGACGGCCGTGTCCGCGACGTGGCGGCCGTGGTCAACTGCACCGGCTCCTCGGCGGATCTGCGCAGGCTGGACGACCCGCTGGTGGCGCAGCTCCTGGCGAGCGGCCTCGCCCGGCCCGGCCCGGCCGGGCTCGGTTTCGACACCGCTGCCGACGGCAGACTTCTGGCCGCGGCAGACCGGGGGGCGGCCCCGCTCTGGACCCTCGGTGCGCTGCGCCGGGGCAACCTGCTGGAGACCACCGCGGTCCCGGAGATCAGGGTCCAGGCGCGGTCCGTCGCCACGGCGGTGGTGGAGTCGCTGGAACGCGGCCGCAGGCGGACGGCCCAGCGTTCGTCGCCTGCTCAGTGTGACCCCCATGACCTGCGGCGGAGTACCACCCCCGAGGCCACCAGGTTGTAGGGCGGGGCCCGCGGCTCCGGGGCGAGCACCGTCGCCGAGCGGGCGACCTGGCCGCCGGGGGCAGAGCGGTCGGACCGGTCCAGGTGCGTCGCGGTTCCTGCCGGAGCCAGGAAGAAGCACTCCCCGTAGGGGTCGACCCACAGGCGCCGCAGCCGGTCGGTGCCGGATGCCAGGACGTGACCGTCCCGAACCCAGTGCGGTGTCACGGCCGCGGGCTCCGGGACGAAGGGGGCGGCGGCGCCTCCGGCGTAGGGCCGTCGGCGAACAACCGCAGACCCGGGTTGCCGTCCGGGCCGGGACGTGGGGGCCCGGATGCCGTCCCGGTCCCACCGGACGGCTCGGACCGGGAGCCCATCTCGGCGGGGTCGCCGACGAAGTCGTCGGGGCTGACGGTCTGCTGCCCGTGCCGCCGCGGATCACCCGCGAACGGGCCCAGGTGCGCGCGGCCGTCCGACAGCCTCGTCTCCGGCTCCGCGGACACGATGATCGGATGGTCCAGGCCCGGCACGAACCTCAACAGCGCCTCGCCGCCGGCCTGATGGCTGCGGACGATCCGGTCGAAGATCGCCTGGTTGAACGTGCCCTCGGGCACCCAGAAGCGGTGTCCGCCGTGCTGCACGCCCATGTCCCTGGCCATCATGTCGTCGACGGCGGCCTCGGCCTCGCGCTCACCGATCCGGAAGCCGTCGGCGTCCTGCAGATCGAAGATGTCGTGATCGCCGGTCACCGGTCGCCACTGAGCGGGTCGTGCAGGCGCGACGGCGCGCCGCTCTCCGGCCCGTCCGGGTCGTGCCGGAGCAACGGCTCCTCGCTCTCCGGCCCGTCCGTGAACAGCCGCAGGTCCAGGCTCCGGTCGGGCAGCAGCGGCAGCTCGCTGCCGGGCCGGTCCGTCGGCCTGCCGTCGCCGACCGGGAGTTGCTGCCGAAGAGCGCGCAGCCAGTCCGCCCTGCCTGCGGAGTCGGCCGCCGCGTCCAACAGCCTGGCCCGTTCCGACTTCTGCACCTTTGCTCCCTCGGCCAGGCGGAAGACGGTACGGGCGAGCCGGTTGACGCGGTCCACCGGCCGGTCGGCGTCCGCGCCGAAGTCCCTGTCAGCCGTCCGCTGCACGAGGCCGGCCGCGCGGAGGTAGTCCACCGTGACCGGTCTGCCGTGGGTCAGCAGTGTGCTGGCGCGGTTGAACAGAGTCCGCCGCTCGAACGTGGCCGGAGGCCTCCGAACGGACCGGCCGGACGAGCCCGCCACCTCGGCGGCCAGATGGTCCAGTCCCTCTGGACCTGACACCGAGCGGTAGCGAGGGGGGAACAACGTGTGGAGGGCGCGGGCGGTGGTCAGCCTGTCCAGCGTGACGGGTTGGCCCAGCGTACGGAGGATCGCCCCGACGGAGACCAGATCGCGGCGTCGCCCGAGCGGGACCAGCGCGCCGTCCGCCATGTCGAACAGCCGGCGCGCGACGGCGTCCAGCGCATGTCTCTCGTGCGCTCCGGGGCTCACCCAGGACTCCGTCAGTGCCAGTTGCCTCATCTGATGGGACGCCTGCTGCCGCAAGCCGGACGGCTCCACGGGGCGGGCGGCCGGGGACGGCACACCGTCCTGCGTGCGAACGCTCCGAACGGGCGCGGCCGCGTCGGGTCGCCGACGTCTCGGAGCGTCGGGCCGGGCCGTGCCGTCCGTATCCGGACGAGCCGGCGGCGCGTCAGTTCCGGGCACCGGCTGGTCAGGCCGGTCGGACCCGTTGCCCGTGTCCCGGACGGAGTCGCCGCGCGACCCGTCGGGCTCCTCACGCCCGTCGTTCGAGCGGTCGCCGCGCCCGCCGGCTGAGCCGCCCTCGTCACCGTTTTGGCCTGCGCGGTCGCCACCGTCGCCTCCGTCGTCGGAGTTCCGTACCGGCTCGCCCAACGGATCGACGGGCGAGCTGTCCCCCGGCCCCGGCTGCAGCGGCCCCAGGTCCTCGTGCCCGCCGTCCGCGGAGAACCGGTGCAGGTGTACCTGCCCGTCCGAGTCCGCCAGCAGTAGGTCTGCCGGAATGTGGTGCTCTTGCGACAGCGTCTTCAGCAGACCCACCGCTTCTGAGCCAAGAAGTCCCTCCTCCGCGCGCAGAACCAGGTGGTAGGAACCGAAGCGCAAGCTCCTGACGGCGGGAAGCAGTGTCGTTGCCAGGGCGTCCGCATCATTCACCGGCCCGTTGGTGAGCGTGGAGAGCACCACATCGACCGGTTTAACGCCGCGGGCCAACGGCACGTTGGGCTCGAAATCGCCCCACGCCGGGCCCCGGGTCCCCGGACCGGTCGCGGCCACCGGACCGGCCGGCGGCTGCGCGGGGACCGGGGCGGGGGAAGCTCCCGGTGCGGTCGGATCGGGTTCATCGCGCACCACGGAGCGATCAAGCGCCCTGGCCAGGATGCCCACCTGCTCGGCAGTACTGCGACCGCCCTGGAACATCTCCCGCAGCTCGGTGGCGGCAACCGGCCAGAAGTCGTTGTCCAGCAGAAGTTTCGGCAGCACGACGTGAACGTTGAGTCGTCGGTTCCCGTCCGTGAAAGGGTGCATGATCTGCAGCTTGGTGACGGTTCTGGCAATGGCCGCGAGTAGTTCGTTCCTGTGCTCGTCGGCAGCCTCCTCGCGCTCGTAGGCAGCTTGGATCTCCGCCTGGTAGTCGGCGAAGATCTGATCCACCAGGTTGTGCCAGTCCTCCCCCGTGTAGTTCACGGTGATGACGGGCTCCCTGGCCGGCCGCTCGGTGACGGGGTCGGCCTCGTAGGACCTGCCGTCGGGCACTGCCAGGATGGACACCGCTCGTTTGGCGTCCGATGTCATCGGCTTTGTCCAGTCGTGCGTCCTGGCATCGTAGAGAAGTCGCCGTTCGCCGATGTACATCCGGGCGGTGTCCTCGCTCATTTTCGTCGCCCGGAGGGGGAACTTCGTCACCTTCCCCTCGAGGGAGCCCGTCTTCACCGGTGTGTCGTCCCGCAGACGGGAGGCGATCATCTGGTGGAGCTCCAGGTACGTCGTGGAGTCCAGCGCCCGTTCAGGGTGTTCGAGAATGTAGTCGTACGCGGCGAGCATGCCCGCCCGGAAGCCCGGCGACTGGTCGTTGTCGTAGTAGCTGCCCGGGTCCTCCGGATACTTGCGGTAGGCCGTCCCGTGGTGGACCGGGTCGATGAAGAAGACCCACCAGTCCCGTCGGTCGACCAGCTGCGAAAGCCTGTAGGGCAGGTACATCTCGTCGTCCGCCTCCTCCTGGCTCTCTTCGGGCGCGTCCGCGGTGTGCTCGGGGCTGGTGCCGTCGTCGTGCGGGGAAGGCTCACCGGGAGGCGGCGGGGGAGCGGTAACGGCGGTGTGCTGCCGCTCGTCGAGGGCGTACGGCGTACCGCCCGGGCGGTCGGTCGGCGAGCCGGGGGGCATCTGCTCCGGCGGCAGGGACTCGCCGTCCATGAACTCCCGGAAAGCCCGCAGCGTGCGGTTCTCCCGTGCCGTGTCCGTCACCGGGTTGGTGAGAGCGGAGTGCACGGCCTCGGGATCGCCTCCGTAGAGTCGTTCGAGGAGGGGGAGCAGCTCGGGCTCGTTCTGCCGGACCCACCGCGCGCCGTTGTTCCGCATGTCTCCGGTGTACGGGTCCCGGCCGTGGTTGGTTCCCAGGTAGGCGTTGCTGACCTGGGCAAAGTACTCCCGCTCGTTCCGGGCGGCGTAGTTGTCGCCGTCCCGGCCCTGGACCCGGCGGACGCCGTCCGACCAGGCGACTGGGCTCTGTTCGCCGAAAACCGAGGTCAGATGGTCGAGATCGGTCTTCGCGCGGTACGTCCGGGTGATCAGCTCCCGATCGGCATCGTTGAGCCCGAAGTCGTGCAGCGTGTGGGCGAACTCGTGGGTGGTGGTCGAGTATCCGTCGGGGTAGGGGGTCTCGTCGCCGACGGTGGCGCGCTCGCCGAGGAGGTTCTCCTCGGTCACGGCAGCCCTGAGTCCTCCGGATCCCCGGACGTCCTCCCAACGGCGGCCCGCGCCCGCCTCGCCCTCGGCCGTCCTCCCGGCCAGGTGCCGGAAGTCCGCGACGTCGGTCATCGGGACCTGGCGGGGCACCACCGTCGCGCCCGCACCCTTCAGGAGCAGCCGCTGGGCGACGTCCGGGTCCTGCAGCATCCGGGCGAGCTGGTCGCGCGCCTCCTGCCTCGCGCTGGCGGGACGCTCCGTGCGCGGGTCGACGGCCACCATGAGGTCGGCTGCCACCCCGGCGAACTCGCGCGGTGGCAGGGACTCGCGTAGACCGTTCACGATCCCCGGGTCGCGTGCGACGACACGGCGCTGCTCATCCGAGAGCGACACCAGGAAGCGGCCGCGCTCGTTTGCGCCCATGGCTGGCAGCTGCGACGCGTCCGAAGGCAGCCGGGCGGCGCGGGTGACCCGTTCGGCCGGCAGCACGTCCGAATGGGCCTCGTCAGGACGAGGCCTCACCGTGGCCTCCAGCGGTGCCTGCGACCGAGGCCGGATCAGCTGTCCGCCGACGGTTTCGGCATCCGTGGGTCGCGCGTCGGAGGAGAGGAACCGCCCCTCGTGCGCCGCGTCGTGGGCCAGCCAGCGGTCGCCGTCGAGCCCCGCCGGACCCCAGTGGTCCCGGTACGCGGTGAACCAGTCCTCGCCGAACTGCTCCTTGAGCGTGAGGAGTTCACGTTCCGGAAGGTCCCGCCCCGCGGCCAGGGCGTCGAAGCCCCGGCCCGCGGCCTCCAGCGCGGGCACCACCTCGGCCTCGAAGGCCAGCCGGTCGGCCAGCTCTGCCCCGATCGCCTGGCGGCGCTCGTGCCACCGGTCCAGGCGCTCCTTCAGGCCGTCACCGCGCAGGGCGTCGGGGCCGTCGAAGACCTCGTCGAACGCCGCGCGGATCCGCTCGGTGTGGCCGTCGCGCACGCGGTCCGCGGAGTCGCCGGACAACGGTCGGCCGGTGCCGGGCTCCGCGCTGCCGGCGCGGGCGTCGGAGTCGGCGGTACGGACCGCGTGGTCGCGCGCCGACTGCAGGGCCAGCAGGTCGTGGATCCGGTCCGGCTCGGTGAGCCGCGCGAACGAGGCCCGCCAGCCGGCGGGGTCGGTGTCGGCCGTGAGCCGCAGCTGCCGGTCGGCCTGGTCGGCCAGTGCCGCGGCGATCCGGTCGACCAGGTGCTCCGGTACCGCCTGCGGCAGGCCCAGCGCCTCGACGACGTCGGCGTCCAGGCGTGAGCGGGCCCGCTCGGCCCAGGACTCCGCCCCCGCGCGGACGGCGTCGACCGTGCTGGTGATCACCGCCTCACGGGCGGCCTGCAATGCGAACTGCCGTGGCAGTTCCTCGGCATGCCGGGCGAGGCGGGCGTTCCACTGTGCGACGGCGTCGGTCAGCTCGCCCCGGAAGTCGGCCGCGGAGTCGGCGGAGCCGAACACCCCACTGAACTCCTCCCCGAGCCGGTCCCGGGTCCGGTCGCGCAGCAGGTCGAGGCTGGCGTCCGAGAACGGCGCGTCCGCCGCCACCCCGGCCTGCTCCAGCAGCGTCGCGCCCGCGTCGTCGAGGGCGGCCCGCCAGCGCGCCGCCGCCCGGTCGATCATCCGGTTCGCGCCCTCGGTCACCGACTCGTACGCGGCCCGCAGGTCGAGGTCGGCGGCGAGCTCCGTGGTGAGCGCGTCCAGACGCCGTTCCCCCAGCGCCGTCCGGGAGGCCAAGCCGTCGCGGACGTCTTCGGGGGTGCGGTACGTCCCCGCGGCCGCGGTCTCGGCCCGCTCGCGGAAGACCGACGACAGGCGGGTGCGTGCGCGGTCGATGGCCTCGGGCGTCAGCTCCGGCCCGAGCGGTGCGCCGCCGCCGGTGAGCCGGCGGCCCCAGGCGTCGGAGACCCGGTCGAAGCGCTCCATCGCCACCCGGACGGCGGCGTCGCGGAAGGCGGCCACCTCCAACCGTCCCGGGAGGTCCTGGAGGATGCGCTCGCGCTCGCCGGGCCGGTCCGCCAGCTCGGCCGCCACGAGCTCTCCGGCCCGCTGCCGTACGGCGACGGCGACGTGCTCCGGGCTGTCCGCCGGCAGTCGGAGCGACCACTCGGTGAACGCCGCGTCGAGGCGGGCCCGGACGTCGGCCTCGGCCGCCGCCGTCCGGGACGCACCGTCGAGTCGGCCGTCGTAGTCGTCGTGGATGTTTCGCTGAGCCTGTTCCCAGTGGGTGCGCTGCTGGGGCGTCGGATCGGCGCGCTCGGGCGCCGGAACCAACTCCGGTGTGTGGGGCTTTGGTTGGGGCGGTGGCGGGGTGTCGTCGCGGGGCGGGCGCGGGTCCGCGTCGGGCTCGGGGGCCGGCGCAGGGTCGTGGCCGCCGGCCGTGGCAGGACGCGTGCGGTCGGTGTCCGGCGGGCCCGGTTGAGCCGTGGTGCCGACTTCCGCCTGCGTCCGCTCGTGGAGGCCCGCGCCGCTGCCGGGCGCGGGCTGCGACACGGCCCGCTCGGTTACGACGGCAGCCGGCCGGCCGGGCCCTTCGCCGCTGCGCGGGGTCGGGTCCGCCTCGGTGCGTACGCCGGTTGGTTCGGGGGTGCTGGTCGCTGTGGTGGTGCGTGCGGGTGTGCCGTGGTCGGTGATCGGTTCCGGTCCGGCGGATTCGGCTCGTGGCCGACCGGGAGCGTCGGTGGTGAGCACGGTGGGGTCCGACTCGGTGCGCAGGCCGGTTGACACCGGCGCGGGGGCCGCCGGGGCGGCGTGCGCGGAGTCCTGACCGGACGTCACCGCCCCACCGCGCTGCACGTCCTCGCCGTTCGCGAGCAGCTCGGGTGCTGCGGCAGCACGGTCCGGCACCGGGAGGGCGGCCTGCGGGCCGACGTCACCGGCGGGTACCCGGGCCTGGGGCTGCTCTCCCCACTCGTGCGGCCGGCTCTCGACCGCGCCCGGCACGTCGCCGGTCTCCGGGTGGACGGTGGCGGCGGAGGTACCGGCGCGGTCCGTGCCGGCTGCGCCCGCGCCGGCCTCGTGGAACCGTTCGCCCGGGCTCCGTTCGGCCGTGAGCGGCGGGGCGTCGGTGGTGGTTCGGGTGTCGGTCGTGATCGGTGCGTGCGTGCTCGGGGCGGTGTCCTGCGCGTACCGCGCGTCAGCGGCTGTTGGTCCGGCCGCGCTGACGGCGGTGTGAGCACCGGACGACTCCAGCCCGGGAAGGCCGACTGCCCGTACGACGGGCTCGGCGGCCGGCCGGGCGTTTTCGCCGGTGCTATCGGCCAGTGCCCGGACCGCGCCGGCGGACACGGGTGCCGCCGCGGCCTCGGTACCGGCAACGCCCCGCACCGCCCGGCCGGACGAGGTGGCTTCGGGTTCCGCGACCGCCGCCCGGGTCGCGGGCGAGGCGGCGTTCGTACCGGTCTGCGCGGTCCGCTCGGTCGCGGCGGCGGGCGGTTCGGCGGCCACGGACGGCGCCATGGCACCCGGGTTTCCGGCGGCCGTGGGCTGCCCCGTGACCTCGTCCGGGCGCCCGGGGGAGGTCTCACCGACCGTCGGCGACGGGCGGCCCTCGGCTGCCGGGGCGGCATCCGGCGCATCCGTGGCCAGGGCCGGAACGGTCGCGGGCGGCTCGACCGGGTGGCCGCCACCCGCCACGGCCGACGTCTCCTCGGGCGCCGGGGCGGTTGTCCCGGCAGACTCGCCCGCGATGTCCTCCGGTCGGAGAATCGGGCTCTCGATGCCCTGCGTGCCCTTGATCTCCTCGACGGGTCCGGGCCCGTGGCCGCCCTTCCGCCACCCCGCGGCTCCGCCGATGGCGCCCGCGGCCGCCGCCAGACCGAGGTCCTGGTCCGCGTCGAAGGCGGCGTTGACGACGGCGGCCACGCTCACACCGGTGACGGCGTGCGTCGCGGCCTGCCCGAGGAACGTGTGGGCGATCTTCGGCGCGACGGCCTCGGCGGCCATGCCGATCGGACCGGCGACGGCGCCGCTCAGGGCGCCCATCTCGACCGCGCCGATCGTGGCGTTGGTGTCCCATTCGGTGCGCGCGCCCATCAGGAACTGGATGCCCTGGACCGCCGCGTCCATGGCGGTCTGGGCCACGGCCGCGCTGACCACCGAGGTGAACGCGCGCCGGAGGATCATCTGGACGTTCCAGCGGACAGCGGCGACCTGCGCCGGGATCAGCGCAGCACCGTAGACGGACTGCACCAGCGCGGTGATCTCGTAGGCCAGCCAGACGACCTGAGCGATGATCATGTACTTGGCGTAGCCGACCTGCAGACCGGTCTCGGAGCTCATCTTCCCGATCTGGGCCGCTCCTTCGGACATCTCGGGGATGTTGCGCCGCAGCCGGCCCATGAACGACCTGAACTCGTCGGCGGTGGCACCGCGGACCCCGTTCAGCACGCGGGCGGTCACCGGGTCGACGGACCTCGCGATCCGCTCCAGCTGCTTGGAGGCATCGTCCCAGGCCGCGCCCATCCGCATCAGCTGGTCCTCATTGGGCTTGGGGAAGTCCTGTCCGGCGGCGAGCCGGGCGATCCCGTTGAACCCGGGGGGGATCTCGATTGCCACGGCCGCAGGTCACTTCCGGTTCGCTGAGGACGCCTTGGCGGGACCCTTGGCGGAGTCGCCGGTCACGCCGTGGACGCGGATCGCGTCCACGATGTTCTGTTCCGTGCTCTCGAAACCCCTGGCCATGCCGTGCACGCCGTCGGCGGTGCGGGCGACGACGGTGGCGGTGTCCTCGAAGCCCTTGCGCATCGAGGCTGCCGGGCCCTCGTACTGCGCGGTGAAGGCCTGTCCGATCGGGTCGTCCCAGCGCGCCGGCCCGATCGCGGCCAGCTGGGCTCCCAGGCTGGTGGCCACGTCGTGCGTGTGCGCGGCCAGCTCGCGCAGAGCGGGCGTGGTCGCGGCGATGGAGTCGGTGTCCACCCAGAGCCGGTCTGTCATCTCGTGTCTCCGTAGTACGTCAGGACGTCGTTGCGAACCCCGCTCACCGGCCGGGTCGGACCGCCGGCCGGCCCCCCTCGACGTACGCGCGCACGGCGTCGAGCACGGGGGGCTCCTCCGGGAGCAGCGCCACCAGGTCGGCGGTGCCCTGCAGGAAGTCGGTGGCGGAGACCTCCTGCGGGAGGTGGGCCGCGATGGCCTCACCGGCCAGGGCGAGGGCCTGCCGCCGGGCGTCGTCCGCGGCGGTCGTGATCGCCTCGGCGAGCTCGGCGGGGGCCAGCCTGCGGTAGGCGCCGGTGGGGAAGTCGATGGCGGTGAGCTCGCCCTGGGCACCCACCGTGACCTTGACGGTCTGCCGGGGAGCCGTTGCGGTCGCGGAGATCTCGCGGAGCCTGCGCTGCAACTCGTCGGCGGCCTGCCGGTGGTGGCGGTACTCCTCCATGAGCTGGTCGATCCGCTCGTCGTACGGCGTGGTCATTCCCGCCTCCTCGGTGCCTGCGGCCGGCGGACCGCTGGGCGGGGTACCGGGCCGTCTCTGGTGGTGGCCGCAGGACGTCGCGCTCTCCGAGGGGGGAGAACGGGAGACGCGGCGTCCTGCGGCTGTTTCCAGTGAAGCGGTCGGGTGATCGTCGGGGTGCCGTTCCGGGCCGGCGTGGCCCGTCCGTACACCTGACCCTGCCCGAGCGGCCCCGGGCGGCTCAGTCGGCGACGCCGTCCGCGTCGTCGTCCCAGCTGCCCCACTGAGTGTCACTTCCGGCCAGAAGCTGCGCGATCCGGTTGGTCCCTGACTCCTCGGCGTGGTCGGCTCCGGTAACGCCGGCCTCGGCGGCGGGCTCCTCGGCGGGTTCGTCGCCGCCGGGCTCCCAGTGGCCCGACCGGGGCCCCTCCTCCAGGGCGCCCGTGCCGCCCGTTCCGCCCGTGCCGTCCGTGCCGGCACGCACCGGTGACGGCCGCCAGCTGGTCAGGACCGGACCGTCCGGCTCCTGCTCGGCCGACGGCCCGTCGGCGTCCTGTGCACCTTCGCCGGTCCCGGCGGCGCGTTCCTCCCAGGGGCGGTCCTCCCGGCTGCTGCGGCCCAACGACCGCCACAGCAGCGGTACCAGGGACACCGAGTCGTCCCAGGCGGTGACCTCCTCCGGGGAACCGGGCTCGGGCGCGGCCCGCTCGCCATGCCGGGCGGGTCTACCGGCCTCCGGACCGGCGGTGGACGGACCGGAGGAACCCGTGCCCGGGCGGGACGGGCCGATCCCGGCGGGCGCGGCCGCCGTTCCCCCCCTCGCGGACGGGTCGAGCACGGCCGGTGCGGGAGCGCCGGACGGCATCCGCGCCGGCTCCACAGCCCTCGCGGACCCGGGTACCGAGGTGTTCGAGGGCTGGCCGGCGGCGGCCGCGGAGGAGGACCCGGACGGACCCGGTGCTCCCTGGGCGGCCGCCGCGGCGTGGCCGGCCGGCCCGGCGGGGCGGTCCGTGGCTTCACCAGCCGTCGGCTCGAGGGCGGAGACGGCGGCGGCCGGCTTCCCGCCGCCCGGGGCGGCCGCCGTGCGCCTGCCGCCGACGCCGCTCGTGTCCGCGACGCCGACGGTCGACCCGCCGGACGCGACTCCGGCCGCCGTCGCGGTTGCCGACACCACCGCGGCCGCGGTGGCCGCCTGTACCTCGGCAACGGCCCGCGGCTCGGCGACCGCCGACGCCGTGACCGCCTCGCCGGAGGATTCCTCGGCGAGCCACGCGGCCGCGCCGGCCTCCAGGAGGCCGAGTGGGTCCAGGTGCTCGGCGGACTGGCCGGCGTGCGCCTCGGCTGCCGTGGGCGATGCCACGGTGGCGGCCGCTTCGACGGCCTGCGGGAGGTCCCCGGCCGCGCCACTGGGCCGGAGCGTCACCTCGTGGCCGTCGGCCGCCGGCGTGCCGTCGGGCGCGCCGATCTCGTCGTCCGCGGCGGCCTCGGCGTCCTCGGTCCACGGCGCCTCGTCGGGAACGAGCAACCCGGAGGCGTCCGAACGCTCGCCGTCCCTGGCCCCGGCGGCCGCACCGCCCGGCATCATCGGCGACATCGGCATCATGGGGCCGGACGATCCCGCGGCGACGGCATCACCGGTCTGCCCGGCGCCGCCGGGCAGCGCTGCTGACGGCGCGTCGACCGGCAACGGGCGGCCGGCCGCGTCCAGACCGGCGGTACCCGAACCCACCGGCCCGCCGGTGCCCGTGAACGTAGGCGCTCCCGCGCCGGGCGACGTGCTGGGCGAGGGGAGTTCGGAGACTCCGGGTGCCGACATGCCGGGGAACGGCGACAACGGTCCTGCCGAGGAGGTGCTGGGCGAGGGGAGTTCGGAGGCTCCGGGTGCCGACATGCCGGGGAACGGCGACAACGGTCCTGCCGAGGAGGTGCTGGGCGAGGGGAGTTCGGAGGCTCCGGGTGCCGACATGCCGGGGAACGGCGACGGGGCCCCCGCGTCCGGAAGGCCGCGGCGTGTGCCGTCGTCGAGGCCGGGGGCGCCCCGGCCGGTCCCCGTCATCCCCGTCATCCCCGTCATGCCCGGGAACGGCAGCGGCAGACCGCCCCCGGTTCCCAGGAGCGCGCCGGCGGGATCCGAACCGAGGCCCGGTAGTCCACCGCCGGTTCCAGCGCCGCCAGGGAACGGCAACGGCGCACCGGTGCCCGGGCTGTCCGGTGCCGGCAGTCCGGGCATGGCACCGCCGCCGGGGAAGGCGTTCGGCACGGCAGGGCCGGCACCCTCCGGCGACGACAGGCCGGGCACGGTACCACCGCCGGGGAACGGCAACGGCGCAGCGCCGGGTCCGGGGATTCCGGGGCCGCCCGTCCCGGCCCCACCGGGGAAGGGCAGCGGACCCGCGGCGCCCGCCGGGGCGGGTACGGGCGTCGCGGGCAGGCCCGGCACGGACGCGTGGAGCGGATCCGGCACGGACGGGCCCGAGCCACCGGGGAAGGGCGCGGGCGGAGGAAGGCTTCCCGGGCCGCGGCCGATGTCCGGCATCCGCGGACCGTCCCCCGTTCCCGGCCCCTTCACCGGCGGCTGGACGGGCGCGGGCGAGCGGACCGCGTCGACGGTCACCTGGTACTTCCCGGCGAGATCGTTGAGCACCCACCGCATGTCACGGTTCATCAGGCGCACGACCTCCGGCTTCTTGCTGACCGGAATCAGGCCGTTGCCCATCGCCGTGGCACCGAGCCGCTGTGCCTCGCTCGCGTACCAGGCGTCGATGGCGCGGATCTTCGCCTGGGCGTAAGCCAGTTGGTTCCCGTTGGCCACCAGCTGCCGCGGGACGGAGTTGAGCCCGGAGGCGCCGCCGGAGAGCACTCCGGCGACGGCCGAAACCTGCTCCGAGAAGCCCTTCATCGCGGTGAGGAAGGACTGCGCGGCCTCGCCGCGCCACGGCGCGTCGTCGCCCGCGAGTGCCTTCGACTGGTCGTCCAGGCTCTTGGCGACCATCTCCAGAACGAGTTGTGCGTGGTAGAAGGAGTTTCCGGCGGCCACCAGAGTGGCCGGGTCGGCCACCGCGGCCGCCCGGCCGGCATCCGACGTCCCGGCCATGGCGGCACCGCCGTTGACGGCGGCCATGATCTGCTTCCAGTCCCAGCTGTTGTAGTCGGAGGCCGAACTGGTGCTCGCCGGGTTCCCGTAGACGGCCCCGTCGTCGCCCTGGCTGAATCCGCCCGAGTTGTAGTCCACCACTGCCGTTCCCGCTCCTGCCCGGACCTCGGTCCACCTGTGTCATGCCACTTCGGAGGGCGGCGGCCGACACCGCCCGCGACCCCGTCGCGCGCCCGGACGGCGGGCCCGCCGGCACCACGCCATGCGAACCCGCCGCCCGGTACTGCTGTTTCCCACTGTGACCACGCCTGGCCGTCGCGGTGGCGGCCGCGGCTCACGCCGTGGTGGGAGGAGCCCCGCCCGAGCTGGTCCCCGCACTTGACGGGCTGCCGCCGACGTCCTTGAGCATCGCGCCGAAGTCGCCGCCGGCCGCGTTGAGGGACCGCTGGAGGTCCGTGGCCTTCATCCCGTTGGCCGCCTCGGCACCGGCGTACGTCCGGCTCAGCTCCGTCACGCCGGTGCTGATGGCGGTGAGGCCGCTGTAGACGTCCCCGAGTGCCTTGGCGATTTGGTCCTTCAGGCCACCGTCGCCGTTCGGCCCGACGGCCTTCGCCCGAATCTGGTCGGCGTGGTAGAAGGCGCCCGGAGCCAGGGTGACACCGTGCAGCCGGTCCAGCGCGGCCTTGACCGGGGCGCGCAGGCTGTCGATGTTCCTGGCGAAGACGTCCAGCGAAGGAGTGCTCACCGCGGTCTCGCCCTTGCCGCCGCGGGCGCCCGGCACCGGCGGCGGGGGCGGCGCGGTTCCCTCGAGCCTGCGCTCGGCGGGAAGACGGGCGTCGCCGGGGTACTCACGGGCCGGGTTGGCCGCGGCCTGGGCGGCGGCCTGGTCGTCCCGCGCGTCCTGCTCGGCCCTCTGAACCTTGAATTGATCCTCCTTAGTGACACCACATGTTCGAACCCGCGCGCTCGGCCTGTGCGTAGCCGGCGTGGATCTCCGTGAGCGCGCCCTGGGCCTTGGCCGCCTGGGCGGCCATGTCCGCCGAGGCGGCGTCCCACCTGGCCTTGGCGGCGGCGTACGCGCTCTGCGCCTCGCTGGTCCATTCGGCCAGGTGCTGGCGGGCGTTCGTGTCCAGGCTGGCGAGCGTCGTCTTGATGTTCTGGGAGATGGCCTGCATCTCCTCCGCGACGTGCTGGACGTTGGAGAAGTTGACTGTGTAGGTGGGCATTTCGGGTCTCCTGAGGCTGGCGGTCAGATGCCGGGGAGGGGCGCGTGCGTGGACGAGGACACGCCGGCGGCGATCTGGTCCGCGTTCTCGGTGGTGGAGCGGTAGACGCCGGTGTTCTGTTCCAGGGTGTGCGTCATGGTGTCCAGGGCGGACACGACCGAGCTGAAGTCCTGCAGCCAGGTCTGCATCGCGCTGTTGAACTTCGCGGACGCGTCGCCGGTCCAGTTCGAGGCGAGCACCGACACCTGCTCGGTCATGGCGGACAACTGCGAGCGGGCGCTGCTGTGCGCCTCCCGGAAGCTGTTCTGCGCTGCCAGCATTCCTTCGACTGTCACTGAGGTGGGGGTGGTCACCCGGTTTTCTCCCAACGTTGCGTCAATGTGGTTGTGGCACAAGGGGCTTCTGATCTGAGCCCGTTCCGACTCTGCCTCCTCGGGCGGCCGCCGCGGCGGGCCGCGGGCCGGTTCTGCCCGACCGGTCAGGCGAGGCTGCCCGTGCGCCCCGGCCGCCGTCAGGCGTAGCCCCAGGTGCCGGCCGGCGTCGAGGCGGCCGGGTGCGGCAGGTCGGTCGGACGGATCGTGCGCGCGGTGGCGTTCTCGGCCAGCCGGTCGGCGAAGCGGTGGGCTCCGTGCGCGCCGGCCGGCTGCGGGTGGTCGGTGAAGTACTCGCCCAGGGCGTCCGGCAGCAGGCCGTCCACCGTCCGCCCCAGCCGGGCCAGTCGGCGCAGGACGAGCTCGGCGAGCTCGTCCGGCCGGTACGGGGCAAGCCGAAGGTACTCGGCGAAGCAGCCGGCCAAAGCCGGGCTCTCCCGCAGCAGTTCGGCCGGCCGTGGCGGCTCGCCCGACAGCACCAGGACCAGGTCGGTCGTCCGGGCCGCGGCCTGGACGGCGCCCAGTACGGTGGCACGCTCCTCGGCCGGACGGCAGGCGAGGGCGTGGTCCGCCTCCAGCAGCAGCAGACCGCCCGCCGCCTCCTCGAAGAGGGCGGCGGCGTAGCCCTCCGCCTGGCCGTGCCAGCGCGACGGGACGGCGGACAGCGCGGCGGCGTGCAGTGCACCCGTCCCCAGCAGCCCGTGCTCGGCGAGCGAGCGCCCGTACAGCTGCGCGACCGCTCGCCGACCGCTTCCGGTCCGGCCCTCCAGGACGAGGTTGGCGGAGAGTGCGACCGGTTGCTGCCGGGCCCTCAGCTGCACCAGTCCGGCCAGTCTGGCGGCGATCGACTCGCGTACGGCCTCCAGCCCGACCAGCCCGGCCAGTCGGCGGGTGCTGCGGGCGTTCGGGTGGTCGGCGCCGGCCTCGGCCTCGACGCTGTCCGGGGCCGGGAGCGCGGGAACGTCGACCGCGGAGAGCCGGCTCAGGTCGGTGTCCCGCGCGCCGGGCTGGCCGGCGAGCCGGGAGGCCTGGTTGCTCACCATGGCCTCGAACACACCGCGTGCGACCCGGCCGTTGCCGAACGTCGCCCCCTTCGGTATTTGCTCGAAGTACCGCACCAGCGCCTCGTGGCCGGTGTCGTCGAGCTCGTAGTAGTGCCGGCCGCACATGTTGCCCGTGATCGTGACGAGCTCGGCCGGGCTGTAGTTGGGGAACTCGACGGTGCGGGAGAACCGCGAGGCCATGCCGGGGTTGGAGGACAGGAACTGTTCCATCTGCTCCGAGTATCCCGCCACGATGACCACGAGTTCGTCGCGGTGGTCCTCCATGAACTTCATCAGGGTCTCCACCGCCTCCTGACCGAAGTCGGGGCCGCTGCCCTTGGCCTGGTTGGTCAGGGTGTAGGCCTCGTCGATGAACAGGACACCGCCGAGCGCGCCGGTGCAGACCTCGGTGGTCTTGATCGCGGTGCCGCCGATGATCTGGGCCACCAGGTCGGCCCGGGACACCTCGACCAGATGCCCCTGGCCGAGGATGCCCAGCTCCGCCAGGACCGCGCCGTAGAGCCGGGCCACCGTGGTCTTGCCCGTGCCGGGCGGGCCCGCGAACACCAGGTGACGGCTCATCGGAGGCATGGGAAGGCCCATCTCCTCGCGCCGCTTGGCCATTTTGTTGAGGTTGATCAGGCCGGTGACCTCCTGCTTGACGCTCTCCAGGCCGACCAGGTCCTCGAGTTCGGCGAGCGGTCCGGTGCCGGCGTGCCGGGCGGTGTCCGGTGGGCTGGGGTGCTCGGTGGCGGCAGCCCCGGACGGGGTGTCCCGCGCCGCGGCCGACCCGGAGGCGGCCGAGGCCGGGGCGGGCCCCGGCCCGGGAGCCGCGGGCCGGTCCGGCCCGGCCGTGGAGCCGTCGCCGTCGCAGATGCGGCAGTCGTGCAGGCGCGGCGGTTCGGTGGCGCGGCTGTGCAGCCCCTGCCCCTGGTTGCGTTCGACGGTGCAGGACTCGAGCGCGGCCCGGGCGGCGGGGTCCAGGCTGATGCCGTGCCCGCGGGCCCCGTGGACCCGGCAGCGCACGGCGGTCACCGACCCGTCGTCGAGGACCCTGACGCCGTCGCCGGGGGCGCCCGCGATCTCGGTGTCGGTCAGCCCGACCTCGCTGTCCGGGCCGACGACCACGCCGGCACCGTCGAACAGCGCGGAGGCGACGGTCAGCCGGGCACCGCCCGAGGCCCTGAGCCCGGCACCGCGGGCGGTGCGCACCCGCAGGTCCTCCAGGGCCGCAGTGGCGTCCTCCGCGACCTCGACCGCATCGCCCTCCTCCAGTTCGACCGCCGCGTCCCGCAGCAGGAGCCGGGCAGAGCCGAGCACCCGCAGGCCGCCGCGCGCGGCGCGCACGACGAGCCGGCCGAGCTCGGCCGAGGCGCCGCCGGTCACCAGTAGGGCCGCCTGCCCGGTGTCCTCGACCCGCAGCCCGGAGAGATGTGCCGCGCTCTCGCCGTCCACCACGACTCCCACCGGGGTGGCCGTGATCTCGCAGTCCTCCAGCCGCGGTGCCGCGCCGCCGGTGACGTGCACGCCGCAGCGCTCGGCCCCGGTGACGGTGCAGCCGCTCAGCACCGGTCGCGAGCCGGCCGCGATGTGCACCCCCTGACCGCCGGAACCGGAGAACACGCAGTCGGTGAGGGTACTGGGAACACTGCCCGTCAGGTACGCGTCGAGCGCCGCACTCCCGGTCACGGTGACCCGCAGCAGGTCGGCGCCGCCGTCCTGCTCGACGACCACGGCCGGCTTGGCGCTGCCGGCGACGACGGTGTCCTCCATCGTCGCCCGGCCTCGTCCGTTGACGCACAGCGCGTTGCCGCCGCTGCCGCTCAGGGTGCAGCCCCGGACGGTGAGTTGACCCTGTTCGGCGACGACCAGGGCGGAGGAGCCGGTCCCGGCCACCTCGGTGCGTTCCACGGTGTTCGCACCACCGGAGGTCACCACGATGCCCGCGCCCGCCGGATTCTCCACCCGGCAGCCGCGGGCCACCAGCGTGCCGTCCAGCCTGGCCAGCACCGCTGTCCAGGCCGCACCCGTGACGGAGCAGCCGTCGAAGGCGGCCTGACCGCGGCGCAGATCCACCACGGGATGCTCCTCGTCGGACCCGGAGAGCACGAGGTCGGTGAACTTCGCCGCCTCGCAGTCGACCGTCACCGTGCTGCCGGCGGCGGCGTGGACCACGACGCTGCCGGGGCCGCCGTCGGTGGCGAGTGTGACCGGCCGGTCGACGACGAGGTTCTCCTCGTACCGTCCGGGCGCCACCGAGATGAGAGCGCCTTCACCGGCATGGCTCAGGGCCTCGCCGATCGAGCGGTGAGCGCCGGGGCGCTCGGGGGAGACCAGGAGGATCTGCCGGTTCACGGTGCCGCCTCCTTTCCCGGCGTGTCGGTGGACGCCGTTGCGATGAGTCCAGGTGGGTGGAAGAAGGCCTGCGCGCAGTGCTCCGGCAGCGGGTCCTGCGCACCGAGCCGCCATTGCTCGGCGGCCTGCTCGAGTCCGGTGCGAGCCAGCTCGTCGAGCTGCTCCGAGGCCGGGCCGGTGCCGCTGCCCGACCCGAGTTCGCCGGGCGCGAGTTCGCGCAGCAGCACGGTGCCGGTCCCGTCCGCGGGCTCGTCCCACCGGGCCGAGAGGATCGTGAAGCAGGTGCCCGGCAGAAAGAGCACCCGGTCCGGTACGGCCGGATCCAGCAGCGCGGTGCGCCGGGCCGTGATCGACCAGACCAGGAAGTCGACCGTGCCGGTCAGCCCGGGACGGAGCCCGGTGAGCGCGGAGGCGAAGCCCCATTCGGTGAACGTCCGGCGCTCCCGGTACCACCGCCACTGTTCCTCGCTCACCGGGGCCCGCAGGTAGCAGGCACCGCGATAGGAGGGCAGGCGCCCGAGCCCGGCGTACGCGCAGCGGGCCAGCGGCACGTGCGCGCCGACCGTCCCGGAGCGGACGGCCGCGTCGATCCGCTCGCCGCCGGAGGAGAGCAGCATCCGGACGGCGACCAGATCGGTCAGGGTGTCCTCGGACGGCCTTCTGGCGTCCCCGCGCAGGCCGGGGGCCACCGACAGTACGCGGGCCAGGGCACCGACGGCACTGTCGTAGTCCTGCTTGAGCGTCTCGCGCAGCCAGGCGCGCTCGCGGTCGATGTCGCCGGTCGGTACCGCTCCGGCGGCGGGCTCCGGCGTCCGCTGGGCGCGCACGTCCGCGGCCGAGGGGTGCGCGGGTGGCGGGGTGGCGTGCTGCGCGGACGCCGGTGCGGGCGTGCGGGCCGGTGCCGGACCCGGGTCGGCCTGTGGCGGCGAAGACGGCGCGGACGGCGTAGACGGCGCGGAGGCCGGACCGGGCGCGCCGAGGCCGGGAACGGCGAGGTCCGGCAGCGCGCCGGACTCCAACCGGATCGGGGACGGGGCGGGACCGGGACCGGGCGTGCCGGTCCGGCCCGTGCCGCCGGTCGACAAGACGGTGCTCCTCGGCTGCGCGGGGTCCGGCCCGGGGATCGCGGTCGCGACCCGTTCGGCCTGGGCCTCGGCCTCGGGGCCCGCTGGCCCGGCGGGGCCGACGTCGGCCCCCACCAGGCGGACCGGGGTGGGCCGTGTCTGCTCCGCGGCGGCCGACCGGTCCGGCCCGGCGGTCGCGGCATCGGGCCACACCGCCGCCGGGAGCCTCGACCGGCCCGGCGGCTCCGCCGCCGGAGCTGCGGCCGGGCCCCGCGCCTTGCCCGCGCCGGCCGGCCCGTCCGGGCCGGCGGCCTCGGTGTCCGGAGGTGCCGCGGCGGTGCCCGGCGGAGACGGCGGTCCGCTCCGCCCGGCCGGCTCGCCGGCTGCGGACTGACGCTCGGCGGGCGGTCCGGACGGGGTGGTGGGTGCGGACGGGCCGGCCTGCGCCTCCGGGCCGGCCTGCGCCTCCGGGTCGGCCTGCGCCTCCGGGTCGGCCCGCGTGGCCGGGTCCGCCGCGGCGGCGGGCGCCGGTGCCGTGACCGCGGCACCGGGCGCGCCGGCGACGGGGTGGCCGCGCCAGGTCACCGGGAGCCCGCTGACCGGGTCCACGGCGAAGGCGCCCGGGCCCGGGACCACGGTGCCGACGGGCCCGCTCGACGTGCCCGGCGTACGGCCGGTGGCCACGTCGGCCGAGAGGACCCTGGCCGCGTGCCGGGTGGACGGGTCGAGCCGCCAGAGTGCGTCCAGGGCGAGCAGCTCCATGCGCTCGGCGCTCTGCCGCGTGCTCACGTCGAAGACGATCCGTACGGTGGTCGGGTCGAGCGGCAGACCGCGGATGGCGGGCGCGTCCGGTGAGTCGCCCGGAGGACGCAGCCACAGCCCGCTCTGGGTGACCTCCAGTACCGCGTCCTGGGCGTACTGGTAGACGCCGGGTGCCAGTTCGGGCAGGCCGTGGACCGGCGGGCGTCCGGTGAGCAGGACCGGCGGCGCGGGCGCCGGGGATCCGGTGGCTGCGCGGGGCCGCGGTAGGTAGCCGAGCTCGCGGGCGAGCGGACGCCAGCCCAGTGAGCCGTCGGCGTGCACCGCGTGGAAGTCCGGGTCCTTCGCGCTGACCCGCCCGGGGGTGGGCAGCCCGGTGTACACGGTGACCGTCTGGCCGAGCCGGTCGGCGAGCTCCTGGCCGACCGTCGAGCCGGCGGGCACGGCGACCGGGCCGTAGCCGACGAAGCGGAGCACGGAGCGGTGCGCGACCGGGACGGCGTTCCAGAACCTGACGACGTCGTCCAGGCCCAGCGCCGGCGCACCGGGGGAGCCGAGCACCACGCAGAGCCGGTCCGGCTGACAGGGCACCATCCCGGTCAGCCGGAGCCGGTGCGCCTGCTGCCGCTGCGGGTCGTCGTGGGCCGGCCGGATCCAGGCGCCCGCGGGGAGCGGCTCGCACCCGGTGTACGGCCCGGCGGCCCAACTTCCGCTGACCGCCGGTGACTCCCAGACCGGCCGCGGAGCCCGCAGCGAGTCCCAGCTCTCCTGGCCGCCCGGGCGCAACCGCAGCCACCCGTGTCCGGCTTCCCCCGCGACGAACAGCGAACCGTCCGAGGCCCGCACCAGTTCCCCGGCCGGGACCAGCACGTCCCGGCCGAGCCGGCCGGCCAGCCACCGGCCGACCGGACGCGGCTCCTCGGGCGAGCCGGGGGCCGCCAGCAGGCGGATCCCGCCCTGCTGACGCGCCAGCCGACGGGCGAGCGGCTCCCAGGCGGTGAGCGGCTGGCGTTCGGGGACGTCAAGCACGACCAGGCGGTGGTCCGGGTCGCGGAGCAGGCCTTCGACGAACGTCCGGGTGCGCCGGGCCCCGGTGCCGAAGAGCTGCTTGGACCTGGGTCGCACCACGAGGACATGATTGAAGGTCAGGCATTCCAGCGCGGGCGCGGTCGGGGCGGTCCGACGACCTAGGGGCATCCTCACCTCACTGCCCTCCGCCGTCGGCCGCGACCGCGAGGGCGGGGCCGGCGGGTACGGCATCCAGGACGGTCGCCGGCAGGGTCTGCGCGCTGACCCGGCCGTAACCGAGTGCGCCCGCCGCGTTGTCGTCGGCCAGCGGGTACTTGAGCCCCTGATCCGTGATCAGGTAGCGCCGGGATCGGCGCTCGCCGGGCCGTGGTTGGAGCTCGGCGGCGAGCACGCCACGGCCGGGCGGCACCAGCACGGTGGCGCCGGACCGGGCGGGCGCGTCGCGCAGGACGACGTCGGTGGTCACCGCGGTGCCCGTCGCCCGCTGGCGCACGCACAGGCGTTCGCGGTCGCCGTGCCAGGTCGGCGCGGTGAGCAGGTCGGGGATGCGGTCGAGCAGGCTGGTGTCGGCGGAGGAGGGCGCGGCGGTGACGTCCCCGGTGCCGATCTCGGCTGCCGCCGGGGTGCCGGGTTCCGCCTGGAGCAGGGCGAACTCGGTCCGAGAGACGGGGGCCAGGCCGTCCGGGCGCAGCACGAAGTGCTGTCCGGTGTCCGGCGGACCGGCGGTGAAGAGCCGGCCCACCTCCGCCGGCCGGCCCGCGACCGCAGGTCCGGGCTGCCCGCGGCCCGGGATGTCGGGCGCGGCCAGCGCGGTGCCGGTGGGCAGGGCGGCGAGCCAGGCGGCGGGCACCCGCAGCGGGCTCTGGTCACCGAGACCGAGGGCCACCAGGGTCGCGCGACCGCCCACCGGGTGCTTGACGCCCTGCCACAGCACGTAGGCGGCGTCGTCGGGGCCGCTGAGCAGCGCCCGCCGGTCGTCGCTCAGCGGCGTGGCCGGGCCGGGGGCGAGGTCGGTCTGCACGGCGTCCCCGGGCCCACCGGCCGGGCACAGCTGCCACGGCCCGGACAGCAGGTCCGAGGGCCGCGGCAGCGCGTCGGGAGCGTCGGGCGTGCCGACCGGCGCGCCGGTCGGCACGCCGGCGAGCGAGTTGCGCGAGACCAGGCGCACCGTGGCGCCCTGCCCCGCACCGAGGAGCGCGGAGGCGAGGTTCCGGGTCGGTCGGAGCACTCCGCCGATCAGCAGGTAGCGGTTGCCGGTCTCCTTCTCCACGATCACGGTGCCGGGCTTGCGCCAGGCGGTGTCGCCGCCCGGGCTGATCACCCCGTACAGCGCGAAGCCACCCACCAGCAGCAGGCCGGCGGCGGCGCCGGCGGCGGCCCCGAGGTCGGCTCGGTGCAGTGGGGTCTCGCCGGCTCCCGGGTCGCCGGTGGCGAGCGCGGCGACCAGCCGGTTGGTGGAGAACCGGTAGGCGTGGACGTGGTCGCGTCGACTCTGCACGGCAGCCCCCTCAGCCGGCCAGCGCGCGGACGCGGGCGTACACGTGCAGGAGCTGTAGCAGCAGGGGGATCAGCAGGACGGCCGTCCAGGTCTCCAGCAGGTCTCCCGCGTGTCCCCACACCGGCCAGGTCGGCGGACCGCCGCGGCGGCTCGCGGCGTGCAGCAGCGCCACCGCGGCGGCCAGCAGCACCAGCAGCGCGACGGCCCGCACCACCGGGTGGGCCGAGCAGGCCTGCGACAGCAGCACCAGGGCGGGGGCGAGCGCGCCGCAGACGGCCATCGGGCCGCGCTGCCAGGGGGCGACCAGCGAGCGGGCCCGGAGCAGCGCCGCCGCTCCGAGGACACCGGCGAGCGTGGGCCCGGCCCAGTCGGGAACGCGCGCGAGCAGCAGGCAGGCGACGGTGATCACGCCTGCCGCGGCGACGGTGGTGGAACTGACCCAGGTGTCGGCGAGGCGAGCCCGCCGGTGCACCCCGGCGGCCGGGTCGGGCTCGATGTCCCGCTGCAACTCCTCCGTGTTGCGCGGCAGTCGGGGAACCCGCAGTCGGGCTGCCCGGAGCGCTAGGCGCAGGCCGGGCGTAGCGCCGAGCAGGACGGCGACCGCCAGGACCGCGCTCGCCCGGGTGGCGTCCAGGCCGAACCCGGCGGCCAGTGCCACCGCGCCGACCGCGCCCAGCGCGGTGGCGGTGGCGGCGCCGAAGACCCCCGCCGCCAGGCGGCCGAGGAACAACGGCACCGAGGCCGCGCCCGCCGCGCACAGGCCCGCCAGCGCGACGTCCGCCCGGCCGGGGGCGAGCAGGCCGGTGGCGCCGTGCCGGGCGGCGGCACCGGCGCCGGCGGCGAACAGCACACCGCCGAGCCCGGCCACCACGGCGACCGCCCGGTCCTTGCGGAGCTTGGCGGCCAGCACACCGGCGGTGGTCAGGACCAGGGCCGTGAAGGCCGCACCGCCGGCCGCCGACCGTCCGGCCCCGGACTGCTGGATCCCGACGGCCAGCAGCGCCAGCGCGACCGCCGCGATCCCGGTGAGCAGGCGCCGGGTCAGTTCGGGACGCCAGCGCTCGGCTCCGGTACCGACCGCCTCGCCCAGGCCCTCGGCGAGGTCGTCGAAGTGGAGCTCGGCCAGCGGGGCGTCGGCCGGCCGCACGTGGAGGACGTCGCCGTCGCGCAGGTCCAGCGAGGCGGGCGTGCCGTCGGGGTCGAGCGGCGGCTCGCCGAGCCGCTGGAGCACCCAGCAGCCGTCCAGTGACTCGGGTCCCGCGACGTGACCCAGCAGCACCGGAAGCAGTCCGGCGACCGTGACCGTGGCCGGGACGGCGAGGTCGGCCCGGCCGCGCGGGCCCGTCACGGTCAGCCGGTAGACGTCGTGCCCGGGGCCGGCGGTCGTACTCGGGGTGGTCATGCTGCTCCTGCGGCGCGTGAGATGGTGGAACGGAAGAGGGACGCGGGACGGGTCACCGCGGGTCGGCCAGACCGGTCTGCACGAGCCTGACGCCTCGTCGGGTGACCAGCTGGGCACGGCCCGCGGGCAAGGTGCGGGGCTTGGCCTCGCCGAGGAACTTGCCCTCCTCGTTGGGGTAGGACAGCAGCAGCGCGGGGCTGCCCAGCTCCCACATCCGGCGCAGCAGCGGGTCCATCATGGCCCGCATCGCACCCGAGGTGCTCCGGGCGACCACCAGGTGCAGGCCGATGTGCACGCCCTGGGCCAGGTAGGGGACGATCGGGGCCAGCGGCCCGCCGACCGCCGTACCGGTGGCGAGCAGGTCGTAGTCGTCGACCACGACGAACAGCTCGGGCCCCTCCCACCAGTCCCGCCGCTGCAACTGCTCCGGGGTGATGTCGGCACCCGGCAGCCTCTGGTGCATCGAGACGGCGGCGCTGGCGGCGAGGCCGGCCAGCGCCTCGGTGTCGACCGCATAGCCCACCCGGTAGTCCTCCGGCACGGCCCCGAGCAGGGACCGGCCGGGATCGCCGAGGAGGATCTTCGCCTGCTGCGGGGTGTGGTGTGCCGTGATCGCCCCGGCGACCAGCCGCAGGGCGTTGGTCTTGCCCGTCTCGCCGTCCCCGAACACCAGCAGGTGCGGGGTGTGGGTGAAGTCCTGCCAGACGGGTTCCAGCCGCTGTTCGTCCAGACCGAGGCAGACCCGGGGGCCGGGCTCGGGCGTGGGCAGCCGCCCGGCGGGCAGCCGGGTCGGCAGGAGCCGTACGCCGGGCGCGCCGGAGCCCGTCCAGAAGGCCGCGATCTCGGCCACCGCGGCCCGGGTGGCGGCGGTGGTGTCGCTGGCCGCGCTGGATCCGTCCAGCCGCGGCAACGCCGAGCGGAAGTGGTGGCCGGTGCCGGTCAGGCCCCGGCCGGGCGCCTGCGGCACACCGGCGGCGGCCCGGCTGCCGATCTCCGACTCCATCGGGTCGCCCAGGCGCAGCTCCATCCTGGTGCCGATGAGGTCGCGAAGCCGGGGCCGGATCTCCGACCAGCGCACCGCGGACACCACCACGTGCACGCCGAACGCCAGCCCGCGGGCGGCGAGTTCGGCGACCCGCAGCTCCAGCTCCTCGAACTCCTGGCGCAGCGTGGCGAGCCCGTCCATGACCAGGAACACGTCGCCGTACGGGGAGTCGATCTCCCCGCGGGCCCGTTGGGCCCGGTAGGCGGTCATCGACTCCAGCCCCCGGTCCGCGAACAGCTGCTCACGGACCTCCAGCAGGTGGAACAGCTCCTCGACCGTGCGCAGCACACGGTCCCGGTCGAGCCGCCCGGCCACCGAGCCGACGTGCGGCAGGCCGCCGACGGAGGTGAGGCCGCCGCCGAGGTCCAGGCAGTAGAACTGCGCTTCGGCCGGGGTGTGGGTGAGCGCGATCGCGAGCATCAGGGTGCGCAGCAGCGCGGACTTGCCGGTCTGCGGGCCGCCGACGACGGCCGCGTGCCCGTCGGCGCCGGACAGGTCGGCCTCCAGCAGCTCGCGCAACTGCTCGTGCGGCCGGTCCACCACGCCGAGCGGCACCCGCAGCGTGCCGTGCCGTGCCGGGTCGGTGACGGTGATGCCGCGCACCGGGTCCGGTACCACGCCGGGCAGCAGCTGGTCGAGGCTGGGCGAGACGTCGAGCGGCGGCAGCCAGACCTGGCGCGCGGCCGGTCCGGCGTCGGCCAGCCGTCCGATCAGCACGTCCAGCAGGCTGGGGCCGTGGTCGGACGCGCGGGCGCCGGGGCCCGGGTCGTCCGCGGACCCGCTCGGTGCGGCGGGCTCCGCGGCCGCGGCCCCGGTGGTCAGCAGCCGGAACGGCACCACCTCCCCGGCCGCTCGGGCCGTCTGGGCACCGAGGTCCGGTTCGGCGTGCGCGTCCGGGCAGCGGCCGGAGACGTACGCGGCCTTGAACCTGACCAGGTTGGTGGTGTCGATCTTGAGGTAGCCGTGCCCGGGGGCGGAGGGCAGCTCGTAGGCGTTGGAGGTGCCGATCACGCTGCGGGACTCCATCGAGGAGAAGGTGCGCAGCGCGATCCGGTACGACAGATGTCCTTCGACCCGGTTGATCCGGCCCTCGTCCAGGCGCTGCGAAGCGAGCAGCAGGTGCATGCCGAGGCTGCGCCCGACGCGCCCGATCATCACGAACAGCTCGGCGAAGTCGGGCTTGGAGGCCAGCAGTTCGGAGAACTCGTCGACCACGATGAGCAGGGACGGCAGCGGGGCGAGGCGGGCGCCGGCCAGGCGGGCCTTCTCGTAGTCGAACAGCGAGGAGTGGCCGCTCTCCCGCAACAGTTCCTGGCGGCGGGTCACCTCGCCGGTCAGCGAGTCCTGCATCCGGTCGACCAGCGGTAGTTCGTCGGCGAGATTGGTGATCACGGCCGAGGTGTGCGGGAGACGGTCCATGCCGAGGAAGGTCGCGCCGCCCTTGAAGTCGACCAGGACCAGGTTGAGGACCTCGGAGGAGTGGGTGGCGGCCAGGCCGACCACGAGGGTGCGCAGCAGCTCGCTCTTGCCGGAGCCGGTGGCCCCGATCAGCAGGCCGTGCGGCCCCATGCCGCCCTGCGCCGACTCCTTGAGGTCCAGCTCGACGACCTCGCCGTTTTCGGTCACCCCCACGGGCACGGTAAGTCTGGCCTGCTGAGGGGTACGACGGCGCCACAGCGCGGCCACGTCGAAGGTGCGCGCGTCGCGGACGCCGAGCAGCGTGGTCAGGTCGAAGTCGGTCTCCAGGGGTTTGTCGAGCAGGTCCACGGTGCCGCTGCTCCGCCGGGGCGCGAGGACGCGGGCCAGTTGCTCGGCGCCCACGACGGTCAGCAGGTCGGGCTCGGCCGAAGCCGTCGCGGTCCCCCGCGGGAAGGAGACCCGCCCGTCCTCGACCGCGAGCCGCAGCACCTTGGGGCCGCCGGGGTGGGCGCCGGTGACGTCGAGCACGACGGCGCAGCGCACACCGCCGGCGAGCAGCCGGGCCGAAGCCGGCAGCGGGGTTCCGTCCACGACGATCACCACGAACGGCTCGGAGGGACCCGGGACGGCCGTGACGTCGTGGTCGGGCCGGTCGGCGAACTCGCCGTCCAGCAGGTCCGTCAGCGCGTCGTGGTCGACGGCCACGAGCCGCAGCCGCCCGGTCGCGTCCTGGTGCTGGGGATGCGCGGTGTGCGGAAGCCACTTGAGCCAGTCCCAGTCGGCCTGGGCGGTCTCGTCCGCGAGCAGGGCGATACGCAGCTCGTCGGGGGAGTGCAGGGTGGCCAGCTGGCCGAGCACCGCGCGCAGCAGCCCGAGGACGTCCGCGCGCTCTCCGGTGAACTCGACCCTGCTGAAGTGTCGCAGGGCGACCGTCACGGGCACGCCGGGCACGGTCCGCGCGGCGCGGGTGAACCTGCGCAAGGAGACCGCGGACAGCGGTTCGAGGTCCTCGACCGGCCGGGTGCGCGGCGGGAGGAACTCCAGGACGGCGCGCCGGGTGCCGACGCCGATCCGCACGTGGGCGAAGTCGTCGTGGCCCGGGCGCCGCTCCCAGAGCCGGGCGCCCGCGGCGAGGTACTGCAGCTGGTCCGGCCGCGGGTTGTCCCATGTCAGCGCGGCCCGCTGCTCGGCCGCTGCCGTCCTGGCCCGGCGGCGCAGCTGGGCGAGGTAGCGCAGGTAGTCGCGCCGCTCGGCCCGGATGCGGCGCTTGCGTTCCGCACCGGCCCGGCCCAGCTGACCGAGCGTCATGCCGGCCATCGCCACGCCCATCATCCCGGACATCAGATAGGTCCCCGGGGAGCCGCTGGAGCTGGAGAACATCAGTACCATGGCGGTGGTTCCCAGACCCATCGGCAGGTACAGCAGCAGGGAGCCGAGGTCGGCCGAGGCCGGCTCGCCGAGGACCGGGGGCTCGGCGAGGTCGACCTGACCGGAGGGCATGGCGGGCCCCTCGGCGCGCGGGGAGCGCTTCACGATCACGGAACTCATCGGGCGGTCTCTCCTGCGACTCGGGCTGGCACCCGCCCGACGCTAGGCGGCCGCGCGGGTGCCGGAACGCGGCCCCGGCAGGCCGTGCCCGAATGGCCACCCGGGTCTGTCCGATCGGCCACCGGGGTACGGCCAGGGCTCATATCAGGCCCGCCCGCAGCGCGTAGGCGACGGCGTGGGCGCGATTGCGCAGGTTCAGCCTGCTGATGGCGCCGTGAATGATGTTCTTGATGGTTCGCTCCGAGTAGCTCAGCCGTTCGGCGATCGAGGCCGTCTCCAGCCCCTCCGCGAGGAGCTTGATCACCTCGACTTCCCGCGCCTCCAGCGGCGTCGTGGTCAGCCCGTTGGGCTGCAGGACGTCGAGCTGGACCGCCCTGACCCAGTCGACCAGCCATGCCACGCCCCGGCCGGGCATCTGGGCATGGCCGGACCTCACCCCGACGACGGCGCGCAGCAGCTGCTCCGGCACCGCCTCCCGGCGCGGAATGACGCTCACCACCCCGCAGTTGACCGCCCTCACCAGGTGCTGCTCGCGCAGCACCTCGCCGACGATGATCATGCGCATCGCCGGGTTGGCCGCCTCCCGGGCCGTCTGCTCCAGGCACACCAGGGTCTGCTCGGTGACCTCGTCGGTCAGCACCAGCACCACGTCGGCCTCGTGCCTGCGTGTCGCGGGGAGCAGGCTCACACCGGTGCTGGACCGGAGCATCGCGGCGACCCCCGCACCCGATAACGGGTCACCCGACAGCACGGCCACGGACACGCTGTTCAAGAACTCTCCTGTGCTCGACGGAGTGACACCGGGTCGGTCGTTGACCGCCGGGTGGACCGGCCATGCCCGGGACCCGGTGCGCGAACGGATGTCTTCACGTTAGAAACCCTCGTCCGCGAGGTCCTGACGGTTTGTGCCGATAAGTCAACGGGTCGGTACCGAAAGCGGCCACCGAGATGTCCGCCCAGTGCCGCTCGAAAAGTCGTCGTGACGCATATTCGAGCAGGCCCTGCGGAACGCCTCGGCCTCCGCTCCTTCCGGAGTGTTCCCCGAGGACGGGCGCCTGGCCGGGAGCATCAGGCGGGCCAACGGCCTGGTACAGCACGTGTTCGCGGCGGCGTACGAATACGCGATCCCGTTCCACCGCAGCGATGGCAGCCATCCGCTGGAATCCCTGGTGACGGGAAGCGCTCCGCTGCTGCAGCACGCGCGGTTCACCACGGATCTTCTGCTGACCGAAGACATGACCTCCCGGGCCGGACGGTGATACGCGCATGACGACCATCGCATACCAGGGAGAGCCGGGGTCGAACTCGGCCGCTGCGGTCCAGGACCTGTACCCCGGCAGCAGGGAACTGCCCTGCACGAGCTTCGAACAGGCCTTGGACGCGGTGACGCTGGGCACCGCCGACCTCGCGGTGATCCCGATGGACAACTCTGCCGCCGGGCGTGTCGCGGACGTGCACCATCTACTCCCGGAATCGGGCCTGTCCATCATCGCGGAGTACTTCCTGGCCATCCACTTCGACCTCATGGGCGTTCCCGGCGCCTCGCTGGAACAGCCAGCCGCTTCTACATCGAGATCGAAGGGCACCCCGACGAGACCAGGGTCGCCCTCTCCCTGGAGGAACTGCGCTTCTTCTCGTCCGAAGCGCGCATCCTCGGCGTATACCCGACGCATCCCCACCGCCTCCGGGAACGCGTGCGGTGACCGCCACCGCCTAGGTGTACTGACCCGTGAGGCCAGGACCGACCGGACGACTGCTCCAGGCGCCACCGCGGGCCGTCCGCTCCTCCGTGGCCTGCCCGAGGTGGCGTCGCTGGTCGTCCGGCTGCCCGGGGGCGGCCCACGGGAAACTTAGCGGACGGTTACACGCGGTCGGCAGGATCGGGTCCAGCCGGATCGGGTGGTCGCTGACCAGTCCGGGTATCCGGCTCGTCAGCCGGCCCGGTCCGGGCCGGATCACCGACCAGCACCCTTGAGCACCGATGTCTGATCTCTCCGCCCTGAAGTCCACTCCGCGTACGCTCCCTGCCGGCGGCCCCGGTTCCGTCCACCGCCACCGGTCCGACGACCCCTTGCTGATCGGACGGGAGCGCGAACTCGACACGCTGGCCGGGCTGTTGCGGCAGGACGCCGCGCAGGGGGCCTTCGTCCTGATCCAGGGCGAGTTCCGCACCGGCAAGACCGCGCTCCTCCGGGAGGTGCTCGGGTGGGCCCGACGGAACGGGGACACCGTCGTCTCCGCGTGGGCGGACCCGTCGGAGACCGGCGCGGAATTCGGCGTCGTCTGCCAGCTCTTCGAGCCGTTGGCCCTCGGTGCCACGGACGGAGCCGAATCCCTGCTGGCCGGGCCCGCAGCGCGAGCCACGGAGGTGTTGTGCTCCGACGTGTCCGTGTCCGTGTCCGTGTCGGCGTCGGTGTCCGAGTCCGCCGACGGCCCCACCACCGCGACGCTGACCGGGCTGTACCGGCTGGTAGCCCAGCTCGCCGCCCGCGGGCGCCTCGTCATCGGCATCGACGACCTGCAGTGGGCCGATCGGGCCTCTCTGCTCTGGCTCCGGTGCCTCCTGCGCCGGGCCGGAGACCTGCCGGTGACCGTCATCGCCACCGTCGGTTCCGCGCAGGCCCCGGCTGACCGGGACGTCCTGGGTCAGCTGGCGCCGTTGTTCCGGCACCGGCTCGCCCTGACCGCCCTCGACGGCGCGGCCGTCGCCGCCGTCACCGAGGAGGTCCTCGGCGTGCCCGGGGACGCACACTTCCGCGACGCCGTCCACACCGCGACGGGCGGTAACCCGTTCCTCCTGCACGCTCTCCTTCGTACGATCAAGGCGTCCGGGAGTGGGCCCGACACCGAGGCCGCCGCGCAGATCACCCGGTTCGTGCCGGCCGACGTGGGCCGGGCCCTCCACCTGCATGTCCAGGCCGCCGGTCCGCACGCGCAGGCCGTGGCCCAGGCGGTCGCCGTCCTCGGCGGAACACCGGCCCTCGACCTGGTCGCCGGCGCGACCGGCCTGCCGGAACCGGCCGTCCAGGACGCCGTGCACGCGCTGGAGCGGGCCGGGCTGATGCGCCGGACCGGACACTCCACGGCCTTCGTCTGCCCGATGATCAGGGTCGCGCTCGCCAACGACGTCCTGCCCAGCGTGCGGCAGGAGGTGCACGTCCGCGCGGCAGAGCTGATGCTCGGCCACGGCATGCCCGCGGAACAGACGGCGGTGCACGCCCTCCAGGCGCCGCTGGGCCTCCCGTGGGTGCCCGACGTGCTGCGCCGGGCCGCCGCGGAGACGGTGCGCAAGGGCGCCGCCGACCGCGCGGTCGTGCTGCTGCGCCGCGCGCTACGCGAACCGCTCGCGGACGATGTCCGCGCAACCCTGCTGATCAGACTGGGCGAGGCCGGCCTCGCCACCAGCGTGCCGGAGGCTGCCCGCGATCTGCGGCGGGGCCTCGACCTGTCCCGCGACCCGGGGGAGCGGGCCTGCGCGGCGCGCCGCCTGGCCGGTGCGCTGTTCGCCCTCGACCGCTACCCGGACGGGCTCGACGTGCTCGAACGCACCGCCGACTCCCTGCGCGGGAGCGATGCCACCCTCGCGCTGCGCCTGGAGATCGACCTGGTCTACGCCGGTCTGCACGACGCCGCGTCGGCACCCGGCGTGTTGCCCCGCCTGATGGACCTGCGGATCTCCGACGCCGTCGGCACCCCGGCCGAGCGCCCGGTGGCGGCGCTGCTCGCCCTGCGCACGATCGTGCTCGGCGAGTCGCCGGCCGAGGCCGTGGCCCTCGCGCGGCAGGCCCTCACCCACGGGATGAATCCGGCGGACGACGACTCCTTCGTCTACTCGGGCGCCGTGCTCTTCCTCGGTACCGCCGGCGAGACCGACCAGGCACTCGGCTACGCTGACGCGGCGGTCGAAGAGGCCCGAACCCGTGGCTCCGCCTTCACCCTTGCGCACAGCCGGATCATCCGAGCCTGCGTGTACGGCCAGCTCGGCCGGGTGCTGGACTGCCAGGCGGACGCGGAGGCAGCCCTGGTGCAGCTCCGGGAGATCGGTGTCGACCCGCACCACAGCCACAGCGTCCTGGCGACGGCCGCGCTGACGGACGCGCTCGTCAAGCAGGGCCGACTCGACGAGGCGCAGTCGCTCCTGGAACGCGTCGCCCTGACCGCGGACCTGGACGGGCACTGGGTCAACGACTACGTCCATCTGGTCCGCGGTCAGCTGCGGGTGACCCAGGGACGGCCGGCGGAGGCGCTCACGGACTTCCAGGAGTGTGGCCGGCGCACCGAGGCCCGTGGCATGCGCTGCCCGTGGATCTACCCCTGGCGCTCCGAGGCCGCCCTCGCCCGGGCGGCGCTCGGCGAGCACGGGGAGGCCCGGGTGCTGGCGGCGGAGGAGTTGGCGCTCGCCCGGCGCTGGGGCGTCCCCGAGGCCGTCGGCGCGGCCCTGCGCGCGCTGGCCCTCGCCACTGGCGGCTCGCAGGGGCTCGGTCTGCTGCGCGAGGCCGTCCGGACGCTGGCGGGCACACCCGCCCGGTTCCGGCATGCGCAGGCCCTGGGCGACCTGGGCGCCCAGCTGCGCCGGGCCGGTAGGACGGCGGAGGCCCGTGAGTGCCTGAAGGAGGCGGTCACCGCGGCCCACCGGTACGGCGCCGCGCTGGTGGCCGATCGCGCCCTGGATGAACTCCGGGCCGCCGGAGACCGCCCCCGTACCCGCACGTTCCAGGGGGTGGGCGCCCTCACTCCGACCGAGCACCGGGTGGCGGGCCTGGCCGCGAAGGGGATGACCAACCGGGAGATCGCCCAGCACCTGTTCGTCGGCCTGCGCACCGTGGAGGTGCACCTGACGAACGCCTACGGCAAGCTCGGCATCGACGGGCGCCAGGGGCTGGCCGAGGCGCTGTCGGCAACCGGGATCTAGTCCCCCTCGAGTGCGGCGCGGCTGCGGGCGAGGGTGCCGAGGGCGACGGGCTCCGCGCCCGGGTCGTGCAGCCGCCGGCTCGCGGCCACGGCCTGCTCGGCCCAGTGCACGGCCTCGGCCGGGCGGCCGGCGTCCAGATGGCACTCGGCGATGTGGATCAGGGCCCCGGGCTCGAACGCGAGGATGCCCTGGGCCCGGGCCAGCGTCAGCACCTGCTCGTGTAGCGGGAGCGCGCGCTCGGGGTCGCCCATGCCGCGTACCGTGCGGCCGACCGAGTGCAGCGCGTAGAGCTCGCCGAGCGGGTCCCCGAGGGCCCGGAAGAGCGCCAGGCTCTGCTCGGCGGCGCGTCCTGCGGCCTCGGCCTCCCCGCAGGCGAGGTGCCAGATGACGCTGGAGGCCAGGGCGTTGGCCTTGGTCCAGGCGCTGCCGCAGTCGTCGGCGAGGCGGACCGTCTCGTCGTGGAGGGCGAGCGCCTCCCGGGGGCGCTGCTGCCGATTGGCGATCATGGCGCGGACGTTGGTGATCTCGGCCAGCACCGGAAGGTCCCGGCAGGCGCAGGCCTGCTCGGCGGCCCGGCCGGAGACGGTCTCGGCCTCGTCCATCTCCGCCAGTTGCATCAGGCCCCCGCCGAGCATGTAGCCGGCGCGGCCCTCGGCCCGCGTGTCCCCGTGGGCGGCGGCCAGCTGCACGGTGCGACGGCAGACGCCGATGAGCTCGCGCCACAGGAAGCCGCTCTCCAGGTAGGGGTCGAGCGCGAGCAGCAGGTCGGCGACCGTGGCATGGGCGCCGGTGATGTCGAGCGCCTGCCCCGCCAGCGCCAGCAGGTTGCCGCCCTCCTCGTTCAGCCAGTGGCGTCCGTCCGGGCGGTCGGCCATCGGCAGCCCGGGCACGGCCACCGGGGCGAGAACGTCCGGTACGGCGTGACCCGGCCGCACCGCGCGGTACGCGTTGGCAGCCGTTGCCACGGCCTGGTCGACCATCCTGAGGACGAGCGCGGCCCGCTCCTCCTCCGGGTCGAGTTGTTCGGCCCGGCCCTGGGCGAACAGCCGCAGCAGATCGTGGTACCGGTACCGGTCGGGGGCCGGGGATTCCAGCAGACCGGCGTGGACCAGGCCGTCCAGGACGTCGAGAGCGGGCTGCTCCGCCAGTTCCAGGGCCGCGGCGGCGGCCGGCAGCGACAGGTCGGCCGTCTGCGGGACGGCGAGCAGTCGGAAGGCACGCGCGGCGAGCGGAGGCAGCTGGTCATAGCTGAGCTGGAAGCACGCCTCGACGGCCAGATCGTGCAGGCTCAGCTCCGCCAGCCGCTGCCGCCGGTCGGCCAGGCGGTCGCAGACCGCCGCGAGTGGCCAGTCCTGGCGGGCGGCGCTGCGGGCGGCGATGATCCGGATGGCCAGCGGGAGGTGGCAGCAGGCGTCGAGCAGCTCGCGGGCGGCGTCGGGTTCCGCGTGGACCCGTCGCGGCCCGGCGATCCGGGCGAACAGTTCGAGCGCCTCGTCCGGTTCCAGGACGTCCAGGTCCACCTGCCGGGTGGGGGCCAGGCCGAGCAGGCTGGTCCGGCTGGTGACCAGGACGGCACCGCGCTCGGACCCCGGCAGCAGCGGGCGCAGCTGGGCGAGGTCGCGGGCGTCGTCCAGCACGACCAGGACGCGGCGCTCGGCGAGCAGCGACCGGTACATCGCCGAACGCTCGTCGATCTGTTCGGGGACGGCGCTCTCGGCCACGCCCAGGGAACGCAGGAAGTGGACCAGCACCGCGCCCGGCTCCATCGGATCGGGGCGGCCACCGCGCAGGTTGACGTACAGCTGCCCGTCGGTGAAACGGCGGCGTGCCCGCTGGGCGACATGGACGGCGAGCGCCGTCTTGCCGACGCCTCCCATACCGGCCACCGCGATGACCGTTGGAGCGACCGCAGAGGGCTCCTCCACCAGCCGCACCAGGGATTCGACCAGCTCCCGGCGCCCGGTGAACTCCGGGGCATCAGGGGGAAGTTGCGTCGGGCACGGACGGCTGGACTGCTCCTGGCCGGCACCGGGTGCGGTCGGCGCGGACAGGCCTGGGTCGCATCGCAGGATCCGCTGGTGCAGATCGCGCAGCGGAGGGGTCGGCTCGACACCCAGCTCGGCGTCCAGAGCCCGGCAGATGTCGGCGAACGCCGCCAGGGCCTCGGACCGTCGACCGCTGCGGTACAGCGCGGTCATCAGAAGGGCCGCGAGCCCTTCGTGCAGCGGGAACTCGCCCACCAGTGTGGAGAGTTCCTCCATCACCTCGGCATGCCGCCCCAGCGCCAGGTCGACGTCGAGCCGCTCGTGCACGAAGGCGAGTCGGCGCTGGGCGAGCCGCTCGCGCTGCCGCTCGGCGTGGGCACCGGGAACGCCCGCCAGCGGAACACCCGTCTGAAGCTCCAGCGCCCGGCGCAGTCTCTCGGCCGCTCCCGCGAGGTCGCCCTCGGCCCGCAGCCGGGTCGCCTCCTGTGTCAGGTGCTGGAAGACGGCGAGATCCGTAGCACCGGGCGGGAGTCGCAGGACGTACCCGCCGCCGGCCGAGAGCAGCAACCGCGGCGTGGCACGGTCCCGCTCCAGCACCGCGCGCAGGTGTGAGACGTGGTTGCGGATCGCAGCGACGGCCTGGTTCGGCGGTGCGTCGCCCCACAGTCCGTCGACCAGTTCCTCCGTCGTGACCACACATCCGTCGGCCGCCACGAGCATCGCCAGCACCGCGCCCCGCTGGGCCGGGCCGAGCGCGAGCTCCGCGCCGTCCCGCCACGCCCGTACGGGGCCCAACAGCGCTATTCGTACGTCCGTCACTGTCTTCCGTTCGTCCTTCCCGGTCATCGCCCCGGACGGGCCGGCCGCGGCGGGACGGACCAACCTAGCCGCTGGCGGGGCCCACCCCGAACAGCGCACCCGTCCGGCATGGGACAATCCATCCGAAGCCACCCGCATGAGGCACGCCCGGACCGAGGAGGAGGGGCGGGCACGGACGGCCGCGGTGACGCACCACGACGGCGTGGCGCTGATCTCCATGACCGGTACCGGACGGGGCCGGCAGGAGACGGTGCCGGTCGGAGGGCGGGGCGTGGAAGGGTTGCGGATCTCGCTGCTCGGTCCGGTACGGATCCGGTGCGGTGATCGGGACGTCGCCGCCGGATCCCCGCAGCGACAGGCCGTACTGGCGGTCCTGGCCCTGCGGGCGCGGCAGGTCGTTACGGGCGGTGAACTGGCCCGGCTGGTCTGGGAGGAGAGCGCGCCGCCCTCCGTCGGTGCGGTGGTGCGCAACCACATCTCACGCCTGCGGGCCGCGATCGGAGCCGACGGGGTCCTGGTGTCCCGGGCCGGCGGCTACGCCCTGGAGCTCGCGGACCGGGGTCTGGACGCCGCGGAGTTCGACCTGCTGGCGGACACCGCGGCTCGTCACCAGGGCCGCGGTGAGGCGGCCGCCGCTGTCGGGCGGTACCGCGAGGCGCTGGCGCTGTGGACGGGCACCGCCCTCTCCGGCGTTCCGGGCCCGTACGCCGAGCGGCAGCGCGAGCGTCTCACCGGGAGGCGTCTGACCGTTCTCGAAAACTGCCTGGAACTCGAACTCGGTCTGGGCGGGCACGCGCGGGTGGTGGAGGAGCTGACCGCGCTGTGCGCCGAGTACCCGTTGCGCGAGAGCCTGCGGGGGCTGCTGATGACCGCCCTGTACCGTACCGGCCGACAGGCGGAGGCGCTCGAGGCCTTCGCCGACGCCCGCCGTGTCCTGGCCGGCGAGCTGGGGGTCCAGCCCGGCCCCGATCTGTGGCGGTTGCAGCGGCGCATCCTGTGCGCCGATCCCGAACTCGCACCGCTTTCCACTGCCGCCGGGGCGCCTGCATCCGGGACCGCGCACGAGCCGTTGTCGAGGGCCGGGGTGGTGGTGCCGGCCCAACTCCCCGCTGGTGCGGGGGACTTCACCGGTCGTGGGGCCGAGGTCGAGCTGGTTGTGAACGCTCTCACCGGCGACATCCCGTCAGGCGCGGTGGTAGTGGCGGTCTCGGGTGTCGTGGGTGTCGGCAAGACCACCCTGGCCGTGCGGGCCGCCCGGACCATTCGCGCCGCCTTCGCCGATGGCCAGCTCTACGCGGATCTACACGGCACGCGGAGCGAACCGGGTGAGCCCGCCGGCATCCTGGCAGGCTTCCTGCGCGCGCTCGGCGTGCCCGCGCAGGCGATCCCGGAGCAGTCGGTGGAACGTGCGGAGCTCTACCGCGCCGTCCTCGCCGGGCGACGCGTCCTGGTCGTGCTCGACGGTGCCCGGGACGAGGATCAGGTGCGCCCCCTCCTGCCGGGTGGCTCCTCCTGCGCCGTACTCGTCACCAGCCGCGCCCGCCTGACCGGGCTCGGCCCGTCGCTTGCGGTTCACCTCGGCCGCTTGGCCCCGCAGGAGGCGGTGGAGTTCCTGTCCGCCGTCGCGGGCCGGTCCCGGATCGCCGCCGAGCCGGCCGCAGCCGGCGACATCGCGGCGGCCTGCGGGCATCTCCCGCTCGCGCTGCGCATCGCGGCCACCAGGCTCGTGGCCCGGCCCGCCTGGAGCATCGCCGCCTTCGCCGCCCGGCTACGGGACGAGAACCGCCGGCTGAGCGAGCTGCGCGTCGGCGATCTTGCCGTCGAGACGGAGCTCCGTCTCGGCTATCAGCGGTTGCCGGCCGAACTCGCCGACGCCTTCCTGCGGCTCGCCGTCCTGCCCGACTGCTCGCTCCGGGCGGCGGGCGCCGTACTCGGCCTGGCGGAGGACACCGTCGGCGGAATCCTGGAAAGGCTCGTTGACGCGGGGATGCTCGACCCCCCGGTCCATGGCCGCTACCGCTTCCATGACGTGATACGGCTGTTCGCTCGGGCCGGGGCCGTGGGCGCTCCCGACGAGTACCCGCGACTCGGCGGGTCCGCGCGCCCGCATGGAGGGGTCGCCGACAACGTCGCCCAGGTCATGTGAGGAATCGAGCCCTTGGCGGCAAACGCTGGCCAGGCGGCCGGTCCTCCGCCACTTGTGGGGTGCGGTACCGGCTGGGCATGACCCGAAGCTGATCGGCGAGCACAGCGACGGTGGGTGTGGTTCGTTTCGAGTGAAGCCGCCGATCGAGGTGACGGCCGGCCGGTGCGGCGGTGCACGCCGACAAGGCCGGCCTGGCGCATGAGGCGGGCTTTTGAGGGGAAAGTTCAGCTGGCCTGGCGTCAAGCGGTGCGACACCGCCAGTCGAAATTCCTCGCCAATTCGGTCACCTTTGGGGGACACCGGTTCGCGCCGCCCGTCAGCCTACCGAATGATTCGCCAACTTCAGCACTGCACATCCGGCTGGCCGGAACGGCGCAGTGATCCGTCGCTGTTGGCGTGGCCATCGGAGAACCTACCGAGGGGATGTACCGCAGCCCTGTTTCCGGCCGGGTATCGGCGCCCGCCGAAAGATTTGGGAGGGCCGACCGAAATATTCGCAGCTGAAGAGGCTCTCGGTTGACTCGCGGGTTTGGCGCTGCTGGAATTCATTCCGGAAGGCAGAACCCCGAGGCCTTCCAGAGCATTCATTTCGAACGCCTCGGACACCTCGGAGATCAAATCGCCGGGGTCGACTCCCGGGCCCTTGGACCGGGCTTGCCGTCACCGCACTCCCCCCGCGGTGACGGCAAGCCCTTCAAAACCACGCGCGCTCGCGCGAATTCCGGCAGTGCAGGCGGTGGGGGTTGTGTCCTCGGCGTCACGTTCGTGGGATGATCACCACCCTGCCCTCGCCGTTTCTCGTGAAGCGAAGGCAACAGCGGGCATCCTTACCTTCCCGGAGGACTGACCATGCCGCCGACCCTCCGTCAGGGAGTCGTGCCCCGCCTGCGCCTGGCGCTGGAGATCCTCACCGAGCAGCCCAGCGGGATGCATGTTCAGCAGCTATGGGCTCGCGTCGTCGCCGACCTCCCGCTGGAGGCGCACGAGGCGGTGCTGACGAAGTCGGGCCGGCAGACGAAGGGGGAGAACAACTGGCGTTGGTATACCTCCGACGCCGTCCTCGCAGGGCTGATATGGAAGCAGAAGGGCGTCTGGCGGATCACCAGCCTCGGGCGACACGTGCTTGCTCAGTCTGACGCTCCGGAAGACCTCCTGGAGATCACCCGGAGCGCCCTGAGCTACGCCGAGAAGCACCGCGCCGGCTATCAGTACGCCACCAAGATCCTCGAAACCGCCGTCCCACCGGGCCGGTGGGTGGCCCTTCGCCTTCGTCGCCCTGCACCCGGACGAGGAGCCGACCCGCGACCTGCTCCAGCGATGGCTCACCCGTGAGGGCCTCGCGCACACCTCCGACGACGTCCCCGCCCTCCTTCACATCCTCAACGCCCGGATCGAGGACAAGGACTTCCGTGTCGGCCCCTCCTATCTGATGCGTGAGTCCGTCTACGCCGACGGCGGCCTCGAACGCACCTGGCGCACCGCGATCCTGCCCCTCCTGGAGGAGCACCACTACGGCGACGGCACCGACATCGCCAAGCGCTACGGTCTCCCCGCGCTCCGCAAGGCCCTCGCCGCCGCCCGTCCGAGCCCCCAGGACGTCGTCGGCGAGCCCGGCACAGCGCCCGGCATCGACGCGAAATGACTGAGGCGCCGCTGCTGCTCACCGAGTTCGGTGGCTGGACCGCCGCCCGGCTCGCCCCTGCTACGGGCCGGGCGCTGGCAAATTCTGGTCTCGTGGAGACGCGGCCCGACGGGGAGGCGCCGGGCGACCCGACCCGCTGGCAGGTGCGTGCGCTCAACAAGGTCGGTGCCATGCGGATCGGTGATCTGGAGCTGAGAATCGCCCCGAAACTGCCGATCCGCCGACTGTTCTTCCTACTCGGTTACGCAGCCGACCCGAGCGGCATCAAGATCCCCACCGGCGGTCAGGTGGAGATCGGGGAGGAGGCCGACCTGCTCCCCGCCGTCGCGCATGCCTTCGAACGGCAGACGGACCAGGCCATACGGCAGGGCCTGCTCCAGGGATACCGGCACACCGAGGAGTCCACCACCGTCGTCCGCGGCCGGATCCGTGAGCCCGAGCAGCTGCGCAGGCACTTCGGCCTGGCCCTGCCAGTCGAGGTTGCCTACGACGAGTACACCCCCGACATCGCCGAGAACCAGCTCTTGCCCGCCGCCGCGCACCGGCTGCTACGACTCCCCGACATCCATGTGGACGTCCGCCGACGGTTGCTCGCCCTGCGGGGCCGCCTCGCCGGCGTAGAGGCGCTCACCGTGGGGCGCCCGCTGCCCCGCTGGCGGCCGTCGCGACTGAACACCCGCTACCACCCGGCGCTCCGCCTCGCCGAGCTGATTCTGGCCGGAGCGTCCGTCGAGCACACGGCGGGCACGGTCCGCGTCGAAGGCTTCCTGTTCGACATGAACAAGGTCTTTGAGGACTTCGTCGGCGCCGCTCTTCGTGAGGCACTGCGCGAGCGCGGCGGTCGCACCGAACTCCAGGCCAAGGGTATCCACCTCGATGAGGCGGAGACGGTACTCATGAGGCCTGACCTGCTCTGGTACGACGATGCCGACCGAGTCGTGGCCGTTGTCGACGCCAAGTACAAAGCCGAACGACCCAAGGGTTTCCCCGAGGCCGACCTCTACCAGCTTCTCGCGTACTGCGCCGCGCTACGCCTGCCCGCCGGCCACCTCATCTACGCCAAGGGCAACGCCCCGCACGCTGCCCACCGCATCCGCAACACCGGTATCCAGATCCACCAACACGCCCTTGACCTCAATCAGCCCCCGGAGACCGTGCTCGCAGACATAGCCTGCATCGCCAACGCACTCGGAGAGCCGCTTAACTGACGCAAGCTCACACGGAATGGTCCCGGCTCGTCCGCCGCCCATCGCGCATCCGCCCGCCGTCTCCGTACCCCGCAGGGAGCAAGCGTGACCGTCCTGCCCAGCGACGCCGACCTTCCCGACCGCGACGCGGTCCTCGGCCAAGCCATACCCTTTGACCGAGCCCGTTGGATCCCGCTGCTCCCGGATTCCACATGGTGGCCGGGGGCACTCGACGAGTGCCCGAAGGCAGGCCGGTGGCCTTGGGTTGACCGCCGGACCGTGCTCGGCATCGCGGCTCGGGCCGACACCGCTGAAGGCCGACGCCACCTCCTCGTCGCCGCCCTCGTCTGGGGTACCGGCACCAAGGCGCAGTCCGTCATCCGGCGCGCTCGGATCTTCGAGCACACCACAGCTGAGGAGATCGACGCCCGACTCGACGCGGCACTTGGCGTGCTACAGGAGATGGGGGCAGTGGAGGCCTACCGGGCCTTCAACAACGACCAGCGGATTCCACATCTGGGAGCTGCGTTCTTTACCAAAGTGCTCTGCTTCGCCGGGGGTGACAGCGTCAAAGGGCCATACCGGCCGATCATCCTGGACCGCGTCGTCTCCAGAGCCCTGAAGGACCATGGCGCCGTCGCCCCTAACTGGCCCGACAACGGTTGGACGACCGATCAGTACCGGCAGTACCTGGCGGCCGTCCACGCGTACGCGCACAGCCGCGGTGTTTTTCCTGATCAGATCGAGGCGGCCTTGTTCTCCAAGGGGAAACTGCTGCCCTGACAACAAGACTCCACGTATGGCACTGGATGGAGCCCTCTGCGAGTTGGCCGAGGCGGAACGCGCCCTGTGCGTACTGGTGCCAACCGTGCCGCCGCCAAGCTCCGAGCAGGCCGCCGCCGGGTGACTGTCCGACCGGCTGTTGGCCGGTTGTCGGCTGGTGGAGGGGCACACCCGTGTGGCCCGGTCCGGCTCGTCCCCGGCCGGGTTTGCCTGCGGCCCCTGTTGGGCGTAGTGTTCTCGAGCCGCTCGGCATGGAGCACCGGACACGCATCGGCGCGGACGGTCCCGGAGCGGCCAATCCCTTGAAACACCACTTCCCGGCTCGGGCCGGGTCGCGTCTGCGTTTCTCGTGTCGCGACTCGGGGCGAATTCGGCCTGCGTGTTTTATATGGGTTGTGGCCGGATTCGCTTTTCGGAGCGGAGGTCGGCTAGAGTTTGGAACGTCGGACGGGGCGTCAAGCCCTCGAAGACACCGGCGAGTTGGATGAACGAAGCCCCGGAAACGGAGCAGAAAACGTCTGATAAGCTGGAAACACGAAAGAACGAAGCGCCCGGAGGGCCCGCTGGAAGGCGGTCCGAAGGAAGCGTCCG
>NZ_JBIRFA010000050.1:0-52190 GCF_044327205.1 Kitasatospora sp. NPDC018058 | reverse complement strand
TGCCGCCCTCCTGCTCCTTCTTGATCAGGGCCATCTTGTCCTCGGGCGTGGCCTCGGCGAGGAAGTCGTCCACGCCGGCCTCCTCCGCGATCGCCCTGGCGGTCAGCGGGTTGTCGCCCGTGATCATGATGGTCTTGATGCCCATCCGGCGCAGCTCGTCGAACCGCTCGCGCATGCCCTCCTTCACCACGTCCTTCAGGTAGATCACCCCGAGGACGCGAGGAGCCTCGTCCCGGTTCTTCGCGGCCACCACCAGCGGCGTACCGCCGGCGGCGGAGATGCCGTCCACCAGCTGTGCCACGTCCGATCCGACCGAACCGCCGTTCTCGGTCACCCAGTTGGCGACCGAGCCGGCCGCGCCCTTGCGGACCTGGTTACCGTCCACGTCCACGCCCGACATGCGGGTCTGGGCCGTGAACGGGACCCAGGTCGCGTGGGCAAGCTCGCCCTGGGCGCGGGCCCGCAGGCCGTACTCGGTCTTGGCCAGGACCACGATCGAGCGGCCCTCCGGCGTCTCGTCCGCGAGGGATGACAGCTGCGCGGCGTCCGCCAGCTCGCCGATCTCGACGCCTTCGGCGGGCAGGAACTCGGCGGCCTGGCGGTTGCCCAGGGTGATGGTGCCGGTCTTGTCGAGCAGCAGGGTGTTGACGTCGCCGGCGGCCTCGACGGCGCGCCCGGACATCGCGAGCACGTTGCGCTGGACCAGCCGGTCCATGCCCGCGATGCCGATCGCGGACAGCAGCGCGCCGATGGTGGTCGGGATGAGCGCCACGATCAGGGCGACCAGCACGACCATCGACTGCGGGGCACCCGCGAACGTCGCCATCGGCTGCAGGGTCACGACCGCGACCAGGAAGACGATGGTCAGCGAGGCCAGCAGGATGTTCAGCGCGATCTCGTTCGGCGTCTTCTGCCGGGCCGCGCCCTCGACCAGGGCGATCATCCGGTCGATGAACGACTTGCCGGGCTCCGAGGCGATCTTCACCACGATCCGGTCGGACAGCACCTTCGTGCCGCCGGTGACGGCGGAGCGGTCGCCGCCGGACTCGCGGATGACCGGCGCGGACTCACCGGTGATCGCCGACTCGTCGACGCTCGCGACACCCTCGACGACGTCACCGTCGCCCGGGATGGTCTGCCCGGCCTCCACGACGACGTGGTCGCCGAGCTGGAGGGCCGTGCCCGGCACCTCCTCCTCGTCCTGGGTGGCCGGCCAGTTGGTGAGCCGACGGGCGACGCTCTCGGTCTTGGTCTTGCGCAGGGTGTCGGCCTGGGCCTTGCCGCGGCCCTCGGCGACGGCCTCCGCCAGGTTGGCGAAGATCGTCGTCAGCCACAGCCAGACCGTGATCGACCACGCGAAGACACTCGGGTTGGCGATCGCGGAGATCGTGGTGACCACCGAACCGACCTCGACCACGAACATCACCGGGTTCTTGACCATCACCCGGGGGTCGAGCTTCTTCACCGCGTCGGGGAGCGAGGTGACGATGAGCTTGGGGTCGAGAAGGCCGCTCTGGACCCGGTGGGGGGTCGTACTGTGGTCGACCGGTGCGGGGTTGTGGGTGGTGGACATCAGTGGAGACCTTCTGCGAGCGGCCCGAGGGCCAGGGCCGGGAAGTAGGTGAGGCCGACGACGATCAGCACGACACCGGACAGCAGCCCGACGAACAGCGGCTTGTGGGTGGGCAGGGTGCCCGGAGTGGCCGGCACCGGCTGCTGCTGGGCGAGTGAGCCCGCCAGCGCCAGCACGAACACCATCGGCAGGAACCGGCCGAGCACCATGCACAGGCCCAGCGCCGTGTCGTACCAGTCGGTGTTCACCGTGATACCGGCGAACGCCGAACCGTTGTTGTTGCTCGCGGAGGTGAACGCGTACAGCACCTCGGAGAAGCCGTGCGCACCGCTGTTGAGCATCCCGGCCCGCTCGCCCGGCAGGGCCATCGCCACACCCGTGCCGACCAGCACCAGCGCGGGCGTGGTGAGGATGTAGAGGGAGGCGAACTTCATCTCGCGGCCGCCGAGCTTCTTGCCCAGGTACTCGGGGGTACGCCCGACCATCAGACCGGCCACGAACACCGCCACGATCGCCAGGATCAGCATGCCGTACAGACCGGAACCGGTGCCGCCAGGTGCGATCTCACCGAGCATCATGTTGAAGATCGTGATACCGCCGCCGAAGGGCGTGAACGAGTCGTGGAAGGAGTTCACCGCACCGGTCGACGTCAGCGTCGTCGAGGCGGCGAACAGCGAACTGGCCGCGATGCCGAACCGCTGCTCCTTGCCCTCCATCGCGCCGCCGGCCGCCTGCAGAGCGGTGCCGTGGTGCTGCGACTCGGCGAGGGTCAGCAGAGCCACCGAGGCAACCCAGAAGATCGCCATGACGGAGACGATCGCGTAGCCCTGGCGGTTGTCACCGACCATCTTGCCGAAGGTGCGCGGCAGCGCGAACGGGATCACCAGCAGCAGGAAGATCTCCAGCCAGTCGGTGAAGCCGGTCGGGTTCTCGAACGGGTGCGCCGAGTTGGCGTTGAAGAAGCCGCCACCGTTGGTGCCCAGCTCCTTGATGACCTCCTGGGAGGCCACCGGCCCGCCCGGGATCTTCTGCACGTCACCCGCCAGGCCGGTGACCTCGTGGAAGCCGTGGAAGTTCTGCACCACGCCGTTGGCCACCAGGACGATGGCGAGCACGATCGAGAGCGGCAGCAGCAGGCGCAGCGTGATGCGCGTGAGGTCGACCCAGAAGTTGCCGACCCGGTCCGTCCTGTTCCGCATGAACCCGCGGATCAGCGTGGCCATGACGGCGATGCCGACGGCCGCGGAGACGAAGTTCTGCACCGCCAGGCCCGCCATCTGCACCAGGTGGCCCATCGCGGACTCGCCGCTGTAGGACTGCCAGTTGGTGTTGGTGACGAACGAGATCGCGGTGTTCCAGGCCTGGTGGGCCTCCATCTCCGGCACACCCAGGCTGAGCAGCAGGTGCGTCTGGAGGCGGATCAGGCCGTAGAGGAAGAGCACCGAGACGGCCGAGAAGGCCAGCACCGAGCGCAGGTACACCGGCCAGCGCTGGTCGGCGTCACCGTCGACGCCGATCAGCTTGTAGATGCCGCGCTCGACTCTGAGGTGCTTGGCGGTGGTGAGGAGCTTGGCGATGTAGTCGCCGAGGGGGCGGTAGCACAGGGCCAGCGCGCCGACGAGGGCGAGGGCCTGCATCCAGCCCGTGAGAGTGGATCCCATGTCAGAACTTCTCCGGGAAGATCAGCGCGACGACGAGGTAGCCGACGAGCGCGACGGCGACGATGAGACCTGCGAGGTTCTCGGCGCTCACAGCTTCTCCACCCCCTTCGCGACCAGAGCGATGACGGCGAACACGGCAACCGTGAGGCCGACGAACACGAGATCGAGCATGAGTTCCACCAGGTGGGGGATGTGGGGGACACCGCAGGGCACGACCCGGAGGTGTGTGCGGCACCGGCGGACGAACCGGCACAGGGCAGCAAACCAGCCGTACGGAACGCGTCGTCGTTCCCTGACGCGTTCCATACGGGTGGTTCGGAACTTTGACGCGGCTTTGACGGCAGCGTCACGCGGGCGAGACCAACGGTTGGCCGAAACGTTTCCCGCGGGCGGCGCGCCCTGGCCGGAAAGGTCGTGGTCAATCCTCTTCGCGAGGCTCGCGGCGGTGCAGAAACCGGCCATGGGCGGCTTCGGCATGGGTGACGACGTAGACGTCGATGTCGTCACCGGAGCCCTCGATGATGGTCTCGCCGGTGCCACGACCGAAGAGGCCCTTGAGACGGCTGCGGCGGGTGGCGCCGATGACGATCTGGCTGGCGTTGACCTGCCGGGCGAACGCCAGGACCGCCTGCGCCGGGTCACCAGCGGTCACCGTGTGCCAAACCCCGCCGAGACTCTCCACCAGCGCGCGCTGGCGGGCCAGCAGCTGCGGGGGTGCACTGGCCAAGCCGTCGTCGCGTGCGACGTGAACGGCCAGGAACTCGCCCCCGGCACCGCGGGAGGCGGTGCGCTTGGCCCGCCGGATCAGGGTGTCGCCCTCGGGGCCGCCGGACAGCGCGACCAGGACACGTTCCCGCGTGCCCCATGGCTGCTGGATGCCGTGGTCGTGGCGGTAGCGCAGGAGGGCCTCCTCGACACGGTCGGCCGCCCAGAGCAGGGCGAGCTCCCGCAGGGCGGTCAGGTTGCCGGCCCGGAAGAAGTTCGTGAGTGCCGTGTCGATCTTCTCGGGCGGGTAGACGTTGCCGTGCGCCATCCGCCTGCGCAGGGCCTCGGCGGACATGTCGACCAGCTCGATCTGGTCGGCGCGGCGCACCACATCGTCCGGGATCGTCTCGCGCTGCCGGATGCCGGTGATCTGCTCCACCACATCGTTCAGCGACTCCAGGTGCTGGATGTTGACCGTGGAGATGACGTCGATCCCGGCCTCCAGCAGTTCCTCGACGTCCTGCCAGCGCTTCTCGTGCCGGCACCCGGGGACGTTGGTGTGCGCCAGCTCGTCCACCAGGGCGACCTGGGGGTGGCGGGCGAGCACCGCGTCCAGGTCCATCTCGGTGAAGGAACAGCCCCGGTACGACAGGGTCCGGCGGGGTACGGTCTCCAGGCCCTCGGCCATCCGGCGGGTCAGCGGCCGACCGTAGTCCTCCATGAAGGCGATCACCACGTCCGTGCCGCGTGCAGCACGCCGTTGGCCCTCGGAGAGCATGTCGTACGTCTTGCCGACCCCGGGAGCGGCTCCGAGGTAGACCCGCAGCCGGCCGCGAGGCACCACCGCCGTCCTTCCCAGCCGCCCGGCGGAACCCGGTGCGGCTCGACAGCCTTCGCCTCCATGGTCGCCCTCACGCGTGCGGAGGCGCATCGGGATAACCGCCGCGGTACTCGCGCCCGGTGCGCGCCGCGGTGCACCCGGCGACGTGGGGATATGCCCTGACGCTTCCCGCTAATGTCCCGATAAGATGACCACAGGTGTGCCGGGAAGTCTGGTCGGCTCGGGGGACGACTGCGGCGATCGGGCGGCAGTGACCCCGCTCGTCGTGATGAGGTCTTCACCCCGATGCACGTAGTGGGGATCGTTCTCGTCCTGGTGGTTCTGGCCACCACCGTCGCCACCTTCGCCCGGCGCCTGCGCGTTCCCGCGCCCTCGCTGCTGGTCCTGGCGGGCATCGGGGTGGCGCTGATACCTGGCGTCCCCGCGCTGCACGTCCCGCCGCAGATCATCGGCATGGTGGTCCTGCCCCCGCTGCTGTACGCCTCCGCGGAGGAGCTGTCCCTCCGGGACCTGCGCACGGTGTGGCGCCCGGTGACGATCCTCTCCTTCGGGCTGGTCTTCGCCTCCGCCGCCGCCGTGGGCTTCACGGCCGTCGCCGTCGCCGGGCTGCCGCCCGCGATGGCTTTCGTCCTGGGCGCCGTGCTGTCCAGCACCGACCCGGTGGCCGTCACCGCGCTCGGGCGCCGGCTGGCGCTGCCGGGGCGCGTCCAAGTGCTGGTGCAGGCGGAGAGCCTGTTCAACGACGCCACCTCGTTGGTGCTGTTCAAGGTGGCCGTCGGCATCGCCGTGGCAGTCGGCGCCTCGGTGAGCGTGCCGGCGGCCGGCGGGGAGTTCCTGCTGCTCGGCGGCGGCGGAAGCCTGGTCGGCGCCGCCGCCGCAGGCCTGGTCTGGCTGGTGCGCCGCCGCACCACCGACCCGGTGCTGGAGACGGTGATAGCGCTGGTCACCCCGTACGCCGCCTACGTGCTGGCCGAGTCCGTGCACACCTCCGGGGTCACCTCGGTGGTCGTCGCGGGCGTGCTGCTCGGTCGTTCCGGCCACCGGCTCACCGACGCCCATATCCGCCTGCAGCTGGGCGCCGTCTACGCGGTCGTGGTGTTCCTGCTGGAGAGCGTCGTCTTCTCGATCGTCGGCCTGGAACTGCCCACCCTGGTTCGGGACCTGCCCGCCGGTACCGGCCTGTGGCCGCTGCAGGCCCTCGCGCTCGCCGCCGTCCTGATCGCGGTGCGCGTGCTGTCCACGCTGCCGCTGACACGTGCGGTCAAGCCCACTCAGGGGCGACTGTCCTGGCGGGTGGCCGGGGTGGTCACCTGGGCCGGCACCCGGGGCGTCATGCCCCTGGCGGCCGCCCTGTCCATCCCGCTGGTCGCCGACGATGGCACCAAGCTCGCGGGACGGCCCCTGGTCCTGGTGCTGACCACCGCCGTTGTCGTGTTCACCCTGGTCGTCCAGGGCCTCACCCTGGCCGCCGTCGTCAACCGCTCCGGCCTCGCCCTCGAACCCGAGCACACCGCCCGCGAGGAGGACGACGCCCGCGACGCCCTCAACCACGCCGCCCTCGACCACGTCGAGCACCTGGCCACGCTGGAGGTCATGCCCAAGACTGCCGTCGACCGCGTCCGCCGCAGCCTCACCGCCCGTCTCGACCGCACCCCCGAAACCCCCGACGGCACCACCGCCGACGCCGCATACCGGCAACTGCGTCACGAGGTCATCGCCGTCCAGAGCACCGAACTGCACCGCCTCTACGACGAGCACCGCATCAGCGACACCACCCGCCGCCGCCTCCAGCACGACCTCGACCGCGAGGAAGCCGCCCTCGGCACCCCCTGACCTGTCGGCCGTCCGCAGGGAGGCTCAGCGGAGTCGGTGAGCAGGCGCGCACTTGGGGAAGCAGCGTGATCCCGCGGTCAAGCCTCGTCCGGTTGCACCTTGGTGCACCGCTCGCCTGCAACATGCTGCACTCGAACCCTTCCCGCGTGTCGACCTGCGGGCCGGGCAGTCGGAGACCCGGATTCACCTGGGAGCACGTCCAGGTGAGCGACGAGGGCGTCCGGGCCCACGGCGAGGCCTACTGGGAGGACTGACGGACCAACCCCACACTGGCGCTGCTGCGCTGCCGGGCCGTCTGACGGGCGGCTTGACGGACAGCTGCCCCCGAAGACCGGGCCGGGTCTCCCGCGTCAGACCCCCGGACGCGGGCGCCCGGCCCACCGGTCGTACCGGCCCACCGGTACTACCGGGCGCGCCGAACGAGGGAGGCCCTATCACCGAAGTGAGAGGGCCTCCCTCGTCAGGGCGGTGCCCAGTCGGGCGAGGCCCTCGGTGATTCGGTGCGGGGGTTGGGTGGTGAAGGAGAGGCGGAGGGCGGTGGGGTCGGGGTGGTCGACGTAGAAGGGGGAGCCGGGGACGAAGGCCACGCCGTGGTGGACCGCCGCGCGGAGCAGGGTGTGGGCGTCCCAGCCGCCGGGAAGTTTGGCCCAGACGAACATGCCGCCGTCAGGGTCGGTCCATTCGCTGCCGGGCGGGAGGATCTCGGGGAGGGCGGCGAGCATGGTGTCGCGGCGGGGGCGGTAGGCGGCGCGCAGGGCGGCGAGTGCCGATTCCCGGTCGGTGGTGGCCAGGTAGTGGGCGGTGGCGGTCTGGTCGATGGTCGAGGTGTGGACGTCGGAGGTCTGCTTGGCGACGATCACCGCGCCGCGCAGGGCGGCAGGTGCGCGGAGCCAGCCCAGGCGCAGGCCGGGGGCCAGGGTCTTGGACAGGCTGCCGACCAGGGCGGTGCGGTCCTCGGCGCCGGGGTAGCCGGCCAGGGGTGACAACGGGCGTCCGCGGTAGCGGAGTTCGGCGTACGGGTCGTCCTCGATGAGCCAGAGGCCGATGGCGGCCGCGATCCGCGCCACGGCGTGGCGGCGTTCGTCGGTGAGGGTGCGGCCGGTCGGGTTCTGGAAGGTCGGCACCAGGTAGAGGAACTTGGGCCGGTGCCGGCGGGCCAGTTCGTCGAGTGCCGTCGGGTCGATGCCCTCGTCGTCCCCGGGGACCGGGACCACCCGGGCGCCGGCCAGCCGGAAGCACTGGATCGCCGCCAGGTAGCTGGGCTCCTCCACGAGGACGACGTCCCCGGGGTCCACCAGCGCGGCCGCCAGCAGGGCGAGCGCCTGCTGCGAGCCGGTGGTGACCAGGAGTTCGTCGGCGGTGGTCGGCAGGCCGCGGCCGGTCAGCAGCCGGGCCAGTTCGGCGCGCAGGCGGGGGTCGCCCTCGGTCGACGAGTACTGCAGGGCGCGGGCGGGCTCGTGGGTGAGCACCTGCTCGAACGCGGCGCGCAGGCCGGCGTGGTCGAACAGCTCGGCGTCGGGTAGCCCGCCGGCGAAGGAGATCACCTCGGGGCTGGCGGTGAGCGCCAGGATGTCGCGGATCGGGTTGTCGGCGATGCGGGCCAGCCGGGACACCGGGGTGGGAGGCGGCAGATGCACAGGGGACCTCGCGGCAGTAGGAGACCGGACCGGAGTCCGTCGGCGGGCGGTTCGGGGCCGGGTTCCATCCCACTGCGGCCGGCCCGGTGCCGCAATCGTCGGAAGGGCGGAGCGGGCCTCCGGAAGGTGCCTGAGCGCCGGTCGTCCGGAGGTGGCAACTGGCTTACGAATCAACCGAATTGACGATCACGGTTGGGTCGGAATGCCGATGTCCAGGAGCTCGTGCGGCCGCCTACGGTTCATCGGAACCCGGGTGTCAGCACTCGGCTCCCGATGGTCGAACCGGAGGACGGCATGGTTTCGCAGATCGACTTCTCTGACGTCAGAGCGCTCCAGCGCGCCAGCCCGATGAACACGGGGAAGTACCGGCCGTACCGACCGGTCGGGCTGGCCGACCGGAACTGGCCGGATCGGCAGCCGACCCGGGCGCCGCTGTGGTGCAGCGTCGATCTGCGGGACGGCAACCAGGCGTTGATGGAGCCGATGGCCCCGGAGCGGAAGCTGCGGATGTTCCGGCTGCTGGTCGGCCTGGGCTTCAAGGAGATCGAGGTCGGCTACCCGACCGCGTCCGCCGACGACTACGAGTTCATCCGCATGCTCGTGGCCGAGGACGAGATCCCCGAGGACGTGGTCATCCAGGTGATGGCGCCGATCCGGGGCGACTTCATCGAACGGACCGTCAAGGCGCTGCAGGGCGTTCCGCAGGCGTGTGTGCAGATCTTCAACCCGACCTCCACCACCCAGCGCCGCGTGGTGTTCGGCATGGACCAGGCGCAGACGCTCGGCATGGCCGTGCGCGGGGCGGAGGAGCTGCTCCGGCTGCGGGATTCGCTGCCGGGCACCCGGATCCACCTGCAGTACGCGCCGGAGTCCTTCACCCAGACCGAGCCGGATTTCGCGCTCGATGTCTGCAACGCGGTGCTGGAGCGCTGGCTGCCCGCCACCGGCGACCAGCTGCGGATCAACCTGCCGGCCACCGTCGAGGTGTTCCCGCCGCACGAGTTCGCCGACCGGATCGAGTACGTCAGCCGCGGGCTGGCGGGGCGCGAGCAGGGCGGCGGCCGGGTGCTGCTGTCGGTACACCCGCACAACGACCGGGGCAGCGGCGTGGCCGCCGCCGAGCTGGCGGTGCTGGCCGGCGCGGACCGGGTCGAGGGCTGTCTCTTCGGCCAGGGCGAGCGGACCGGGAACGTCTGCCTGGTCACCCTGGCGATGAACCTGTTCTCCCAGGGCGTGGACCCGATGCTCGACCTGCGCGACCTGGACGGCGTGCGCCAGGCGGCCGAGGAGTGCACCCGGATGCCGGTCGGCCCCCGCCACCCGTGGGTGGGCGACTTCGTCTACACCTCGTTCGCCGGCGGCCACCAGGACGCGATCAGCAAGGGGCTGCGGGCGCGCGCGGAGAGCGAGGACCCGTACTGGGACGTGCCGTACCTGCCCATCGATCCGATGGACGTCGGGCGGGACTACCGCGCGCTGATCCGGATCAACTCGCAGTCCGGGAAGGGGGGGATCGCCTACCTGCTGCGGAGCGCGTACGGGCTGGAGCTGCCCCGGCGGTTCCAGATCGAGCTGGCGTCGGTGCTGCAGCGGGAGGCCGAGGAGTCGGGCGGCGAGGTGGGCGCGGAGCGCCTGTGGGAGATCTTCCGGGGCGAGTTCACGGCCGCCGAGTTCACGGCCGCAGAGGACGCGGCCGTCGAGCCCGCCGAGTTCGGTGGGATCCGTTTCGGGACGGACCCGGAGGAGACCGCCCGGCGGGCGCTGGAACTGCTGGCCGTCCCGGCGACGGTCCGTGAGGTCAGCGTGCAGGCCGTCGAGGGCCGCGGCCACGTCGGCTACTGCGAGGTGGTGGTCGGGCGGCGCGGATTCTGGGGCGCCGGCATCGCGGACGAACCCGGCCGTGCGGTCGCGGAGGCGGCCCGGGCCGCGGCCGGCCGGGTGCCGCGGGGACTGCTCGCGCAGGCCGGCCACGGTCGGCAGCTGGACCTCGTCGGCGCGTAGGGCGCCGGCGATGTGACCGAGGGGTCGGCGGCGCCCCGGCGCCGGCCCCTCGCCGCGGCCGAGGACGGCTGCGGCGTTCGTAACCGTTCGACTGACATCCGGAGAGGAACCAAGAGGAACCATGCGGTCATTCACCGTCCACACCGGCACCGCCGTCCCGCTGCGGCGGAGCAACGTGGACACCGATCAGATCATCCCGGGCGAGTTCTGCAAGCGCATCGGCCGGACCGGCTACGCGGACGCGCTGTTCGCCGAATGGCGGGACAGCCCCGACTACATCCTGGCGCAGCCCCAGTACCTCGGCGCGAGCGTGCTGGTGGCCGGCCGGGACTTCGGGATCGGCTCCTCCCGGGAGCATGCGGTCTGGGCGCTGGTGGACCACGGCTTCCGGGCCGTGATCGCGCCCTCGTTCAGCGACATCTTCCGCGGCAACGCGCTCGGCAACGGTCTGCTCGCCGTGCAGGCGGCCCAGGAGACGGTCGAACGGCTGTGGGACCTGGTGGAGAGCGCCCCCGACACCCCGGTCCTGGTCGATCTGGAACGGAACGCGGTGACGGCGGGAGAGATCCGCTTCGGGTTCACGATCGAGGAGCACCTGAGGCAGCGGCTGCTCCTCGGGCTGGACGAGATCGGCAACACGCTGCGCTGGGAGGAGGAGATCGCCTCCTACGAGCAGCGCCGGCCCGGCTGGATGCCCAGGACCGTTCCGGCGCGGACGAGTTGACGACTTCCGTCAGTCGGTGCGGCGCGGCAGGAGGAACGCGACCGGCGCGGCCGCCAGCAGCAGGGCGGCGGCGGTCAGCACGACCGGGCGGGCGGCGAGGACCTCGGCGAGCGAACCGGCCAGCAGGTAACCGGCCGCGCCGCCCAGGGCGTTGGCGGAGGCCATCCAGGTGAACGCCTCGGTGCGCCCGCCGGCCGGGACGCTGCCGCCGAGGAGGGTGGCGCCCACGGTGGCCGCCGGGGCGATGGCCAGGCCGGCGACGAACATCAGCGGCACCAGCCCGGCGAAGCCGGAGGCCAGGGCGACGCCGGCGAACTCGGCGCCGCCGAGCGCCATGAGCAGGCCGTACTGGGTCCGCAGCGACCAGGACCAGGAAGCGGCGCCGTAGCCGAGCCCGCCCACGACGCTGCCGAGGGCCCAGGCGGTCAGCAGCACGCCCGTCCCGGCGGGGTTGTCCAGTTCGACCGCGCGGGCGGCGGCGCCGACCTCGACCATGCCGATGGCGAGCATCTGCAGCAGGGCGGTGGCGCTGATCACCCAGACCGTGCGGTTGGACCGCAGCGAGGCGCGCGGCTCGGCGGCCGCCGGCCGCTGGCCGCGGTCGGCGGCGCACGGGCGGGAGCTGAGGAAGAGGAAGGTGCCGGCCAGGGTGAACACGGCGCCGGCAAGGAGGGCGAACTCCGGCGCGGCCCAGGCGATGGCGGCGCCGACCAGGGCGGGGCCGGCCACGAAGGTGACCTCGGTGCTGATCGCGTCGAGGCTGTAGGCCGCCGCGCGGGTCTCGGCCTGGGCGAAGGTGTCCGACACGAGGGCGCGCAGGGTCGAGGAGATCGGCGGCTGCGCCGCGCCGGCCAGCAGCGCCCCGGCCCACACCCCGGCGGCCTGCCCGTACACGGCGGCGGTCACCAGCAGCACCACTCCCAGCGGCCCCAGCACGGCGCAGACCGTGAGCACCCGGGCTCCGTGCCGGTCGATCAGCCGGCCGAGCGCCGGGCTGGAGACCGCCGAGGCGAGGCCGAAGCCGGACACCACGGCGCCGGCGACGGCGAAGCTCTCCAGCCGCCGCTGGAGCAGGAGCAGCAGCGCCATCGCGTACATGCCCTGGGCCAGCCGGGCCACGAAGGCGCCGATCATCGCCCGGCGGACGCGCGGCTCGGCGAAGACGGCGGTGAAGTGCCGCAGTCCGTGCGACGGCTGGGAGTCGGCCGTGGCGACTTCGGTCGGACGGGACGTCTCGCGGGTGCTGCCGGCGCTCACTTGGCGGCCTCCGGGAATCCGTAGCAGATGAGGCGCACCGGCCGGCGTTCGGCGTCCGGCTCGGAGCCTTCCTCCAGGGCGTGGCGCTCGGTGCGGGCGACGTGCTCGCGGGTGACGTACTCCATCTGCTCACTCCAGCCCCGGAGTTCGGTGCTGGTCATCATGACCCGGCGGCTGGTGATCGTGCAGGCCTGCTGCCACTCGGGCGGCAGCGAGCCCAGGATGTCGGCGAAGGCCAGGGCCTGGTCGTGGTTGCGGCCGATCAGGAGGCGGATGGCCTGGTCCCGGGCCGCGTCGGCGGCCGGGGTGCCCTGCTCCATGCTGGCCTCGGCCCGGGTGTAGGCGAGCTTCCAGGGGCGTTCGCGCCGGTCGCCGCCGCCGGTGCCGGCCTCCTCGATCAGGCCGCTCTCGGCGAGTTGGTTGAGGTGGTACGAGCAGACCTTGGGGCTGAGGCCGAGCTGTTCCGCGCACTGGCTGGCGGTGAGGCTCTTCCGCTCCCGGAGCAGTTCCAGCAGGTCCAGCCGGGTGGGGTGGGCGAGTGCTCGCATGGCCTTGACGTCGGAAACCGTCCGCTTGTCTTCCGTTCCCATGTTCGGAAGAGTATCTCCGGAAGAGTTCTTCCGCAATTCCTCCGGCACCTCTTGCTCCGCTGCCAGCTCCTGCGGCGCGCTCACGCCGGCACCGCCTGGTCCACCGGCACCAGGCCGACCTGCCAGGCCAGCCGGGCGGCCTGGACCCGGGCGGACAGCCCGAGCTTGGCCAGCACCTTGGAGACGTGCGTCTTGACCGTGGTCTCGGAGACCTGCAGCCGGGTGCCGATCTGCCGGTTCGAGCAACCCGAGGCGATCAGCCGCAGCACCTCGACCTCGCGGTCGCTCAGCGGCTCCAGCTGGTGCGGGCGTTCACCGGTCGCCGTGGTCGGCAGCAGCTGGAAGCGGTGGAAGAGGTCCCGGGTCAGGCTCGGCGTCAGGAACGCCTGGTCCGCGGCGACCGTGCGCACGGCGTGGACCAGGTCGGCCGCGCTGCAGCCCGTGTGCAGACAGCCGTGCGCGCCGAGCCGGACGATGTCGGCGAGGACGCGGTCCGCGGAGACCTCGGTGACCACGAACCTGGGCAGCTGCTCGGCGGGGACCTCCTCGACGACCCGCCGCAGCACGTGCTGGCCGCGGCCCTTCCCCATCCGCAGGTCGAGGACCAGGACGTCCGGCTGGGTGTCCCGGACCACTGAGACGGTCGCGGGCCCGTTGGCGGCGTGTCCCACCACGCTCAGCTCCGGTTCCCGGCCGAGGAGTGATCTGGTCCCTTCCCTCGCCAGGTCGTCGTCGCCGGCCAGGACCACCCTGATCGTGCGCTGCGATGCTGCCGTGTCCGGTGCGGCGACCAGGAGCATGGCTTCCCCCTCGTTCATGTGCGGTGTGCGGTCGGTCGGTTGGTTGGTCGGACGTCACTCCCAGCCGGTGGTGTCGCCGGGGGTGGGGGTGGTGGTCGGGGCCGGGGTGGCGGCCGCCGCGACGGCGGAGGCCGGGGTGGCGTGGCCTGCGGCGCCGGCGGTGCCTGCGGCGACGAAGGGCGTCAGGGCGACGACGAGGACGGCGGCGACGGAGGCGATACGTGTACGGATCATGGTGGTGTCTCCCCAGGCGTCGATGGTGCGTGGATGGATCCCGAGGCGGTCCGGCTCTGCACGGTGGTGCGCGAACCCGGTTCGCCCCCTGGGATATTCGGGGCGCCCGCCGCTCTCGGTGTGCCTCCAGTCTTGTCGCTCGGCGTGCCCGTGTCAGCACCGCCCGATGTCCCAATCATGCGGTGGCATAGTCCGTCCACCTCCGCCCCGGGCGGCGAGCAGCCGCTCGAAGAAGGCGTCGACCAAAACGGCCTGACAGTCCATCAGGGCGGCGGCGGTGAGCCCGGCGTGCTCGACCAACACGCGCTCGCCGACCGAGCGGGCGGCGGCCTCGGCCGAAGCGAGCGTGGGGGCGGTGACGAACAGGCCCAGGGTGGCGACGCCCTGCTCCGCGGGATGGAGGGTGACGTGGTCGAGAGTCGCCTCGGCGGACACCGGGCCGAGCAGCCGGCGCCGGAGGCCGGAGGGGAACGCGAAGCCGTCCGGCAGGGCCAGGCGGACATGAATCAAGTACACCTGGCGAGCATTCACCCTCGCCCACCGGCGGCAGGGCGCGGACGGCTGTCCGTTTTATGCAGAGGCCGGAACCGGACACTGCCCCATAAAAGCCGTGAGCCTCCCCGGCGACGGGGATCGAACCGTGCCAACACTTGGCGGGTCCATCACCGTTGCCTACCATGCTGCGGACGAACTTCATGCTGCGGACGAACTAAAAGGGGGCGGAATGCTGAACGCTCTCGGGCTGGACCAGGCGTCCGAGCGGATCTACCGGGCCATGCTGGGCAACCCGCACGAGGACCTGAACGCCCTGCTCGACCGATTAGAGCTCCCCGAGGAGGAGGTCCGGGGCGCGCTCGACCGGCTCAGCGAGCTGGCCCTGGTGCGCCGGCGCCCCGACGACCCCTCGCGCTACCGGGTGGTCGACCCCGAGGTGGGCATCGAGGTCCTGATCGCCAGCCGGCGGGCCCACCTCGCCGAGGAGCAACAGCGCATCGAGCAGGCCAGGTTGGCCGCGATGGAGCTGATCCAGAGTGCCGCCCGGCAGCGCCGCCGCCCCGAGCAGCGGTTCGCGGAGCAACTCGGCCACCTGGACGAGATCCGGGACCGGATCAACATGCTCTGCCGCAACGTCACCCGCGAAGTGATGACCTTCGCCCCCGGCGGCGGGCAGAGCGCCGCCAACATGGAGGCCGCCAAGCCGCAGGACCGCGAACTCCTGGAGCGCGGCGTACGGATGCGGACCCTCTACCTCGACAGCGTCCGCAACAGCCCGGCCACCGTGGCGTACGCGAAGTGGCTCGCCGAACTGGGCGGCGAGGTCCGTACGGTGCCCGCCCTGCCCACCCGGCTGATGATCCTGGACCGCACCACCGCGGTGCTGCCCGTCGACACCGAGAACACCGGCAGCGGCGCGGCCCTGCTGACCGGCCAGGGCACCCTGGTCGCGCTCTGCGCCCTGTTCGACCTGGTCTGGGAACGCGCCGTACCGCTCTACTCGGCCGCCCCGCGGGAGCACGACGAGCACGGGCTCAGCCCGCAGGAGGCCGAGGCGCTGCGGCTGCTCGGGCAGGGGCACACCGACGAGACCATCGCCAAACGGCTGGGGGTCTCGGCCCGTACCGCACGGCGCATCGCCGCCGACCTGATGGAGACGCTGGGCGCCCGGAGCCGCTTCCAGGCCGGTGCCAAGGCCGTCGCCAACGGGTGGCTGACCGGCGAGGAGTGAAAGCGCCCCCCTTCGTGAGGGCGCCCTTCGGGAGAGCGCCCTTCGTACCAAGGGACGAGCACCGGTGCACCGCTCAGCCGATGCGGTTCGGTGACGCACCTTCATAGCCTGATGGAACTGCCGCCCGTAGAAAGGCTTTTCCATGTTGGCCAGTGTGGAGGACCGGAGTTCACCGGCCCTGATCCTCGGTTCCGAGACGCTCAGCGAGATCCTGGACCCCACGGGCCCCGGACGGGCCCTGCCCGGTGCCGCCTATACCTCCGAGCAGGTCTTCGGCTGGGAGCGCGCCCGGCTGTTCCAGCAGGGCTGGGTGGCCGTCGGCCGGGTGTCGGACCTCGCGGCCAAGGGCAGCCAGAGCGCCGTCGCGGTCGGTGGGCAGAACATCCTGCTGGTCGGCACCGGCGAGGGGGTCAACGCCTTCGTCAACGCCTGCCGGCACCGCGGGCACGAGTTGGTGGCGCAGGGCTGCAAGGTGCGCCGGGCCCAGGTGTGGTGCGCCTACCACGCCTGGGTGTACAAGCTCGACGGCGAGCTGCGCAGTGCCCCCCGCTTCGAGGAGCTCGCGGAGTCCGACCCGGTCGGCATGGGGCTGCTGCCGGTCCGGTCGGCGATGTGGAACGGCTGGCTGTTCGTCAACCTGTCCGGGGAGGCCCCGGACCTGGTGGAGACGCTGGGCAACCTCACCGAGGTGCTGGCCGCGTACCGGCTGGACACCCTCCAGGTCGGCGGCCGGGCCGAGTACGCCCTCGACGCCAACTGGAAGCTGCTGGTCGAGAACTACCTGGAGTGCTACCACTGCCCGAGCACGCACCCCGAGCTCAGCCGGGTGCAGCGCACGGTCAACGGTGAGGGCTTCGCCAGTACGGGCCTGTGGCTGGGCGGATCGCTCGACCTCAAGAACTCGGCCACCAGCATGTCGCTGGACGGAACCGGGCCGGACTGGACCTTCCCGCTGCTGGACGAGGACCGCGCCCGGCAGGTCTGCTACTACGCCGTGCTGCCCAACCTGTTCGTCACCGCGACGCACGACTACGTGGTGACCCACCGGATCGAGCCGCTGGCCGCCGGCCGCACCAAGGTGGTCTGCGAGTGGCTCTTCGACCCCGAGCTGCTCGGCCGGGAGGGCTTCGACCCGGGCTACGCGGTGGACTTCTGGCGCACCACCAACGACCAGGACTGGAAGGCCTGTTCGTCCACCCAGCGGGGCGTCTCCAACGACCGCTACATCGCCGGGCCGCTCGCCTCGCACGAGGAGGAACTGCGCACCTTTCTGCGCGCGCTGGCCCTCGCGTACCGCGACGACGCGCCGCTGCGCCCGGTCTGGACCGGAGGCCAGGCATGAGCCCCCGGGTCGAGGACGCCGACGTGGTCGTGGTGGGCGCCGGCCTCGCGGGCCTGGTGACGGCCTCGGGCCTGGCCGAGCGCGGGCACCACGTGCTGGTCCTGGAGGCCGGCGCCCGGGTCGGCGGACGCACCGACAGCCGGCCCGCCCACGGCCTGACGCTCGACCAGGGCGGCACCTACATCGGCCGGCTGCACACCGAGGTCGCCGCGCTGGCGGACCGGCTCGGCCTGCCCCGGGTCCGTACCGCCGCGGCCGGCGCGAGCCTGTTCGACTTCGGCGGCCGGCTGCTGCGCGACGACGGGCCGACGCCGCCCTACAGCGCGCTCGCCCTGGGTCTGGCCCTGGACCGGGTGGAGGAACTCGCCGAGCGGGTGGACCTGGACGAGCCGGGCCGCTCGCCCGACGCCGAGACGCAGGACCGCACCACCGTCCGGGACTGGCTGGCGGAGGAGTTCGACCACCCCGACTCCCGGCTGCTGATCGAGCAGATCGTCCGGGAGATGCTGGCCGCCGAGCCGGACGAGGTGTCGCTGCTCCACTTCCTGTTCTACGTCCGCTCCGGCGGCGGCCTGCCCTTCCTCACCGCCTTCGCCTCCGGCGCGCAGGAGGAGCGGTTCGCGGGCGGCGCCCGCGCCCTCAGCGACGGGCTGGCCGCCGGGCTCGGCGGGGCCGTCCGCCTTTCCACCCCCGTCCGCGGGATCAGCGCCCGGCCGGACGGGACGATCCGGGTCGCGGCGGACGGACTGCTGGTCGACTGCTCCCAGGTGGTCCTGGCCACCGGTCCGGGCCCGGAGGCGGCGATCGCCTTCGACGGCGTCGACGCCACCGGCTCGGCGCCGGTGCCGGTGGCGGGGACGGCGGTCAAGCTGCACCTGGTCTACCCGGAGCCGTTCTGGCAGCGCGAGGGGCTCAGCGGCTGGGTCACCGCCGACCGTGCCCCGCTGCGCTTCCTGGTCGACGACTCGGCCGGGCGGGGCGGCCTCGGCGTGCTGGTGGGCTTCCTCACCGGTGCGGAGGCGCGGCTGTGGCACCGGGGCGAGAGCAGCGCCGAATCCGTGCTGGCCCGGCTGGCCGAGTGGCTCGGACCGCAGGTTCGGGAACCGCTCGGCCTGTACGCCCGGGACTGGCAGCGGGAGCCGCTGGTCCAGGGCTGCTACGCGGCCGTACCGGCCCTCGGCGACTGGGTGCGCCGCGCCCGGGCCGCCGCGCCGGACCGCCGCTGGCCCCGGGTGCACCGGGTCGGCGCCGAGTACTCGCCGCACTTCTTCGGCCACCTGGAGGGCGCGGTGCGCTCCGCCCACGCCGTGGCCGCCGCCATCCACCGGGCCGAGCTGGTGCCCTCGGGATGTGCCCGATGAGCGGGCCGGACGGGCGCCCGCTGCGACACGCACTGCTGCTGCCCAACGCGGGCCACTACGCGGACCCGGCCAGGCTGGTCGAGTACGCCGTCCGAGCGGAGGAGTCCGGCTGGGACGGGCTGTTCCTCTGGGACCACCTGATGCTCCACCGCGAGCTGCGGCTCCCGGTCGCCGACACCTGGACCGCGGTCACCGCCGTCCTCGCCCGTACCCGACGCCTGGTCAGCGGCCCGCTGGTCACCCCGCTGGCCCGCCGACGCCCGTGGAAGGTGGCCCGGGAGAGCGCCACGCTCGACCGGCTCTCCGGGGGCCGGCTGGTGCTCGGGGTCGGGCTCGGCGCGGTCGGGGACCTGGACTTCGCCGCCTTCGGCGAGGAGGGCGGGCTGCGCGAGCGGGCCGCCCGGGTCGACGAGTCCCTGGAGGTCCTCGCCGGACTCTGGCGCGGGACCGAGTTCAGCCACCAGGGCCCGCACTACCGGGTCGACCGGGCCACCTTCCTGCCGACCCCGGTGGCCGACCCGCACGGCAGGGGGCCGCGGGTACCGGTCTGGGGTGCCGCCACCTGGCCGGCCGCCGGATCGGGCGCGCTGCGCCGGGCCGCCGCGCTCGACGGCGTGGTGCCCATGGTGCGCGCCGAGGGCGGCGGACTGCGCGGCCCCGAGGCGGACGAACTCGCGGCGATCCTGCGACGGATGGACGAGGTCGGTTCCCGGCCGGGACCGGCCGGACGCGAGGTCGCCGCAGTCGCCGTGGCCGCGCCCGGCGACCCGGACGCGGCCCGCGCGCAGTCGGCCGCTCTGGCCGCGGCCGGCGCGACCTGGCGCCTGGAGTCCTTCGACCCCTGGCGGCGGACTCCGCGGGACCTGGCCGAGTGGCTGGCCGCCGGTCCGCCCCGGACCGTCTGACTGACCGACTGAGTGACCGGCCGGCTGACGCCGGCGCCATCGCCCCTGCCCGTCGGGCCGTCGCCGGGCGAATGCGCCTTCCTGAACGATCGGACCCCCCTAGGAGTACTGATGCTCGACCTCTTCGCATCCTGGGTCGCCGAGCGGCCCGACGACCTCGCCGTGGACGACGGCGAGTTGCGCCTGACCTTCCGCCAACTCTCCGACGAGGCAGAGCGGTTGGCGACCGAGCTGAGTGGGCTCGGCGTCGGCCCGGAGGACACCGTCGGCGTCCACCTCCCGCGCTGCGCCGGCCTGGTGGCCGCGCTGCTCGGGATCTGGCGGGTCGGCGGTGCCTTCGTCCCGCTCGACCCGGCGCACCCCGACGAGCGACTGGCCGTCATCGCCGCCGACGCCCGGCCCACCGTACTGATCACCCGGGACGCGGCGACCAGCCGCCGGGCCGGACTGTCCTACGGGCACCTGCTCGATCTCTCCGCGCCCCGACCGGCGGGCCGACCCTCGGCCCGGCCCGCCGACGGCGACGCCCGTCCGCCCGCGGAGCGGCTCGCCTACGTGATCTACACCTCCGGCACCACCGGGGTGCCCAAGGGCGTGGAGATCGAGCACGGCAGCCTGCGCAACCTCGTCGAGGCCTTCGGCGCACTCGTCGACGCCGACGGCGCACCGCACGGCACCGTGCTCAACGTGATGGCGCCCGCCTTCGACGGCTGGGTCTGGTCCACCGCGCTGCCGCTCGCGCACGGCCTGGGCGTCGTCCTGCGCGACGGCGCCGCCCTGGCGATCACCCCGGACCCGGTCGCCACCGAGGCCCGGCTGGTCACCTGCACGCCGTCCCTGCTCAGCGCCGCCGGCGAGGCCCTGGAGGCGATCCCGGCCGTGGTGGTGGCCGGCGAGCCGTGCCCGCCCGCCCTGGTCGAGCGCTGGTCCGCCGGCCACCGGCTGGTCAACGCCTACGGTCCGACCGAGACCACCATCTGCGCCACCTGGGCCGACCCGGCCAGGGGGGACGACCCGACCACGATCGGCCGCCCGATCAGCGGTGGCACCGTCCTCGTCCTGGACGAGCGGCTGCGCCCCGTGCCCGACGGCGAGGCCGGTGAGCTCTGCGTGGGCGGTGCCCCGGTCGGCCGCGGCTACCGCAACCGGCCCGGCCAGACCGCCGACCGGTTCCGGCCCGATCCCTCGGGCGGGCCGGGCGCCCGCCTCTACCGCACCGGCGACCTGGTCCGCCGCCGCCCGGACGGGCAGCTGGAGTACCTGGGCCGGGCCGACCAGCAGGTCAAGATCCGCGGCTACCGGATCGAGCTGGGCGAGCTGGAGCAGGTCGCGCACGAGGTCGCCGGGGTCGAGCTGGCCGTCGCCTTCGTGCTGCCGGGCACCGACGGCGTCCCGGGGAGCGACACCCTCGGCCTGGCGGTCCGGGCCGACGGCACCGACGACGGCCGGCTGACCGAGCGGGTCCGCGCCGCCCTGGCCGACCGCCTGCCCGGCTACATGCAGCCCGGCACGGTCGCCCTGGTGCCGCAGGTCCCGCTCACCGCCACCGGCAAGGCGGACCGCGCGGCGCTGGTCCGACTGGTGGCGGACCAGGCCCAGCCGACCGCCCACACCCCGGGCGAGGCCACTTCGGGCCGGGCACCGGGCACCGAGCTGGAACGGCGACTGGTCGAACTGTGGCAGGAGGTCCTGGAGCGGCCGGTCACCGACGTGGACACCGACTTCTTCGAGCTGGGCGGCCACTCGCTGCTCGCCGCCAAGGTGCTGACCGCGGTCGCCAAGGAGACCGGCGTCCGGCTGGCCTACTTCGACTTCCTGATCCTGCCCACCGTGGCCGGGCTCGCCTCGGAGATCTCCGCCCGCGAACCCGTCCCGGCGTGAGCGCCCCGACCGGGTGGCGCTGCGTCCGCCTCCAGCCCCTTCGCAGTCTGGCCGTGCGCCGACTGCTCCACACCGTCCTGCGCTGCGGTGCCGTCCTGCGGCCCGCACCGGGCGAAGAGTACGGGAGAGAACAGCGTTGACGGAGACCCTGATCCAGCGTCCGGCGGTCCATCCGCCCCGTACGGCCGAGCGGGCCGCCCAGCCGTACGGCTACCGCTACCGCGCCCCCGTCGAGCCCGACTGGCGCCGCTTCCCCGGCTGGCGGGAGGTCACCGCGGCCGAGTGGGGCTCCGCGCAGTGGCAGCGGGCGCACTGCGTCAAGTCGGTGCGCCAGCTGCGCGAGGTGACGGGCGAGCTGCTGGACGAAGCCTTCTACGCCGACCTGGAGCGGGACCAGCGGGAGCGGGCCACGATGTCGCTGCTGATCCCGCCGCAAATGCTCAACACCATGGCCCCGCAGGTCGATTCGGCCGGCCCGGGCGGGCTGGCGGAGGCGTTCCGGGCCGATCCGGTGCGCCGCTACATGCTCCCGGTCTACTCCGACCGCCGCACCGACTGGCCCTCCCACCCGTACGCCGCCCGGGACTCTCTGCACGAGCAGGAGATGTGGGTGGTCGAGGGGCTGACCCACCGCTACCCGACCAAGGTCCTCGCCGAGGTGGTCCCGACCTGCCCGCAGTACTGCGGCCACTGCACCCGGATGGATCTGGTCGGCAACTCCACTCCCCAGGTGCAGAAGGCGAAGTTCCTGCTGCGGCCCGCCGACCGGCTGACCGCGATGCTCGACTACCTGCGCGCCACCCCGGGCGTGCGGGACGTGGTCGTCTCGGGCGGTGACGTCGCCAACCTGCCCTGGCCCCGGCTGGAGGCCTTCGTCTCGGCGCTGATCGAGATCCCGTCGATCCGGGACATCCGGCTGGCGTCCAAGGCGCTGATCGGCCTGCCCCAGTACTGGGCCTCGGACGAAGTGCGGGCCGGCGTCGAGCGGCTCGCCTGGCTGGCCCGTACCCACGAGGTCCAGCTCGCCCTGCACACCCACGCCAACGCCGCGCAGCAGATCACCCCGGGCGTCGCCGACGCCGCCCGGGGGCTGCTCGACGCCGGGCTGCGGGACGTGCGCAACCAGGGCGTGCTGATGAGCGGGGTCAACGACTCGGTGGACGCCCTGCTCGACCTCGGGTTCGCCCTGCTCGACGGCGCCGGAATCATGCCCTATTACTTCTACCTCTGCGACATGATTCCGTTCAGCGAGCACTGGCGGACCTCGGTGGCGCAGGCCCGGGAACTCCAGGAGGGAATTCTGGGATATCTTCCCGGATTCGCCACGCCGCGCATCGTCTGCGACGTCCCCTACGTCGGAAAGCGCTGGGTGCACCAGGCCGTCGAGTACGACCGGGCGCGCGGGATCTCGTACTGGACGAAGAACTACCGCACCGTGCTGGACGACGACCAGGCCGACAGCTACGAGTACTACGACCCGATCCACACCCTGCCCGAGGAGGGGCGGGAGTGGTGGCGCACCCATGCGTCCGCCCAGCCGGCGCACGCCTGAACCCGCTTCCGGCGGCCCGCGCTCCTGCTTCCGTCGGATCGGCGTCATCCGTACTTCCGACCGCGGATGCCCCCGGCGGCCGATGATCGACCGACTTCCCGCGGCCTAATGTCTGAACAACGCCCCGCGCCATCACGAGATTCTTCGATAGGGAGAGCGACAATGCGACCCGATGGAATTCCCCTGACACCGGGGCAGCTCCGAATCTGGTTCGCGGAGAATTTCGAGGACGCGGCTCCGGCCTACAACGTCCCGGTCTCCTACCGGCTCACCGGCCCGCTCGACGAGGCGCGGCTGCGCCGGTCCCTGGACGCGGTCGCGGCCCGCCACGACGCGCTGCACGCCCGGTTCGGCCTGGACGACGGCGGCGAGGCCCGGCAGTGGACCGGCCCGGCCGCTCCGTTCAGGCTCGACGTCCGGGACCTGTCGGCCATGGGCCCGGCCGAGGCCTCGGCCGAAGTGGAGCGGGCGGTCGCCGAGTTCGCCTGGGCCCCGTTCGACCTGGAGCGTGGGCCGCTGGCCCGGGGCCTGCTGCTGCGCCTCGCACCGCAGGTGCACGTCCTCGCCCTGAACGTGCACCACATCGTCTTCGACGACTGGTCCACCGGCCTGCTGCTGCGCGACCTCGGCGCCGCCTACCGGGCCGACGGCGGGGACGGGCCGGCCCTCACCCCGGTCGCGCTGCCCTACGGCCGGCTGGTCCGGCAGGAGTGCGAACGCCACGAGGAGCTCGACACCGAGGCCCACCTGGCGTTCTGGCACGGCCGGCTGTCCGGCCTGCGGCCGATGGCACTGCCGACCGACCGCCCGCGCGCCGGACACCGCCGGGGCGCCGGCGCGGCCGTGCACTTCACCATCCCGGCCGCGACTGCGGCCGGTCTGCGCCGGCTCGCCCGGGAGCGGCGCTCCACCCCGTACATGGTGCTGCTCACCGCACTGCACTCGCTGCTGGCCCGCTGGAGCGGCGGCCCGGACGTCGCCGTCGCCTCCCCGGTGGCGACCCGTTCGCTGCCCGGCAGCGAGGACACCGTCTGCTACCTGGTGAACACCCTGGTGCTGCGCGCCCGGGTGGAGCCGACCACCCCGTTCGGGACGCTGCTCGACGAGGTGCGACGCACCGTCCTGCTCTCCCTGTCGCACCAGGACGTGCCCTTCGACGAGGTGGTGCGCACGCTGCGGCCGAACCGGACCCCGGACGGCAACCCGCTCTTCCAGGTCGCGCTCAACTACCAGAACGCGGTGGGCTCCCCGCTCGACCTACCGGGGATCACGACCGTGCCCCACCTGGTGCCGCGCGCCACCGCCAAGTGCGACCTGCTGCTCGACGTCGCCGACGACGGCGAGGCGATGGCCGCCTTCTTCGAGTACGACTCCGGGCTGTTCGACGAGGACACCGTCCGGCCGCTGGCCGCGGCCTTCACCGGCTGGCTGGACCAGGTGGCGGCGGCGCCGGACACCCCGGCCGGCCGGCTCGCCCTGGCGCCCGAGGCCGGCCCGCGCCTGCTCACGCCGCTGGCCCCGCTGCCGGTGGCCACCGGCGAGGACACCCGGCCCTTCCCGCTCACCGCCTCCCAGCGGCTGATGTGGCTCGCCCACCAGCTGCGGCCCGAATCCCCGGAGCACGCCTGCCCGTTCGCGCTGGAGTTCACCGGCCCGCTGGACCGCTCGGCCCTGCTCGCCGCCCTGGGCCGGGTGGTGGCCCGGCACGAGGTGCTGCGGGCCCGGGTGGTCACCGAGCGGGACGGCGAGCCGCGTTGGGTGCTCGGCCGACCGCCCGCGCTCGTCCCGGCCTACGCCGACCTGCGCGCGGCCGACGGGACGGAGCGGGCCCTTCGGGACCTGCTGGCCGCCGAGCTGGCCCGCCCGTTCGACCTCGAGGCCGGCCCGCTGCTGCGGGTACTGCTGGCACGCACCGGTGAGGACCGGCACGTGCTGCTGGTGAACGTGGCCCACGTGGCCTTCGACGGGCAGTCCGCCGAGATCCTCCGGGAGGAGATCCTGCGGCTCTACCAGGCCGCCCTCGGCCTGCCCGTCGAGGAACTGGAGCCGGCCCCGTCCTTCCGCCGGCACGTGCTGGAGCGCCTGCGCGACGAACCCGCCCCCGACGAGGCCCGGCTGACCCACTGGCGCACCTACCTGGCCGACACCACGGCGCCCCGGCTGCCCGCCGACCTGCGGGCCCCCGAAGTCCGCACCGGCGCCGGGTCCGTCCACACCTTCGCCCTCGACGCCGGCACCTCCGCCGCCCTGCGGGCGTTGGCCGCCCGCGCCCGTACCACGCCGTACGTGCTGCTGCTGGCCGCCTTCCAGGCACTGCTGTCCCGCTGGACCGGCGACGCCACCGTCCTGGTCGGGACGCCGGTCGCCGACCGGATGCGGGTCGACGGGGACGCCGTGGTCGGCTTCCACGTGGAGACCCTGGTCCGCCGGGCGGAGTTCGCCGCCGACCCGCGCTTCGACGAGCTGCTCGGCACCGTCCACGCCGACGTGATCGAGGCGCACCGGTACACCCACGGCCGGATGGCCGGCGAACGCCCCGGCCAGGGCTGCTCCTTCGACGCCGTGGTCGCCGAGCTGCAGCGCCGGGGCGAACTGCCCGGCGGCGAGCTCTTCAACGTGCTGTTCGACGTCCGGCACACCGGCCCGGGGGAGACCGAGGCCGGCGGGCTCGCCGTCCGCACCGTCGAGCTGCCCCGGCTCTCCGCCTCGACCGCGCTCACGGTGGACCTCGACATCGACGCCGGGGGCTTGGTCTCGGGCACCGTCGAGTACGCCACCGAGCTGTTCACCCCGCGGGCGGCCGGCCTCTTCGCCGACCGGTTCGCGGCCGTGCTCCGCCAGATCGCCGCCGACCCGTCGGTCCGCGTCGGCGAGCTGGACCTGCTGCTCCCGGGCGAGCCGGGCGGCGCCCGGCCCTGGCCGGCCGAGGGCACCGGGGCCCGGCCCCGCTACGTCCCGGTGCACCGGCAGGTGCTCGACCAGGCCGCCCGCACCCCGCAGGCCGTCGCCCTGGTCTGCGGCGACGACCAGCTCGGCTACGGCGAACTGGCCGAGCGGGTGGAGCGGCTGGCCCACCGGCTGATCGCCCACGGGGTGGCCGCGGAGACGCCGGTCGCCCTGCATCTGCCGCGCGGCTGCGAGATGGTCGTCGCGATGCTCGCCGTCGCCTGCGCGGGCGGGGCGTTCCTGACCGTGGACCCGGCGCTGCCGCTCGACCGCAAGAGCGTGCTGCTCGACGACGTGGACGCCCGGCTCGTCATCACCGCCGGCCCGGCGGCCCGTTCGCTGCCCGAGCGCCCGGGCCTGGTCCTGGTGGATCCGGCCGAGCCGGCCGCCGACGGGGACGCGGCCCTGCGGCTGCCCGAGGCGGACGCCGAGCAACTCGCCTACCTCATCCACACCTCTGGCACCACCGGCCGCCCCAAGGCAGTGATGGGCCTGCACGGGCCGCTCGCCGCACACTGCGAGGCGATGGCCGAGGGGTACGGGATCACCGCGGACGACCGCGTGCTGCAGTTCGCCAACCTCTCCTTCGACGCCGCCCTGGAGCAACTCCTGCCCGGCCTCACCCGGGGCGCCACGGTCGTGCTGCGACCGGACGACCTGTGGCTCCCGGAGGAGTTCGGCGACATCCTGCGCCAGTACGGCGTCACCGTCGCCGAGCTGCCCCCGGCCTACTGGGCCGCCGTGGTGAGCCGGCTGCCGGAGTACGGGGACGGTCCGACCAGCGGCATCCCGCCGCGGCTGCGGCTGCTCATCCTCGGCGGCGACGCCGTCTCCGGTGAGGTGGCCGCCCGCTGGCTGACCGCCGCGCCGGGCACCCGCCTGGTCAATACCTACGGCCCGACCGAGACCACGGTGACCGCGACCGCCCTGGAGGTCACGCCCGCCGAGAGCGGCCCCGGCATGGTGGCCATCGGCGGCCCGCGTGACGGCATCCGGGCGTTGGTCCTCGACCCGTCGATGCGCCCGGTGCCGCCGGACACCGCCGGCGAGCTGTACCTCGGCGGCAACGGGGTGACCCGGGGCTACCTGGAGCGGCCCGGGCTGACCGCCGACCGCTTCGTCCCCGACCCGGTGCTGCCCGGTGAGCGCCTCTACCGCAGCGGCGACCTGGTCCGGCTGCGCGGCGATGGCGTGCTGGAGTTCCTCGGCCGGGCCGACGACCAGGTCAAGATCCGCGGCTTCCGGGTGGAGCTCGGCGAAGTCTCGGCCCGACTGCTGGAGCACCCGCTGATCGAACTGGCCGCCGTCCTGGACCACCCGGTGCCCGGCGGCGACGACCGGCTGCTCGCCGCGTACGTCGTCCCGGTCGGCGGGCAGTCCGTGGACCCGGTGGAACTGCACCGGTTCTGCGCCGAGCTGCTGCCGGAGTACATGGTCCCGGCGCTGTTCGTGCCGATGCCGCAGCTGCCGACCACCAGCGGCGGCAAGGTCGACCGCCGGGCGCTGCCCGACCCGTTCACCGCCGGCGTCCGCGGCACCGTCCACGTCGCCCCCCGGGACGAGCTGGAGGAACTGGTCGCCGAGGTCTTCGGCACCGTCCTCGGCCTCACCGGCGTCGGCGCCTTCGACGACTTCTTCCACCTGGGCGGGCACTCGCTGCGCGCCACCCAGGCCATCACCCGGCTGCGCGAGGCCTTCGAGACGGACCTGACCCTCAGCCAGTTCTACGCCGCCCGGACCGTGGCAGGCGTGGCCGCGGTGCTGCTCGACAGCCTGCTGGACGAGGAGGGCGAGCCGGCCCCGGTCGGTGAGCCGGCCGGCCACGCCAACTGATCCTCCGTCACCATCCCGTTGGCGCTGCGCCGCCGCGGAACCTTCGAGAAAGGCGATTCCCGCCATGACCACGGACACGGTGATCCCCGGAGCGGTGACCGAGTCGGCACCACCGCCCCCGAGCGGGGCCGCCCCCGACCGGCGCGCCCTGGTCCAGGCCCGGCTGGCCCGAGCCGCAGGCCGACTGCGCCGGGCCCCGGCCGAGGACCGGCTGCCGGCCGCGGGCCCCGGACCGGTCCCGCTGGCCGCCGGGCAGGCCCGGCTATGGTTCCTGGACCGGATGTCGCCCGGCACCCCCGAGTACAACGTGCCCCTGGCCGTACGGCTGAGCGGCCCGCTGGACGTGGCAGCGCTGCGCTCGGCCCTCGACTGGGTGCTCGTGCGGCACGAGGCGCTGCGCACCACGGTCGCCACCGGCCCGGACGGCACACCGGTCCAGCAGGTCGCCGAGCCGGCTCCGGTGGACTTCCGGGTACTCGACGTGACCGAGCAGACGCTGCCCGAGGCCCTGCGGACCGAGGCCGAGCTGCCGTTCGACCTGACCGGCGGCCCGCTGCTGCGCGCCCGGCTGCTCCGGCTCGGCCCGTCCGAACAGGTCCTGCTGATCACCGTCCACCACCTGGTCTTCGACGGCTGGTCCTCCGGGCTGCTCTTCCGCGACCTCACCACCGCGTACACCGCGTTCCTCCCCGGAGGCGGCGGCGCCGGCTCGCTCCCCGCCGGAGCGGCCGCGCCGGCCTTCCGCGACTTCGCCGCCCGGCAGGCCGAGCACCTCGCCGGGGACGGCGACGCGGCCGGACTCGCGTACTGGAAGGAGCGGCTGGCCGAGGTGCCCGAGCTGGAGCTGCCGGGCGACTTCCCCCGCCCCGGCCGCCGGGACTGGCACGGCACCACCGTCCACCACCTGCTCGGGGAGCGCTCCGCCGTGGCGGTGCGCCGCCTCGCCCAGGACGCCGGGACCACGCCGTTCACCGTACTGCTGACGGCCTTCGCGGTACTGATGGGCCGCCGCACCGGGCAGCGCGACTTCGCCGTCGGCGTCCCGGTCGCCGGGCGAACCCGCAGTGACCTGGAATCGGTCATCGGCTTCTTCGTCAACACCGTGCCGGTCCGGATGGACCTCACCGGCCGGCCCTCGTTCGCGGAGCTGCTGCGCCGTACGGCGCAGCAGCTCCTCGCCGACCTCGCGCACCAGGACGTCCCCTTCGACCGCCTGGTGGAGGCGCTGCGGCCCGACCGCACCCAGGGCGGACTGCCGCTGTTCCAGGTCATGTTCGCCACCGAGCCGGCCGACGAGCCGCTCACGCTCGGCGCCTGCCGGGGCGAGGAGCTGGCCGTGCCGGTGACCTTCGCCAAGAGCGACCTGGACGCGGGCTTCCAGGAGGTCGGCGAGGACTTCCGGCTCAGCCTCACCGGGCCGGCCGACCTGCTCACCCCGGACAGCACCCGGCGGATGCTCGGGCACTTCGTCCGCCTGGTCGAGGGCCTGGTCGCCGACCCGGCCGCCCCGGTGGACCTGATCGACCTGCTCGACGAGCAGGAGCGGGCCGAGATCCTGGCGCTGGCCGACCGCGGCCCGGTCCCGTACCCCGACCAGGCCTCCCTGGTCGAGCTCTTCGCCGAGCAGGCCGCCCGCACCCCCGACGCGACCGCCGTGCGCCACCCGGGCGAGCTGCCCGGCGGCACCGGACGGACCGAGACCCTGACCTACCGTGAGCTGGACGCGGCGGCGAACCGGCTGGCGCACCTGCTGGCCGAACGCGGCGTCACCCCCGGCGGCCGGGTCGCGGTCTGCCTGCCGCGCGGCGCCCGACTGGTCACCGCCCTGCTCGCGGTGCTCAAGACCGGCGCCTGCTACGTCCCGCTCGACCCGGAGCACCCGGTGGAGCGCCGGCGCGCCATCGCCCGGGACGCCGGGGTGACCCTGATCGCCACCACCACCGAGCTGGCCGCCGAACTGGCCGGACCGGCCGACGACCCGACCCCGCCGGCCCTCCTGCTGGACGGCGCGGACGGCCGGACCGACGAGCACCCCGACACCGCGCCCGCGGTCCTCCTCCCGCCGGACGCGACCGCCTGCGTCTTCTACACCTCGGGCTCCACCGGCACCCCCAAGGGCGTCCTGGTGCCGCACCGCGCCGTGGTCCGGCTGGTGCGCGACAACGGCTACCTGACCTTTCACCCGCAGGACCGGGTCGCCCAGGTCTCCAACGCCGCCTTCGACGCGGCCACCCTGGAGATCTGGGGTGCGCTGCTGGCCGGTGCGGAACTGGTCGGACTGCCCAAGGAGACCGTCCTGTCGGCCGAGGCCCTGGCCGACGCGATCCGCGTCCACGGCCTCACCGTCATGGTGCTCACCACCGCCCTGCTCAACGCCGCCGCCCGCGAACGGCCGGACGCCTTCAGCCCCCTGCGGGTCCTGCTGTTCGGCGGCGAGGCCGCCGACCCCGCCGTCGTCCGGATCCTCCTGGACAACCCGCCCGGACAGCTGCTCAACGTCTACGGGCCCACCGAGACCACCTCGCTCACCACCACCTTCAACGTCACCCCGGCCGCGCTGGACGCTCGCAGGCAGCAGGTGCCGATCGGCCGGCCCATCGACAACAGCAGCGCGTACGTCCTGGACGAGCACCAGCGCCTGGTGCCGTTCGGCACCCCCGGCGAGCTCTACCTGGGCGGTACGGGCCTGGCCGACGGCTACCTCGGCCGGCCCGGGCTGACCGCCGACCGCTTCCTGCCCAACCCCTTCGGCACCGACGGCGAGCGGCTCTACCGCACCGGCGACCGGGTCCGGCTCACCGGCGACGGCGAGCTGGAGTTCCTGGGCCGCACCGACCACCAGGTGAAGATCCGCGGCTTCCGGATCGAACTGGGCGAGGTCGAGACCGCCCTCGCCGCCCACCCGGACGTCTCGGCCGCCGTGGTCACGGTGGACGGCGAAGGGGCCGGGCGCCGACTGCTCGGCTACCTGGTTCCGGCGGGCGAACCGGAGACCGGCTTCGCCGACCGGGTCCGGACCGAGCTGCGCCGCCGTCTGCCCGGCTACATGGTCCCCGCCGCGCTGATCGTCCTGGACGCGCTGCCGATCACCCCCAACGGCAAGGTCGACCGGGCCGCGCTGCCCCGACCCGCCCTGCTCCCGCTCGACGAGTCCGGCCACGTCGCCCCGCGCGACCTGCTGGAGAACACCATCGCCGAACTCTGGGGCCGGCTGCTGCGCCTGGAGCGGGTCGGTGTGCACGACGACTTCTTCGACCTGGGCGGGCACTCCCTGCTCGCCACCCGGGTGATCGCAGGGCTGCACCAGCTGCTGGACGTCGAACTGCCGCTGCGCTCTTTCTTCGCCCTGCCCACCGTGGCCGGCCTGGCGGAGGCGGTCCGCTCCCTCGGCGACAGCGCCGAGCGGGCCGGCGACGGCCTGGTCCCGGTGCCCCGCACCCGCCCGCTACCGCTGTCGCCCGCGCAGGAGCGGCTCTGGCTGCTCAGCCAGATGTCCGCCGTCACCGGCGAGTACAACGTGCCGATGGCGCTGCGGCTGACCGGCCCGCTGGACCGGACCGCGCTGCGCGCCGCGCTCGACCGGCTGGTGGAGCGGCACGAGGTGCTCCGCAGCCGGATCGCGGCCGGCCCCGACGGGATCCCGCACCAGCAGCCCGACCCGGCCGACTGCGGCGCGACCCTCGACGAGCGCATCGCCACACCGGACTTCGACCGGCGGGCCGCCATCGCCGCCGAGGTGAGCCGCGACTTCGACCTCACCGTCGAGCACCCGCTGCGCGCGATCCTGTGGCAGCTCTCCACCGACGAGCACATCCTGCTGCTGGTCGCCCACCACGTCGCCATGGACGGCTGGTCGATGGACCTGCTCCGCCGCGAGTTCGGCGTCTGCTACACGGCGGCGCTCGCCGACAGCCGGCCCGAGCTGCCCGAACTGCGGCTGCAGTACGCGGACTTCGCGGTCTGGCAGCGCGACCGGCTGGACGAGAGCGGCGCCGGCGCCGAGCTGGAGTTCTGGCGCGAGCGGTTGGCCGGCGCCACCGCCACCGAGCTGCCCGGCGACCACCCGCGGCCGCCGGTGCGCTCCGGCCGGGGCGACGCGATCGGCTTCACGCTGCCGGAGGGCTCGGTGCGCCGCCTGCGCGCGCTCGGCCAGGCCAACGGCACCACCCTGTTCGGCGTGCTGCTGGCCGGCATCCAGGCGCTGTTCCACCGCCTGACCGGCGACGAGGACATCGTGCTCGGCACCACGGTGGCCGGCCGCGACAAGCCGCAGCTGGAGAACGTCGTCGGCTGCTTCGTCAACTCGGTCGTGCTGCGCAGCGACCTGGCCGGCTCGCCCACCTTCTCCCAGCTGTTGGAGCGCACCCGGGCCCGTACCCTGGAGGCGTTCGCGCACCAGGACCTGCCGTTCGACCAGCTGGTCAGCGCGCTGCGGCCGGTCCGCGACCCGAGCCGCACCCCGCTGTTCCAGGTCATGTTCAGCTTCCGGGCCAGCGACCAGGGCGAGGAGGAGCTGGCCGGGCTGGCCTCGGAGGAGCTGGACTTCCCGCTGGAGACCACCAAGTTCGACCTGGTGATCAACGTGACCGACCAGGGCGACCGGCTGGAGGGTGTGGTCGAGTACGCCACCGAGCTCTACCAGCCGGAGACCATCCGGCAGTTCGCGAGCTCGCTGGGAGTCCTGCTGGACGCGGTCGCCGCCGAGCCCGGGCAGCGGATCTGCGACCTGCCGATCGTGACCGCCGAGGACCTGGCCACCATGGCCGAGTGGGGCCGCTCCAGCCAGCTGCTGTCCACCGGCCCCCGCACGGTCCACCAGCTGGTGGAGGAACAGACCGACCGGACGCCCGAGGCGGTCGCGGTCCGCCACCGCGACGGCGAACTGACCTTCCTCCAGCTCGACGAGCGGGCCAACCGGCTCGCCCACGCGCTGCTCGAGGGCCGGCTCGGCGCCGCGCCGCTGGTCCCCGAGACGCCGGTCGCGCTGCTCCTCGACCGCGGCCCCGACCTGCTGGTCGCGATGCTGGCCGTGCTCAAGGCCGGCGGCTACTTCATCCCACTGGACCCGGACTACCCGGCGTCCCGGCTGGCCCGGATGATCGGCACTGCGGCGCCCGGCCTCGTCCTCACCCGCGCCGCACTGCTCGGCTCGGTCCCGGCCGCGGACGCGGACCGGCCGATCCCGGCGGTGCCGGTCGACGACCGCGAGCAGGTCCTGGCCGACTGCCCGAACCACCGCCCGAACCGCCCGGCGGACCCGCGCGCCCTGGTGTACGCCATCTTCACCTCGGGCTCCACCGGCACCCCCAAGGGCGTCGCGATCGAGCACCTCGGCGCGGTCCACTACCTGACCTGGGCGGCCGACCACTACCCGCGCGGTGGGGCCCGGGGCACCCTGGTGCACTCCTCGGTCAGCTTCGACCTCACCATGTCGAGCCTGCTCGAACCCCTGATCTCCGGCCGTGGCCTGACCCTGCTGCCGGCCGACGCGAAACTGCCCGAGCTCGCCGAGGCCCTCTCCGGCGACATCGACTACGACTACATCCGGCTCACCCCCTCACACCTGCGCCACCTGGTGGCGCACTGGATGGAGACCGGGAGCCGACCCGCGGCCGCGGGTTGGGTGGTCGGCGGGGAGGTGCTCGACCCGCGCCTGGTCGCCCAGGTGCACGGGCTGCGGCCCGATTCCGTGGTGGTCAACCACTACGGGCCGACCGAGACCGTGATCGGCCGGGTGGTGCACCCGATGGCCGACGGCGACCCGATCGACCAGGAGCAGCCGCTGCCGCTCGGCCGGCCGCTCGGTGAGACCCGGCTCCAGGTCCTGGACAGCCGGCTGCGGCCGGTGCCGATCGGCACGGTCGGCGAGCTCTTCATCGGCGGCGAGGGTGTCGCCCGCGGCTACCTCGCCTCGCCGGCGCTCACCGCCGAGCGCTTCCTGCCCGATCCGACCGGTGCGCCGGCCGACCGGATGTACCGCACCGGAGACCTGGTCCGCTGGCGTTCCGACGGCCGGCTCGACTTCCTCGGCCGGGCCGACCAGCAGGTCAAGCTCCGCGGCTTCCGGATCGAGCCCAGTGAGATCGAGTCCAGGCTGACCGAGCACCCCTCCGTGGGCCGCGCCCTGGTCCTGGTCCAAGGCGAGCAGCTCGTCGCGTACCTCACGCCCGCCCCCGGCGAGCAGGTGGCCAATGTCTCGCTGCTGCGCCGGTTCTGCGCCGAGCAGCTGCCGGAGTTCATGGTGCCCAGCCACTGCGTGGTGCTCGACGCCTTCCCGCTCAGCCCCAACGGCAAGGTCGACCGGGCGAAGCTGCCCGTCCCGACCGCCGACCGGCCCGAGCTGGAGCAGAGCTACCAGGTGCCACGCACCCCCGCCGAGCAGCTGATGGCCCAGCTGTGGAGCGAGGTGCTCGGGGTCGAGCGGATCGGTATCGAGGACAACTTCTTCGATCTGGGCGGCACCTCGGTCGACGTCATCCGGCTCGCCGGCTCCTGCGCCAAGGCCGGGATCAGGCTGCTGGCCAAGGACGTCTTCGAACACCAGACCGTCCGTACCCAGGCCCTGACGGTCGCCCAGCCGGAGCGGCAGTCCGCCGGCGTCCTCGGACTCGACGCGGTCTTCGGCTCGGGCGGGACCGGTACCACCCGTACGGTGGTGGCGCTGCGGACCGAGGGCACCGGCCGACCGCTGTTCTGCGTCCACCCGAGCGGCGGCAGCGTCGGCTGGTACGTTCCGCTCACCCGAGTGCTGTCCGCGGACCACCCGCTCTACGCCTTCCAGCCGCTCGGCATGGACGGGGTGACGCCGCCCTTCGAGACCATGGCCGACATGGCCGCCGGCTACATCGCCGACATGCGGGCGATCCAGCCGCACGGCCCGTACGCGATCCTCGGCTGGTCGCTCGGCGGCACGATCGCCTACGAGATGGGCCGGCAGCTGGAACTGGCGGGCGAGGAGGCCCGACTGGTCCTGCTGGAGCCCACTCTGCCCGGCGTGGCCCGGACCATCGAGCTGCACCGGCCGGCCGTTCGCAGCTACCTTCAGGGCGCCGTGATGATCGAGCGGATCCTCGCCGTCCCGGAGCACGACCCGGCGCGCGAGCGGCTGCGCTCGGAGCTGGTCACCAGCCTTGAAGCGGCCGGCTACTCGCCCGAGGAGATCAGCCTGGGCGACGCCCTGCCCATGCGGGCCTGCGGCCAGATGCTCGCGGCGTTCGCCGAGTACCGACCCGAACCGCTGCGGTCCGAACTGGTGACGACCCGCCTGGTGATCTCCGATGAGTGCCGCGACGCCAGCGAGGAGAAGCCCTCCGGCACCTCGCACTTCTCCTGCGAGACCTACCTGGACGGCTGGCGGGACCTGGTCGCCACCGACCACGGGCGGCCGCAGGAGGCCCTGCGGACCTCCACCGTCGGAGGCCGGCACGCCACCATGCTCGCCGCCGAACAGCTGCCCGCCGTCGTGGAGTTCTGCCTGCGGGCAGTCCAGGACGACGACCCGAACGTCTGATCCGGCCCGAATTTTTCGCCACTTCGTATGTGCCGATTCGCACGCGCCATTTCGTACGCACCACTTCGTACTCGCCACTTCGTACTCGCCAAGGAGTAACCATGTCCGCACAGGCCCACGCGTCCGACGCCTTCAAGGTCGTCGTCAACACCGAGGAGCAGTACTCGATCTGGCCCGCCGACCGGCCGAACCCGCCCGGCTGGCAGGAGGAGGGCACCCAGGGCAGCCGGGAGGCCTGCCTGGCCCACATCGACTCCGTCTGGACCGACCTGCGCCCGCTCAGCCTGCGCCGCCGCATGGCCGCCGCGGCCGTCTGACCCACCGCTGAGGAGAACTGCCGAGATGACACCGACGGCCACCGCCGTCGCCCCCGCCGCCGAACGCCCCCGGGCGTTCGGCGGCCCCGGGGGCCAGGCGGACACCGAGACCATCATGGGCGTTCTGCGTGACCTCGCCCTGAGCACGCCCGACGCGCCGGCCCTGGTCGACCCGGACGGCACCCTCAGCTATGCCGAACTCTGGCTCCTGGTAGACGAGTTTGCCGCCACCATGCGGAACTACCGGATCTCCCGGGGGGACCGGGTCGGCGTGGTGGTCGACCGCTCGCGCCAGACCGTGATCTGCCTGCTCGCGCTGGCCCGGGCGGGTGCGGCCTACGTGCCGCTCGACGGTGCGCAACCGGCCGACCGGCTGGCCCGGATGGTTCGCGCCAGTGGCGTGCGCACCGTGCTCGGGCACTCCCGGTCCTTCGAGTCGTTCCCGGCCGGGCTCGCCGAGTACATCCACATCGACCTGGCCTTGCTCGGTCCGGCCCCGCTGGGGTGCCCGACCCCGCCACGGCCGGACGATCTGGTCTACGTCATCCACACCTCGGGTTCCACCGGGGACCCGAAGGGCGTCATGGTCCCGCACCGGGCGCTGGTCACCGCGGCCAGGTCGCTGATCGGGCTGTGCCGGGTCGGCCCGGGCGACCGGGTGCTCAGCTTCGCCTCGCTGAGCTGGGACACCAGCGGCGAGGAGATCTACTCGGCGCTGCTGTCCGGCGCGACCCTGGTCATCGATCCGGCTGCCACCAGCGGTTCCGTCCCGGCCCTGCTGTCGGCGGTCAAGCGGCACGGGATCACCGTCATCGACCTGCCGACGGGCTTCTGGAACGAGGTCGTCGCCTTCCTCGACGACTGCCTCGACGACGAGGACGGCGGTGGCCCGCCCGCCGGTGATCCGCTGCCGGAGAGCCTGCGGCTCGTGATCATCGGCGGCGAGGAGGTCCGCCCCGCCCAAGTCCGGCGCTGGTCTGAGCTGGTCCCGGACCGGATCCGGCTCCTCAACACCTACGGACAGACCGAGACCGTCCTGGTCACCCACGCCGCCGAGATCGGCGGCGCGGCCGGCCGCGCGCTGCGGGCCGACGACCGGGTGCCGATCGGCCGCCCGCTGCCGCACGTCCGCCAGCTGCTTCTCCCGGTGGCCGACGGCGGCCCCTACGAGCTGCTGGTGGGCGGGCCCACCCTGGCGCTCGGCTACGCGGCCAAGCCGGAGACGACCGCCGAGCGGTTCGTCCTCGGCGCCGACGGACCGGAGCGCTACTACCGCACCGGCGACCTGGTCGAGCGGGACCCGGACGGCAGGCTGGCCTTCCTCGGCCGGACCGACCGCCAGGTGAAGGTCCGCGGTCACCGGGTCGAGCCGGAGGAGGTCGAGCGCGCCCTGCACGGCCATCCGGAGGTCCGCGAGGCCGCCGTCGTACCGGTCACCGGACCGGACGGAGGAGTCCGCCTCCTCGCCGCCGTCGTACCCCACCCGCCGTCGGCCGAGGGCGGGGCGGACGCCGCCCGCATCCTCGACTGGCTCGCCGGCCGGCTGCCCGCCTACCTGCGCCCGAGCCGGATCACCGTACTTCCCTTCCTCCCCCTGCTTCCGAACGGAAAGGTCGACCGACAGATGATCGCCACCGGAACCCCGTCCGCCCCCGCCCGCCCCTCGGTCGAGACGATCACCGCCGCACTCGCCGAGCTGTGCTCCGCGATCCTGAACACCGACTGCGGCGCCGACGACGACTTCTTCGACGCCGGCGGCGACTCGCTGCTCGCGACCCGGTTGATCTCGAAGGTATACCGGCGGTTCGACACCGAGCTCACCTACCTCGACGTCTTCGAGCACCGCACCCCGGCGGAGCTCGCGCAGCTGATCCACCGGAAGACCAGCTGATCCAGCTCACCCGGCTGACCGGGAGACGGTCCGGGGCGGGCCACCTGCCGGGTGCCCGCCCCTCGTCCCGGTCCCTCGTTCCCGGCCCCCCACAAGGAGGCGAAGTGCAGCCCAACCCCGCACCGTTGCGGGTCCTCGTTTCCGGCACCTCGTCGGACGCCCACACCTGGAACCTGATCTTCCTGCAGCTGACGCTGGAGGAAGCCGGCCACCGCGTCGACAACCTGGGCCCGTGCGTGCCCGACCGACTGCTGGTCGACACCTGTCTGGAGCGCCGCCCCGACGTCCTGCTGCTGAGTTCCGTCAACGGCCACGGCCACAGCGACATCGCACGCGCCGTCGCCGCGCTGCGCCGCGAGCCCCGGCTGGCCGCGACGTCCGTGCTGGCCGGCGGCCTGCTCGGCACCGACGGCGGCCCCAACTCCCGCTACGCGCCGACCCTGCTGGCGGCCGGCGTGGACGCCGTGCTCGAACCGGACCAACTGGCCGAACTGCACCGGTGGCTGTCCGAGCGGGCTGCCCGCAGAGCCCTGTACGAGGCGGCGGCGTGACGCCGACCGGAGCCCTCCCCGTCACCGCCTCCTTCGTGGCCCGTCTGCGGGTCGCCCGGACCCGCGGCGAGGTGATGGTGCAACCCCGGATGGGCTTCGCCGACCCCGTACGCATGCGGGAAGGACTGCTGGCCGTCCGGGCCGCCGACGCCCCGACGGTCGGGACGCTCACCTTGGACAGCTACACCCGGACGGGGGACACCGAGGCCGCCGCCCGAGCCCTTCGCGACGGCACGCCGCTCAACGGCTATCCGCTGTGCAACCACCCGCTCGCCACCACCACCGCCGTGCTGGCGGGCCTGTCCGGTCCGTCCGGTCTCCCGGTACAGGTGCGGCACGGCTCGGCCCGCCCGGTCGCGATCGTGGAGCGCCTGCTCGCCCTCGGACTGGATGCCACCGAGGGCGGCCCGGTCTCGTACTGCCTGCCCTACGGCCGGGTGCCGCTGCGGACGGCGGTCGACGAGTGGTCGCGGGCCGCCGACCTGCTCGCCGCGGCCGCGACCCCACAGCGGCCCACCCACGTCGAGAGCTTCGGCGGCTGCCTGCTCGGCCAACTGTGCCCGCCCTCCCTCCTGGTGGCGGTCTCCGTCATGGAGGCGCTCTTCCTGCGGCAGCACGGCGTCCCCAGCGTCTCGCTCAGCTACGCGCAGCAGACCCACCCCGGCCAGGACCTGGAGGCACTGGTCGCCCTGCGGCGGCTGGCCGGCGAACACCTCCCGGACACCGACACCCACCTGGTGCTCTACACCTACATGGGCGTCTTCCCGCGGACACCCGGCGGAGCCGAGGCCCTGCTCGCCGAGAGCGCCCGGCTCGCCGTGCACGGCGGAGCCGACCGGCTGATCGTCAAGACCACCGCGGAGTCCCGGCGCATCCCCACCATCGCCGACAACGTGCACGCCCTGGAGCTGGCGGCAGGCGCCGTACGGGCGGCGCAGGAGGAGCGGGGCCGGGGCGAACGTCCCTGGGAGCGAACGGAGTCGGGCCTCTACGACGAGGCCCGGCTGCTGGTCGAGGCCGTCCGCTCGCTCCACCCGGATGTCGGCCGAGCCCTCCGGGAGGCCTTTCGGCTCGGGCTGCTGGACCTGCCGTACTGCCTCCACCCCGACACCGTCGGTCGCGCCTCCAGTCGCCTCGACGCCGACGGGCGGCTGCAGTGGGCCACCGTCGGCGCCATGCCGCTACCGCGCCCCGCCGCCACGGTGACCCGCCCCACCGCCGCCGAGCTCTCCACGATGCTCAACTACGTCGCGACCCGCTTCGACGGGCGCCACGGCGACCGGGGGTGAACCCCGCGGAGCCCCAGCGTCGACCACGGCTGCGAGGGGTCCGGGGAACCATCCGCCGGGCCGTCGCCGGTGTCCGTCGAGCCGGCTCCCGCAGCCTGGACAAGACCCACCTCGCCACGAAGGCCTGATCGACCCGAATGGGCAACAGGGTCGACAGCCCGGCCGAACGCGGGGAACCCGGGCCACAGACCTCACGACGTCACGGTCGCTCAGTGGACTCGGAATCCTCCGAGCTGCGTGGCTCGACGTGGAAGTCGAATGCGACGGTCCCGGGATCGACGGCCGTGACACCGCCGTCGACGGTGAGCACCGCCCCGTTGACGAAGGACGCGGCGGGTGAGAGCAACCAGGCGATGGCCTCCGCGACCTCGTGCGGCTCGCCGGGGCGGCGCGCGGGAACGAGCCGGGTCGCCGCTTCGTACGCCGCCTCGATGCCGCCTTCCCCCAGGTCCGCCTCGTCGGCGAAGCGCGCCATCCGTCGGTCGGCCATATCGGTACGCACCCAGCTGGGGCACACGGTATTGGCACGCAGCCCGTACTGCCCGTAGTCGACGGCCAGGGAACGGCAGAGCTGGAGCAGGGCGGCCTTGGACGTCGCGTATGCGGCGTTGCCCATTCCGTTGCGCAGCGCGGACACCGAGGCGACGGCGACCACCGAGCCATGTGTCTCCAACAAGTGCGGGAGCGCGGCGCGCTGAAGAAGGAAAGGGCCGGTGAGATTGGTCCGCATCACGGCCTCCCAGTCCTCGATCGACAGGTCGCCGACACCTCCGCTGCGCCCGGTGCCGGCGTTGAGCACAAGCCCGTCCAGCCGGCCGTACGCGGCCAGGGTCGCGTCCACGAGACCGCGAACGGCCCCGGGGTCGCCGATGTCGGCGGGGTGATCGAGGGCTCCGGACTCCTCTGCGAGACGACGCAGCGGCTCGGGCCGACGCCCGGAGACGACCACGTGATGCCCGGCCGCCCGCAGCAGCCGCGCGGTTGCGGCACCGATGCCCGTCCCCCCGCCGGTGACGAGGACAACTCGCTGGTCCGCCATCGCCGTTCAGCCCTCCAGAGTGAAGCCGACAGTCTGAATGATCATGCGTATACGTTCTATCGTCGGACGGTGCTGCCCGCCGAGTCGGACGAGCCGGCGGGCAACTCCGTGCTCGCGCCTGGACGGGGGGAGGTTCCGGGTGCTACTCGCCGGATCCCGCCCCCGCACGTGCAGCGGCTGCCACTCGTGCGGGGCGTCGGGTCATACCGGGAGCGGGTCGGGCCGGCTGTGCCGGCGGGTGAAGTCCTTTACGAGGGGGGAGTGGTAAGCCTTGGCGACCTGGACCAGAAAGGCCGTCTCGGTCGCGAGGTCGTCGCCGCCGAAGACGAAGATGCCGGCGGGCGGCGGCGAGGGCGGTGCGGGGTCGGCGGGTTGGCCGGGTCTGCTCACCCGCAGCACGCAGGCCATGACGGCCGCGTCGACCTGGGACGACGGCGCTCCGGCCCTCGCGACGTGCTCCTCGGCGGCCTGCATCAGCTCCGGGGGAGTGCTGTCGCGCAGCACCAGGATGGCGTCGCGGATCTCGATGACCTTGCGGTAGGCGAGCAGGTTGTAGGAGCCGCGGGGCCGGACGACCTCGCGGATCCGTGCCCGCGGGCCGCTCAGCGCCACGTGTGGGACGGCGGCGATCAGGGCGTGCCACAGGGGCCACAGCTGCCAGACGGTGGCGACGTCGCGCGTCTTGCGGCGCAGCCCGAGGAGGGCGGGCGTGGCGAGTGCAGCGGATCGCAGCACGCCGTGCAGACCCATCAACAGAGGCAGCAGTGCGACGATCCAGGCGGCCCGGGTGGGCAGATAGACCAGGTAACCCAGCCAGAACAATCCCGCACAGGCGGTTCCCCCGCTGAACAGTTGCAGACAGATTCGCAGCGGCCGGTTGTCGCTGCGCTGGCCGTAGCGCCAACACACCACGACACACGCGACGTTGGCCGCCAGCTGCACGCTGATCAGCAGCAGCCAGTACGCGGTGGAGGGAAACGGGCCTCCCAGCGGCGGGATGGTGTGACCGGTGTGGGCCGGGGCGATGGCGTCCAGTCCGAGCAGGACGATGACGATGAGCACGGTCACGCCGTGGAGTAGGACTCTCAGACGCGGATAGCCGGTGGTGAACGTGACGAAGTCCAGTACCGCAGCTGCGGAGATGACGCCGATCAGGTTCCTCGACACGTCGGCGGGTTCGGCCGAGCCGGTGAGCTGGTGCAGGAAGCTGAGCACCGGGGCGAGGTTCAGGGTCATCGCAGCGGCGGCTGTGGCGATCGCGAGCCAAAGGTTGCGTTGCCATCGCGACCGGACTGCGGACGGTGCCCGTAACAGGGTGGTGAACCAAAGGGCGGCGACGCTCGCGTTCTCTAACCAGACTCCATAGCATTTCAGTTCAGCGAGCATGCTGAATACCGACTCCCATTGCGGCTTCCAGCTTGCCCATCGCGCCGAGCGGCTGCTCGGGGGCGGACTCGTCAGCCGTGGTGCGGATCAGACTGGCGAGCATCTCGGCTTCCTGCTCGTGGCGCGTCGTGTAGTTGGTGCGGGCCAGGAGGCGCCGGAGCATGTTGGGGCCCAGATCGCTGAACATCTCGTTCAGGTCGGTGGGTTCGGCCAGGCTGAGGGAGTTGTGGTCGAGGAGCATGTGGCCGATCTCGTGCAGCACGATGTGCTCTTGATGCGGCTGAGAGGTGTTGCGCTCCACGAAGATGAAGTCGCTGGTGCTGGTCGCCAGCCACAGCCCGCACGCTCCGATCGCCCCCGCCTCGGACGGCAGGGGCATGAGATGTAACGGCCGGTTGCGCTGTTCGGCCAGCTGGTGGCAGAGCGCCTCTGCGGAGAATGGTCTGGGAAGGCTGAGCTGGTTCACGACCGACTGGCAGTGACGACGCAGGTTTCGGTACAACATCTGCACTATCTGCAATCCCCCAGGGCAGGTTGTGACGGCGCAGCGTCGAAAGGCGTGCGTCTGGCAGGGCGACATGGGAGCACTCCGTTCACAGTGGGTCTCTCCGTAGACGGACAGCCCGGTTGTGTGTCGGGGAGGTATCAGGCGCGCCTAAGGAAGGTCCCGGCGAGGCGGACGGTCGGTGAGCGATCGGGCCGCGCGGGTGGCTCCAGCCGGATCAGTCGGTCGTGCCGGACCCCTGGGCGCCGGGCTGTCTGTTGGTCGCGGCACCCCCGTCGGCATCCTCGACCGGTGAGAGGCGTTCGAGCTTGCGGGCCTCATTGACCATCACCAGCAGGGCGTCAAGGGTCTGTGCGGACAGCCCGTCGGCTCTCAGCGCGATGCTGCGCACCCGTGCGTCGCGCAGGGCGATGGCCACCTTGAGCTGGGCGTCAACCCGCTCGGCGACCTCCGAACTCAGGAAGTACTCCGGCGGCACCCCGAAGAACTCGGCGAGGACGTCAAGCTGTTCCAACGTCACGTTGCGCTTCTTGCCGGTGGCCAGCTCCCAGAGATAGGTGCCGGAGATGGCGCCGCCGGTCACCTCGCGGATCTCCTTGGCGAGCCTGGTGTAACCGGGCCGCTTCCGCTCATCCGGGTACATGGTCTCGATCAGTCCCTGCAGGCGCTGGTCGAAGCCCTGGACGAGTGGCCGGCCGAGAGGAGCATCCGCACTGGTCATGTGTTGCCTCTCAGCTCTAGGAGTTCCCCCCGGGACGGTCGCGTGCCGGAGTTCCCAACCATACCCCGCCCGGTGGGCACTTATCCGCCATAGTTGATGGGATTTGTCAACTATGGCGTACGTTCGCTCGTTCCGGTTTGCGTCGCTGTCGTGGACGGACGCCTGGGGGCGAGCGGCGCCGGGTGAGTTGCGTCCGGTCGCGGAGCCCATGTGGCGACGGCCGGCGTGACCGTCGCCGACCGCCTGGTCCACGTCACCCGTTCGGGCCGGATGCGCGCCTGCGCCGCTCTCGCCGAGGAGGTCCCGGCTGGAAGTGCCCCCGCCCAAGCGTCCGAGCGTGCCGGGACGCGCGGGCCGATGTCCGCGAAAGTTGACAGGAGCGGTGCGGCACTGTTTGGCGCCCTGTCCGTTTCAGCGGATGCGTTGACAGGTTCTTGTCCGCTGGGTAGCGTCCCAATCGGCCTTTGCGCGAGGTTCCCCGAGGCGGGACGGGTGGCTGGACACGGCTTCGACCGGTAGGGGCCGGCGGCTCGCGCGGGCCTGTCCTGACCACCCGTGGTCCACCTGCCTCGGCGGTTGCACCGCTGAATCGCGGCTCTTCGGTCACGCGCGGTGGGGTTCGTCGTGGATTCGACTGCCCGGTAGTCAGAAATCGATCTCTACAGGCATCACGGGGGGTTCTGGTGCAGTTGACAGAGGATCAGTTAGAGAAGTACGGCCGGGATGGATTTCTCGTCCTCCCGGGAGTCTTGACCGATCACGAGCTCGGTGCGATCCGCTCGGCCTTCGCGGAGGACGCGGCCGCCGACGGGCCGCATCGCATCACCGAGGACGACGGCACCACCATCCGGGCCATCTACGCGTCGCACACCCGTCATCCGCTTTTCCGGGATCTCGTCAGCTCAGAACGGCTGTTGGGCCCGGCGACGCAACTGGTGTCCCAGGACCTGTACGTCTACCAGTTCAAGATCAACGCGAAGCAGCCGTTCGGCGGTGAGGCCTGGGCCTGGCACCAGGACTACCCGGTCTGGCGTGACTTCGACCGGATGCCGGCACCGCAGGCGGTCAATGTCGCGGTCTTCGTCGACGAGGTGACCGAGTTCAACGGACCGGTGGTCTTCCTCCGGGGCTCGCACCGGCTGGGATCCGCGGATCGGGTGCACCGGGGCGACAGCCGGTCGGAGATGCACGTCGATCCGCACGACTACGCGGTGCCCGCCGACGAACTCGCCGGGCTCGCCGAGACGCACGAGATGACCAGCCCGAAGGGGCCGGCCGGCACGGTCGTCTTCTTCCACCCGGAGATCGTGCACGGTTCCGCGCCCAATATCTCGCCCTTCCCCCGCAACCTGCTGATCGCCACATACAACGCGTCGGAGAACGCGCCGCGGCCCGCGGTGGAACCCCGCCCGGAGTACCTGGTCGGCCGGGACACGACGCCGCTGGTACCGCACTCGCGGGAGCTGCACCCCGCCCTGGCCCTGGAGGCCCGCTCATGACCGGACGCCTCGCCGCCGCGGCGGTCCTCGAGGAGTTCGGGAAGCCGGTGGGGCTGCGGCGGCTGCCCGTGCCCGATCCCGGCGAGGGCGAGGTGTTGGTCGATGTCCGGTACGGCGGAATCTGCGGGACCGACCTGCATCTGCAGCAAGGCCATCTGCGGATTCCGACGCCCTTGACGCTCGGACACGAGGGGCTGGGAACCATCCGGTCCCTCGGGTCCCCGCTGCACGACGCGCGCGGCGCGGAGCTGCACCCCGGGGACCGGGTCATGTGGGCGTCGTCGATCGCCTGCGGTCGGTGCGTGCCGTGTCGGCAGCACCGCGAGCCCACGCTGTGCGAGGCCCGTCGCACGTACGGGGTCAACCGCCCGCTGGACGAGGGCTCCGGTCTCTCCGGCGCCTGGGCGGAGTCCATCCTGCTGCGCAAGGACACCGTGATGGTGAAGCTTCCGTGGGGGATGGACGAGCTGGCCGCCATGTCGCTCGCCTGTGCGGGGCCGACCCTGGTCCACGCGCTGTACGAGCGGCGTCCGGTCCGCTTGGGCGAGACGGTCATCGTCCAGGGGAGCGGCCCGGTCGGACTCGCGGCGGCGGCTCTCGCACAGTTGGCCGGCGCAGCGCGGGTGATCCTGCTCGGCGGGCCGAGGCAGCGGCTCGAACTCGCCGCGCGGTGCGGCATCGGCGACCACCATGTCGACATCGTGGACGACGACGATCCGACTCGCGCCCTTGACGAGGCTCGTGGGCTCACGCCGGACGGCGGGGGAGCGGACCTGGTGATCGAGTGCGTCGGAGCCCCGAAGGCGGTGGCCCAGGGCTTGACGCTGGCCCGGCGCGGCGGCTCCTATCTCGTCATCGGGCAGTACACGGACAGCGGCGACACCTCGCTGAACCCGCACCAGATCGTCTACCGGCAGCTGGACATCGTGGGATCGTGGGCGTTCACGGGAGCGCATCTGGTGGAGTACGTCGGGCTGCTGCCCGCGCTCACCCAGCGTTTCGACCTCGCGAGCCTGGTGACCGCCTTCCCGCTGGCCGAGGTGGAGTCCGCCATGGCAGCGGTGGCGGTCGGCGCCGTGACCAAGGCCGTACTCGACACGGCCCACCCCACCCTCCACTGACCCAATTCCCGCCCAGGACGCCATCGGCGATGGATCGAGGGGACGAATGCACGGCACCCTGTTCGGAGACACCGAACTATTCGACGACGCCTACATGCAGGATCCGTACAGTGTCTACGCACGGTTGCGGAAGGTCGGCCCGGTACACCGGGCGAAGACGCCCAACGGGCTGCCGGTCTGGGTCGTCACCGACTACGACGAGGTACGCGCGGCCCTCGGTGACGAACGTCTGGCGAAGGACGCCGACCGGATGCGGGCGGTGGTCGATCGCAAGTCGACCGCGGTCAACGGCCGTTCGTCGGCCCCGGAGACGCTGGCGGCCAACATGCTGAACAGCGACGGGCTTGACCACGCCCGACTCCGCAAGCTCGTCGTCAAGGCGTTTACGGCGCGACGCGTCGAACAACTGCGACCTCGGATCGAGCAGGTCACCGAGGAGCTCCTGGACGAAATCGACGGAAAGTCAGGGGATGATCGCGCGGTCGATCTGATCGGCGACTTCGCCTTCCCCGTCCCCATCGTCGTCATCTGTGAGCTGCTCGGGATCCCGCTGGCCGACCGGGACACCTTCCGTGAGTGGTCCAGGGCGCTGGTGGGCGCCGGCCCGCGCGAGGGGGTGCGGCATGCCTCGATGGCGATGGGCGGCTACCTGATGCAGGTCGTGGCGGCCAAGCGCGCCCAGCCGGCCGACGACCTGCTCTCCGACCTGATCCAGGTCAGCGACGACGGCGATCGGTTGGACCGGTTGGAGCTGGTCTCGATGGCGATGCTGCTGCTCGTCGCCGGACACGAGACCACGGTCAACCTGATCGGCAACGGGCTGCTGGCCCTGCTGCGGCATCCCGAGCAGCTCGCCGCCCTGCGTGCGGACCAGGAGCTGATCCGCGGCGCGGTGGAGGAGCTCCTGCGGTTCGACGGGCCGGCCCCGATGGCCACCATGCGCTTCACGGCCGAGGACGTGCGGATCGGCGACGTGGACATCCCCGCCGGTGAGGTGGTCTTCCTCGGCCTCGCCTCGGCCAACCGCGACGGCCGGCGGTTCGACGACCCCGATGAGCTCGACCTCACCCGCCCTCTGGGCGGACACCTCGGCTTCGGCCATGGCATCCACCATTGCGTCGGAGCCCCTTTGGCGCGGCTGGAGGCACAGGTGACCCTGAGCCGATTCCTGCGACGGTTCCCTGCGGCCCGGCTCGCCGCCGACCCCGCCGAGCTGCGGTGGCGCTCCAGCGTGATCATGCGCGGGCTCGAGAGCCTTCCCGTACTGCTCGGTTGATCCGGCCGGGCGACGTTCATATCCCACAACAGACTGTAGAGCGAGGAATGCCCCATGACCGTGGACACCGCTGACCCGAACCTGATCCATGTCAAGAAGATCGTCTGCGACCGGCTCGAACTCGACGAGGACGAGGTCACGTTGACGAGTCTTTTCCGTGAGGATCACGACGCCGACTCGCTGCAGAGCATCGAGATTCTCGCCGCCCTGGAGGCCGAGTTCGAGGTCGAGATCGAGCAGACCCAGCTCACGCGAATGATCAACCTGCAGGGCGTCTACCAGGTCGTGGCCGAGGCCCTGGGCTGGCACTGAACCCGAACGGGTGATCTCGAGGCCGCTCGCCTGACGAGGGCGGGCGGAGGAACCGGGGGAGCGCTGCCGCGTTGCGGGTCGGCGAGCGGTCCGTGGGGCGGTGGCGGCGCCGGTGTCGAGAGCGGGGCGAGGCCGGGCTCGCTCCTGTCGAGGGGGTCGCCGGGCCGGCCGAAGCTCAGCGCAGCGCGGATCGCACGGCTGGAGCGGGAGTTGGAGCGCGGACCGCTGATCCACGGCTGGGCCGACCGGCGGTGGACCCTCGCGCGGATCAAGACGCCGATCGGCCGCCTGTTCCATGTGGGCTACACCGTGGAGGAACCTGGCAGCCGCTGAAGCGGCACGGTTGGTCCGGCAGCGGCCCGCCCAACGGGCGATCGACCGAGGACCAGTGGTCGGGATGGGGAAGAAGGAGACCTGGCCGCTGGTCAAAGCACCTGCCGGTCAGGGCACACATCCAGCTCGGCGGGTCGATCGCGCGCGTCCGGAACCACCTGCGCATGCACCTGGCCGAACCGCTGCGAGAGGTCGGCACCGACCACGCCGACCGGCTCGGCATCTTCCAACTGCCGAGCTGACCACCGGACTTGAGTCCTCAGGAAGGAATCGGGTCCGCTGGTGAAGCGCGACATCGGCAACCTCGCCGCGGCCGGCCTCGGTCAGATCACCCGGACCGTCGAACGCCAGCTCAAGCAGATCCAGGGCTGCCCCGCGTCATCGACGGCTGCCTGGCCGGTGCCGGCCTGATCACGACCGACCGACCGACATCACGAATTCGAGTCCAGTAACAACCGACCGTATCCACCGAGTACTTGAGGGAGGCTTGATGTCCACGGTCGCAACCGGGGCCGGGCCCGGAAAAGCAGCGCGACGAGTCGTGCTGACCGGCCTGGGCGTGGTGTCCAGTATCGGCATAGGCGCCGTCGAGTTCGCCGAGTCGCTACGGGCCGGCCGCAGCGGAGCCGGCCCGATCACCCAGTTCGACACGGAGGGCTTCGCGTACGCCAACGGCTGCGAGATCAAGGGGTTCGACCCCGAGCCCTGGATCTCCAACCTGGACCGGGAACAGCTGGGACGGGCGACCCAGTTCTCGGTGGCGGCGGCACGGATGGCCGTCGAGGACGCCGGGCTGACCCCCGACGCGCTCGCGCGGAAGCGCGGCCTGCTCTCCATCGGCACCACCGACGGCGAGTCGCACGACCTCGACCATCTGGTGGGCATGGAGCTGCGGGACGGTCCGGAGCACATGTCCCGGACCATCGCGGGACGCGTCGGGCCCATGCGGCTGTCCACGGCGATCGCCCAGGAGCTCGGCCTGGCGGACGTCGAGGCCACGACCATCGCGACCGCCTGCGCGGCGGGCAACTACGCGATAGGCAACGGATTCGATGCCGTCCGCTCGGGGGAAGCGGAGTTCGCCCTGTGCGGCGGTGCGGACGCCATCTGCCGCAAGACCTTCACCGGCTTCTACCGGCTGGGCACCATCGCGCCCGACTGCTGCCGGCCCTTCGACATCGACCGCAAGGGCATCCTCACCGGGGAGGGCGCCGGAATCCTGGTGCTGGAACCGCTGGAATCGGCGCTCGCCCGGGGTGCCCGGATCTACGCCGAGGTGCTGGGATACGGCCTCAACTGCGACGCCTACCACCAGGTGGCACCGAACCGCGAGAGCGTCACCCGCTGCATGGACCTGGCTCTCAAGGACGCCGGTGTCTCCCCGCGGGACGTCGATCTGATCTCCGCGCACGGAACCGGCACCAAGGCCAACGATGTCACCGAGACGAAGGCCATCCGCGATCTCTACGGTGAGGCTCCGCCGCGTACCGTCTCGCTGAAGTCGATGCTCGGGCACACCATGGGCGCCGCCAGCGCGCTGGCGGCCATCGGATGCGCGCTGGCGATCACCCATCGCTTCATCCCGCCCACCATCAACCACGTCACCACCGATCCGGAATGCCAGATCGACTGCGTTCCCAACCAGGCCGTCGAGGCCGATCTGCGCATCGTGCAGAACAACGGCATGGCGTTCGGTGGCAACAACGCCGTGGTGATTCTCGGCAGGTACCAGGACGAGGAGATCGCACGATGACAGCCGCACTTCCCGCAACCGGCAACCCGGTCATCTCCGGATGGTCGGCGGTCTCCCCCTTCGGCCTGGGCCGGGAAGTCTTCCGGGAGGGCCTTCGCGCCGGCTGGAAGACCGCGACCGACCTCGATGCCGGCCAGTGGGCCACGCCGGACGCGCAGGCCTGCCTGGTGCCGGACTTCTCGGTCCGGGAGCTGCTGGGCAGGAAGGGCACCCGGGACATGGACCGGGTGACCGGGCTGGCGGTCATCGCGGTCGGACGGCTGCTGGGTGGCGACGAGGGCTACCCGGCCGTCCCGACCGGGGAGGACACCGCCCTGGTCCTCGGCACGACGACCGGCAGTGCCGAGAGCATGATGGGCTACACCCGCACGTCGATGCAGAAGTCCAAGCCGTTCCTCGTCGACCCCGCGCTGATGCCGAACGCCGTGATGAACTGTGCGGCCGGGCAGTGCGCGATCCGGCACGGGCTCAAGGGGCCCAACACCACCATCGCCGGCGGGCAGTCGGCCGGGTTGTTCGCACTCAACTACGCGCGGAGGCTGCTGGCCTCGGGGCGCGCGGGCAAGGTCCTGTGCGGCGCTGCGGAGGAGTTCTCCCAGGCGCGCTCCTGGCTCGAGCATCACCGTCGTGGCCCTGAGCACGTCGGCACCGTCCTCGGCGAGGGCAGCGCGATGTTCCTTCTGGAGGACGGCCGCGCGGTCGCGCCCGACCGCCCGCCGCTCGCCGAGGTGCTCGGCGTGCACTCCCGGGTCCATCTGCGCGGGGACATCCGCTCGGCACTCGTGGCGTGTGTGTCGGGGGCCCTGGAGGTCACGGGTGTACAGCCCGAGGAGGTGTGGGCCGTCGTGCCGTCCGGGGCCCAGCGGCAGGCCGCGGAACAGGAGCGGGCGGCGCTGGATCAGCTCTTCCCGGACTCCGCGACCAGGCGGATCGAGGTGGCAGATCTGCTCGGCGACACCGGTGCGGCCGGTGCGGCCTTTCAGATCTCCGCAGCGCTGAGCACCGCTCAGGACCACCCGGACGCCGCGGGCAGGGTGGCCGTCATCACCTCCACGGACGTGGACGGCAGCGTCGCGTGCGCACTGATCCGGCTCCTCGGCGACCGATGACCGGCGGTCGGACAACGCGTGGCGAAGGAGAGCTCATGACAGCGGAGAAGCGCCGAATCGCTTTGGTGAGCGGCGGATCGCGTGGCATCGGCCGCGCCGTCGCGCTGAGGCTCGCGCAGGACGGGTTCGACATCAGTTTCTGTTTCCGGTCGAACTCCGGTGCGGCACAGGAAGTGACGGAGGAACTCGCCCGACTCGACGTCCGGACGATCGCCGAGCAGCTCGACGTGTCCGACGGAGAAGCCGTGCGGGCCTGGGTCTCGCGGACCGAGCGCGAGCTGGGACCCATCGACGTGGCCGTGGTCTCCGCCGGCATCACCCGTGACAAGCCGCTGATGATGATGGCCGACGAGGACTGGCGGCAGGTCCTGGACGTCAATCTCGACGGCACCTTTCAGGTCAATCGGGCCGTCGTGGTGCCGATGCTCAAGCGGAAGTCGGGGGCGGTCATCAACCTCTCCTCGGTATCCGGAATGTACGGAAACCCAACGCAGACGAACTATTCGGCCTCGAAGGCCGGCATCATCGGCTTCTCCAAAGCGCTGGCCAAGGAGGTCGGGCGCTTCGGCGTACGAGTCAATGTGGTGGCCCCGGGGCTGATCGAGACCGACATGACCGAGGTGCTGGACGACAAGGCCCGGCAGAAGCTTCTGCAAGCCATTCCGCTCAAGCGATTCGGCCGCGCGGACGAGGTCGCCGACCTGGTCGCATATCTCGCTTCCGACACTGCGGCCTACATCACCGGAAGCGTCTTGGAAATCCACGGCGGCATCACCATCTGACAGCGCAGGCAGCGCTGACCATCGACTCGTAGAGATCTCAGGACGGGAGCGGCACGTTGTCCAGCGGCCACCGCGAAATCATCCTTCCGTTGTCCTCGGCGCAGCAGGAGGTCTGGTTCGCGCAACAACTGGATCTCGACAACCCGATCTATAACGTCGGCGGCTGCCTCGAGATCCTCGGCCCGATCGACCCCGCGCTTTTCGAGGCGGCGCTGCGTCGCACCGTCGCGGAGGCCGAGACCCTCCGGGTGAGGTTCGTCGAACGCGACGGTGTGCCGGGCCAGATCATCGGGGCGGCGGCGCCGCGGTGGCAGCTGCACCGGGTCGATGTCAGTGGCACGCCGGACCCGCGAGCCGCCGCGGAGGAGTGGATGCGCAAGGACCTCGCCCGGCCCTTCGATCTCACCAGCGCCCCGCTCTTCACCCAGGCGCTCTTCACCGCCGGACCCGACCGTTTCCTCTGGTACCAGGGTGCCCACCACCTCGTCCTCGACGCATTGAGCGTCTCGCTCGTCATCCGTCGGGTGGCCGAGGTGTACACGGCTCTCGAAAGCGGACTGCCGGTTCCGCCCGGCCGCTTCGGCTCCCTGGCATCCGTGTTGGACGACGAGTCCGCGTTCCGTGAGTCGCGTCAGTTCGCGCGCAGTCGTGCGTACTGGCGGGAGCGTCTCGCCGAGGCGCCGGACCCCGCCAGGCTCTCCGCGCCGCCGGCGACCATGCCCTCTGCTTTCCTGCGCCGCACCGCGTATCTCCCCCCCGAGCTCTCGCAGCGCGTGCGCCAGGTCGCCGGAAGCCTGGGCAGCACGCTCTCCGGCGTCATGACCGCAGCGGCCGCCGGCTACCTTCACCGCATGACCGGTGCCCAGGACATCGTGCTCGGTCTTGCCGTCACCGGCCGCGACAGCAGCCGACTGCGGCGCAGCCCCGGCATGCTTGCGCATGCCGTGCCGCTCCGACTGCGGGTGGGCGCCGGAACGACCATGACCGAGCTGGTCCGGCAGACCGGTCAGGAGACCTTCCAGGCCCTGCGGCACCAGCGGTACGGAAGTGAGGAGATCCGCCGCGACCTGCCGGTGGCGCATGGACGGCAGGGCCTCTTCGGCATGCTGCTGAACCACATGTCGTTCGACTACGACCTCCGGATGGGCTCGCATCGCACCCTGTTCCACAACATCTCCAACGGCCCCGTCGAAGACCTCGCCATGGCGGTCTACGACACCAAGGACGGACAGGGCATCCGGCTCGACTTCGACGCGAACCCGGAGCTCTACGACGAGGCCGGGAACGCGGCGCACCAGCAGCGGTTCGTGCGGTTGTTGGGGGCGGTGGTGGCCGATCCGGGGGTTCGGGTCGGTGGGGTCGAGTTGTTGTCGGTGGGTGAGCGTGCGCGGGTG
>NZ_JBIRFA010000049.1:0-53050 GCF_044327205.1 Kitasatospora sp. NPDC018058 | reverse complement strand
CTGCCGGGCGACGAGCCGGCCCAGGGGATGCTGCTGCCGGAGGGGCGGGCGGGGCGGCAGATCTTCGTGGTGGAGCGGCCCTCCGACAGGCTCAAACCGGGCGCGGCCGACATCTACGTCCGGGCCATCGGCACGTGAAGGGGCCCGCCGCGCGCGCGGTGGGCCCTCAGCAACCACGCGCTATCGCCGACCGGCGGCCTTCGGTGGGAAGGGGCGCGTTGCTGTGGGTCATGCGGCTGGCCGGGCGGGACGGGATGCGCGGGCCACGACGAAGAGGAACAGGCCGCAGGCCGTGACGATCGCCCATCCTGCGTGGGACGCCTGGGCCAGTCCGGCCGGTTCGATGTCGGTCACCAGTCCGCCGGCGACGGCGATACCGACTGCGGAACCGACCTGGCGTGCCGTAGAGGTGATCGCTCCGGCAACGCCGGCGCGCGTGGGCGGGAGGCCGCTGACGGCGGTGTTGGTGATGGGTGCGTTGGCGAAGCCGAACCCGACGCCGATGAACAGGTAGGCCAGCAGGAGCATCAGGATGCTCGTGTCCCGGCCGAGGCCGATCAGGCACAGGCCGCCGGTCGCGATGAACGAGCCTGCCGCTACGAGTGGCAGCCGTGCTCCGTGGCGCCCCACCAGGGAGCCGGACAGTGGCGCGCACACGGTCGCCCCGAGTGCCATGGGCAGTGTCGCCAGACCCGACGCCAGTGCTGTCCACCCGCGCGCGTGCTGGAGATAGAGCGTGTTCAGCAGGAGGCTGACGTTCAGGGCAACGAACACCGCGACCGCGCCGAGAACGGCCGTGGTGAACACGGGATCCCGGAACAGGCTGAGGTCCATCAGGGATTCGGACCGACGCAGTTCGACCCGGACGAATCCACCGATGGCTGCCACCACCACGACGTACCCGGCCACGGCCATGGGCGAGGTCCAGCCGATCCGGGATCCTTCGATGAGCAGGCCGACCGAGACACACACGGTGAGCGTGAGCAGTGCCTGACCGGGCAGGTCGAGCCGTCGTGATCGCTGTCCGTGCGACTCCGGCACGAACAGGGCGGTCAGCACGAGCGCGGCGACGATGACGGGTGCGTTGATCCAGAACACCGACCGCCAACCGAAGGCCGCGACGAGCGCGCCGCCGGTGACGGGTCCGGCAGCCATGCTGAGCCCGTAGACCGACGCCCAGATGCCGATCGCCCGGGCTCTCTCGCGGGGATCCGGCATCGCGTTCACCACGATCGCCAGGGCCACCGGACTGAGCATCGACGCCCCCACGCCTTGGACGGTGCGGGCCGCGATCAGCACGCCCAACGAAGGAGCGGCGGCGCACGCCAGCGACGAGGCCCCGAAGACCAGCAGGCCGCACTGGAACACCCGACGGCGACCGAACCGGTCCGCCATCGCGCCCGAGGAAATCAGCAGGCTGGCCAGCACGACGGTGTAGGCATCCACGATCCATTCCAGACCCTGGGTTCCTGCCCCGAGCCCACGCCCGATCGCGGGCAGGCCCACGTTGACGATCGTGGTGTCCAGCCCGACCAGGAACATGCTCAGCGCACAGACGGCCAACACCGTCCACCGCCGCCGAGCAGCCAAGGAGGGGGGAGGAGTGGCCAGGGATGTCGCGGTCACGGGTACGCCTTCCAGTCCGGGATCGTCTGCCCGCTCATGCTCGGACCAGGTGACCGTCGCGGCCCAGCGAAATTGCCGAGACTGCAAACTGGATCGCGTGAAAGCTGAACTCGCGGAAATCCTCGACGGCATCGGCCCACGTCTGCGCGCACTCCGACGGGACCGCGGGCTCACCCTGGAGGCACTCGCGGCCGGCACGGGGATCTCGGTGAGCACCCTGTCCCGGCTGGAGTCAGGCAAGAGGCGCCCGACGCTGGAGTTGCTCATTCCCCTCGCGCAAGCGCACCGGGTGGCGCTTGACCAGTTGGTGGCAGCGCCCGCCACCGGCGATCCCCGTGTCCACCTGACGCCCCACCGCAGGGACCGTGGCAGTGTGCTGGTGCCCTTGACCCAGTACCCGGGCCGTGTCCAGGTGTTCAAGCAAGTCCTCGGTCCCCGCAAGCCGAAGCTCGTGACCCACGAGGGCTACGAGTGGCTGTACGTCCTCGCCGGCGAACTCCGCCTCATCCTCGGCGAACGTGAAATCACCCTGCGCCCGGGCGAGATCGCCGAGTTCGACACGGCGGAACCGCACTGGTTCGGCCCCGCCGACACCAAAGCCGTGGAGATCCTGCACCTCTTCGGCCCCCAAGGCGCCCACGCCGTCATCCGCACCGGCCCGTCGACGACGTCATGAACGGCAGTTGCACCTTGCTCCACACAACCTCAGTGCGCGGCCTTCTCCTTGATCAGCCACGCCGCGAACAGTCCCGAGGCGGCGGTGAGCGCCGCCGCCGCGACGATGGTCGCGTTGAGGCCGAGCGCGTCCGCGAGGACGCCGGCGACCAGGGCACCCGCCGCGTAGCCGATGTCGCGCCAGAACCGGTAGGTGCCGAGGGCGTTGGCCCGCCAGCCGGGGTGGGCGTGGTCGGAGACCGAGGCGATCAGCGCCGGGTAGACCATCGCGGTGCCGAGGCCGAGCAGTACGGCCGAGACGATGCCGGCCAGCAGCGGCCGGTCGAGCAGGGCCAGCGCCATAACGAATCCGACGGCCTGGACCAGCATGCCGGTGACTATCAGCGGCTTGCGCCCGATCCGGTCGGCCAGGTGCCCGGTGGGGATCTGGCCGAAGCCCCACAGCAGCGGGTAGAGGCCCTTGATCAGGCCGACGGCGGCGAGGCCGAGCCCGTGGTCGGTGAACAGCAGTGGGAAGACGCCCCAAGTGAGGCCGTCGTTGAGGTTGTTGACCAGCCCGGCCTGGCTGGCGCCGCGCAGCGAGCGGTCCCGCCAGGAGGTGTGCAGGAAGACCTGCCGCAGGCCGGGGCGCGACTCGTCCTCAGCGGGCCTGGGGTGCTGGGCGAGTTCCAGCGCGACGTGCGCCGCGGTGTCGCGGACGACCAGTGAGAGCGCGAGGCCGGCGACGACGAAGACGGCGCCGATCAGCTCGGGGGTCGGGCGCAGCCCGTACGCGGTGGCGAGGTAGCCGGTGACCAGCGCGGTCGCGCCGAGCGAGGCGTAGCCGGCGGCCTCGTTGAGGCCGGTGGCGAGGCCGCGCCGACTCGGGCCGACCAGGTCGATCTTCATGTTGACGGTCATCGACCAGGTGAGGCCCTGGTTGATGCCGAGCAGCACGTTGGCGGCCACGATCCAGCCCCAGGCGGGCGCCCAGGCCAGGACGAACGGGACGGGGATGCCGATCAGCCAGCCCGTGACGAGCAGCTGCTTGCGGCGGAAGCGGGCGGTCAGGGCGCCGGCGGCGAGGTTGGTCAGGGCCTTGGTGACGCCGAAGGCGATGATGAAGGAGAAGACGGCGAGGTCACTGGTCAGGTGGAAGATCTCGGAGCCGATCAGCGGGATGGTCGTCCGCTCCAGCCCGACCAGGCCGCCGACGGCGGCGGTGACCACGACCAGCAGGGTGAACTGCAGCCGGTTCTCCCGCAGGCCGAGCCGGACCGGGCGGGCGGCGGTGCCCGCCGCGACAGGGGTCACGGTGCTCATGCGCCCTCCGCCAGACGCTCGCCTTGGGCGGCGGCGTAGTCGTCCGGCCCGCCTTGGAGGACGGCCAGACCGGTGTGCCCGGCGCGCTCCAGGATGCTGGCGGCGGTCATCGCGCGTTCGCCGTGGCCGCAGGCGATCAGCGCGCCCTGCGGGGCGTCGGCGGCGAGGGCGGCCAGCGAGCCCAGCTCGATGTGGGTGGCACCCGGGACGTGCCCGGCGGTGAACTCGGACTCCTGTCGCACGTCCAGATAGGGGCGCCGCCCGGCCTGCTCGGCGGTGACGAACTCGGTTGCGGCGACCTGCCCTTCGGCCTCGCGCCAGGCCCGCATGCCGCCGGCCAGGCGTCCGGCGAGGCGCTCGTACCCGATCTTGTGGGCCTGCCAGACCAGCTCGTCGAGGTCCTGGCCGTCACCGGTGACGAAGGCCAGCGGGGTGGTGTCGGGCAGGAGCCAGCCGAGCCAGCTGGCGAACTGGCCGCGCAGCGGGATGGAGAGGGCGCCGGGGATGTGCCCGGCGGCGTAGTCGACGGCGGGGCGGACGTCCACGACCTGGCCGCCGTCCGCCAGCAGTCGGCCGACCTGGGCGGCGTCGAGCGGCGGGAGCGGCGGGGTGCCGTCGAGCACCCGGGGCCCGGTGCGGTTGAGCTCGCCGAGGCGGGCGAAGTAGGCGGGGTAGCTGCCGAGGCCGGCGAGCAGTTCGGTGACGAAGGCGTCCTCGCCGGGGGCCGCGAGCAGTGGATTGGACTGCTTCTGGGCGCCGATGGTGGTGGTGCGGGCGGAGCCGGACGGGGCGGAGCAGAAGGAGCCGGCGCCGTGGGTGGGCCAGACCGGGAGGTGGTCGGGGAGGGCGGCGAGGCGGCGCAGCGAGCGGTACTGGGCGCGGGCGAGTTCGTCGGTGCGCTCGGGGCCGAGCAGGTCGGGGCGGGCGGCGGAGTTCACGATCAGCGAACCGCCCGTGAAGACACCGAGTTCGGCGGCGCCGTCGAGGAGCAGGAAGGAGAGGTGCTCGTCGGTGTGCCCGGGGGTGGCGAGGGCGCGCAGGGCCAGTCCGCCGAGGTCGACCTCGTCGCCGTCGGCGAGCGGGGTGTGCGGGAAGGTGCGGTGTCCGGCGGCGGAGGCGAGCACGGTGGCGCCGTCGTCGTGGCCGAGCTGGACGGCGCCGGAGAGGAAGTCGGCGTGCAGGTGGGTGTCGGCGGCGAAGGCGACGGTCAGGTCGCGTCGCTCGGCGGCGGCCCGCAGGGCGCGCAGGTCGCGGCCGGCGTCCATGGCCAGGGCGCGGCCGTCCCCCAGGTCGACCAGGTAGGCGCTGTTGCCCAGCCCCTCGTCGACCAGCGGTATCAGGTGTTCGTCGGCGAAGTCCATCGCGGCCCTCCTGTGATGACGGTGCGGTCTGCGCTCGGATGCAGCAACTCGCCCCGATGACAATATTCCATGGATTTATGGAGGATGCCTCCTGAGCACTGGGAACGCCCGCCGATCGAACCCATTACCATATTCCATGGAACCTTGGATCAAGGCCCCGAGCACCGCGCGGAGGAAGCGATGACCCAGAACGGCGCGAAGGCGCGGCTGTACGACGCGTTCGCGGCCAGCGGGAAGGCCCTGGCCAGCGGAAAGCGCCTGGAACTGCTCGACCTGCTCGCCCAGGGCGAGCGCACCGTGGACGCGCTCGCCAAGGCCGCCGGGCTCAACCTCACCACCGCCTCCGCCCACCTGCAGGCGCTCAAGCAGGCCGGCTTCGTCGCCACCCGCCGCGAGGGCGTCCGGATCCACTACCGGCTCTCCGGCGAGGACGTCGGCCTGCTGCTCGCTCTGCTCCGCAAGGTCGCCGAGCGCCACCAGGCCGCCGTGCCGCCCGCCCTGGCGGCCTACCTCGGCGAGGACGGCGCCCGCGAGGTCGACCACGAGGAGCTGCGCACCCGCGCCGAGGCCGGGGAGATCGTCGTGCTGGACGTCCGCCCCGTGGAGGAGTACCTGGCCGGGCACATCCCCGGCGCGCTCTCCATCCCCGTGGACGAGCTCGCCGACCGGCTGGAGGAGCTGCCCGCCGACACCGAGGTGGTCGTCTACTGCCGCGGCGAGTACTGCGTGCTCGCGTACGACGCCGTCCGGCTGCTGGTCGCGCGCGGACGGCGGGCGATCCGGCTCAACGACGGCATGTTGGAGTGGCGCCTGGCCGAACTGCCCGTCGCCGAGGGGGCTTTCACATAACGGTCCGGCCGGCCGCCGACGCGCGGCCGGCCGAGCGGACGAGCCGGGGGACGGCCGGATGGCCGCGGGGCCGGCGGGGTGGTCCCGGGCGGCCGAGCGGGTGACCTCTCGGACGTGTCGCCACCGGTGCGCCCCGTCCGGTGTGCGTCGGTGGGAGAGCACCGCCTTCGGGCGGCGCACTCCTGTCCCCGGACCTGAGAGCCGCCGATGCCTCCCACCGCCCGTCTTCGCAGCCTCGTCCCCACTGCGCTCTGCGCCCTCACCGTGGCCCTCGCCGTATCCCCGGCCCACGCCGCGCCCCCGGGCCGGGGCACCGGCACCGACCCCGGCGGGAGATCGGAGGGCGGAAAGTATGACTGGGAGCGTGTGGCGAACTGCGAGAGCAACGGCAACTGGCACGTCAACACCGGCAACGGCTACTTCGGCGGCCTGCAGTTCGACCAGGCCACCTGGCGTGCGAACGGCGGCCTCGCCTTCGCCCCGCGCCCCGACCTCGCCAGCCGCGAGGACCAGATCACGGTCGCCCGGCGCCTGGCCGAGCGCCGCGGTCTCTCCCCCTGGCCGGTCTGCGGCACCCGCGCTGTCGGCGGCCGCGGCCACGAAGCCGGCCACGGCCACAAAACCACCCGCGACCACGAGCGCGACACCGCCCTGCCGCCGCCCGCTCCGGCGCCTGCCCCGGCGCCTGCTCCGGCATCTGCGGAGAACGGCCAGTGGACCATCCGCGAGGGCGACACCCTGGACCAGATCGCCGCCGCCCTGGCCGTCCCCGGCGGCTGGCCCGCCCTCTACGCGCTCAACCGATCGGTCGTCGGCGAGGACCCGGACCTCATCCAGCCCGGCCTGGCGCTGCGCCTGCCGTCCTGACCCGGCCCGACCGTCGGCCCGCCGCCCACGCCCTCCTGGCGTGGGCGGCGCCGTGCGGTCACGCCCCGTCGAGCACCGGCGCGAAGCCGAACGCCGCGATCTGCCGGGACTCCACGGCGCGACGGCCGGACCGCCGTCAGCGGCACCTGCGGGGACGGCGACGGCCCGCCCGGTCCTGGGGGACCGGACGGGCCGTGGCGGTGCGGGCGGGGGTCAGCCCACGTGGACGCGCGGACGCTTGGTGCGGTCCGGCTCCGCCTCGCGCAGCACCTCGCGGGTGACCGGCGCGACCTCACCCTGACCGAACAGGAAGAACCGCAGGAACTGGGCGAAGGGGTTGCCCTCGGTCCACTCGAAGTACAGGTGCGGCCGCTGCCCGGTGCGGTCCCGGACGGTGAGCGCCAGCGCGGCGATCGCGTTCGGAATGCTGGAGCTTTCCAGGGCGAGCACCCGGTAGCGGCCGTGCAGCACCTCGCCGCGGACGGTCAGCTCGGACTCGAAGTCCGACGCGTCGCGGACGGTCACCTCGACGAAGACCAGGTCGTCCTCGCCCGGGATGTCGTTGTCGGCGCGGATCTGCCGGATCTTGTCCCGGTACTCGGCGGCGTCCCGGTTGGTCGGCTCGTTGGCGATCAGGCGCAGCGGGCGGTGGGCGTAGTCGCGGATGAAGCGCTCGGCCGTCTCGTCCAGCACGACGTCCGTGACGCGCAGCTCGAAGGCGCGCTTCAGGCGGGAGAGCAGCGAGACCAGGATGATGCCGGCGATGAAGCAGGCACCGATCTTGACACCGTCCGGGCGCTCCATCGTGTTCAGCACGGTGGTGTAGAGGAAGACCGCCGAGATGATCCCGAAGGCGATGGTCCAGCCGCGCTGGCGCTTCTTGTAGGCGGCGATGGTGACGGCGATGGCCGCCGAACTGATCAGGACCAGCACACCGGTGGCGTAGGCGCCGCCCTGGGCGTCGACGTTCGCGTCGAACAGCCAGGTGATCAGGAAGCCGACGATCGTCAGGACGATCACCATCGGGCGGACGGCGCGGGCCCAGTGCGGGGCCATGCCGTAGCGCGGCAGGTAGCGGGGCAGGAGATTGAGCATGCCCGCCATGGCGGAGGCGCCGGCGAACCACAGGATGGCGATGGTCGACAGGTCGTAGACGCTGCCGAAGGTGCCGCCCAGGTACTCATGCGCCAGGTAGGCGAGGGCGCGACCGTTGGCCTGGCCGCCGTTCTCGAACTCCTTGGCCGGGATGAGCAGCGTGCAGATGAAGCTGGTGGCGATCAGGAAGGCGCTCATGATCACGGCGGCGGTGGTGAGCAGCTTGCGGGTGCCGCGGATCCGGCCGACCGGGTTCGCCTCGGTGTCCCCGGCGTCACCCTTGATGTGCGGCATCACGGCGACGCCGGTCTCGAAACCGGACATGCCGAGCGCGAGCTTCGGGAAGACGACGAGCGAGACGCCGATCATGACGAACACGTTGCCGTGCTCCGTCGTCAGCGCGTTGGACCAGTCGGCGACGACGTGCGGCGCCTGGATGATCTTCCAGATGCCGACCGCGACGACGACCACGTTGAGCGCCAGGTAGATCCCGACGAGCGCCACGGCCAGGCCGATGGCCTCGCTGAAGCCCTTGAGGAAGACCGCGCCGAGCAGCGCGACCAGGATCAGCGTGATCAGCATCTGCTTGCCGCCGAGGGCGCTGGTCAGGTGCGGGTTCTCCACCAGGTGCGCGCTGGCGTCGGCGGCCGAGAGCGTGATCGTGATGATGAAGTCCGTCGCCGCGAAGCCGAGCAGGGCGAGGACGAACAGCTTGCCCTTCCAGAACGACAGCAGCCGCTCCAGCATCGCGATCGAGCCCTCGCCGCGCGGGCTCTCCTGGGCGACCCGCCGGTAGACCGGCAGCGCGCCCAGCAGGGTGACGAGCACGAGCACGATCGTGGCGATCGGCGACAGCAGCCCGGCCGCGAGAGCGGCGATGCCCGGCTGGTAACCGAGCGTAGAGAAGTAGTCCAGGCCGGTCAGGCACATCACGCGCCACCAGCGCTGGCCCTCGTGCGCGCCGTGCGCCCCGGAGTCCCCCGTCTCCGTGTCACTGTCCGTGTCCGCCTCCGGGGCGGTCTTGGAAGCGGACACGTCCGCCAGCAGCCAGCTGCGGACTCGTATTCGCGCCGACGACGGATCCCCCGTCGTCGTCTCCGTCGAACCCGACGAAACCACCTTGCACCTCTTGCTTTGAAAACCCCGTGAAAAGCGCCGTCGGGCGACGGCAGTGCGCGCCAGGCTATGCGAAGGGCGTTAAGGACGTGTCATCGGCCCGCGTTAAGAAATCGTCATGGCTTCGCAGGTGGGGGCGGTTGGCAGGGCACGGCTGGCCGGATGCCGGGGCGGGGGCTGTTTCCCCGCCCCGGCGTCTCGGAGCTTGGATCGGGGTTACGCCTGGTAACCGAGGACGGTCATCATGCCGGCCTCCGAGTGGTAGACGTTGTGGCAGTGCACCATCCACAGACCCGGGTTGTCGGCGTCGAAGTCCACCGCCAGGGTCGTGCCCGGCAGCACGATCGCGGTGTCCTTGCGCGGGCCGTCACCGGCCAGCGCGAAGGTGTGTCCGTGCAGGTGGACGGGGTGCCACATGCTCGTGCTGTTGCGGAACTCCAGCCCCCCCCGCCGCTATCCATGTCGTTGCGCAGCGCGAGGCCGTGCCAGTGCAGTGAGGTGGACTGCGGCAGGTGGTTGGCGAGGGTGACGGCGAGCGTCTCGCCGAGCGTGGCGCGCACCTCCTGGCCGGGCAGGCGGTCGCCGTACGCCCAGCTGCGGACGGTGCGTCCGCCCAGGTCGAGGGTGGTCTCGGTGGCGGTGAGCGCGACCTTGCGCTCGGGCCCGGGCTTGCGCGCGGCCTCGGCGGCGGCGACCTCGGGGCCGTTCGGGGCCACGAAGCCGGCGAGTGCGGCGGCCGGGGTGGCGGTGCCGTTCATCGAGGAGTGGTTCATGGACGAGTGGTCCATGCCCTTCATCGAGTCGGAGGAGCAGGCGGCGAGCAGGCCGCTCCCGGCGGCGGCGAGCGCGGCACCGAGGACGGTACGGCGGGTGGGAGTGCGCATGGCGGAGTGCACCTCGTGCGGTGGTGTGGGCGTACAGGACGTCGCGTCGGCCGTTCCGCATGCGGGCGCGAAGGAGCGCGCGCGGGCGCGGAGCGGCGGGCGCACGCCTACTGACGCGGCACCGACAGCCGATTGAGGAGTACCCGCCCGCCTCCGGGCGGCGGCAGCGCGCGGACGGCCCGCAGCAGACGGGCCCGCACCTCGGCGGCGGCGTCCCCGCTGCGGCGCAGCAGGGGGCAGACGGCCAGCAGCACCAGGGTCCAGCCGGCCAGGACGGCGAGACAGACCGTCATCGGGTCCATGCCGTCGGCGGCGGGGTCGGCGGTCGTCAGCGCCTGTGCCTGCGTTTGCAGCTGCGGCTGCGGCTGCGCCCGCTGGACTGCGCCGGCGTGGTGCTCCGGCATCTGTTGCGCCACCACCTCGTGTGCGCTCCGGCCCTCATGGCCACCGTGACCGCCGTGGTCACCGTGACCGCCATGGCCGCCGGTCGGATGGCCGAGCGTGTGCATCGTCACGATGCCCAGCAGCAGGGCGGCGAGGAGCAGCGGGCGCAGCGCCCACGGGACCGACGGACCGAGCGGGCGCAGCGCCCACGGGACCGACGGACCGAGCGGGCGCTGCTGCGCCATGGTTCGCCTCCCGACCGTCTCCGGCTGCCGCGTACCCCCGCGGGGTATCCCGAACTGCGACTGGAGACCGAGCCGGGGTCAGCCCCCGTTCACCCTCTTGGCAGGTGCAATTTCACATTGCTATGTTACGGCTCACCCGAGGCGGCCACGCCCCCACAGCGTCCGCCCCGGTCTCCCCCGGCAGTCCCGGGCCGGAAACGCACCCCACTGCCGCCTCGCACCGCCCCTGCCACTTCCCCCTCCAGGAGAACCGGTGTCAACTTCCCGCGTTGCCAAGCGAGTCCTGCTCGCCGCCGCGATGGCCGCCACCCTCACCCTGCCCACCCTGCAGAGCGCGCAGGCCGCCGCGCCCGCCGCGCCCTCGGTGACCGCCGCCAAGGCCAAGCCCACCCAGGCCAAGCCCACCCAGGCCGACCCCGACCAGCGCACCGCCTACGACGACGCCGACCACCTCGGCACCGCCGCCGCCAAGCCCGGCGCTCCCGCCCCGGCCCCCGGCGGCGGCTCCCTCGGCAGCACCCTGATCCCCGGTCTGCTGCCCGACCACGTCGGCGCGCCCGCCCCGACCGCCGCCCAGCTCGCCGCCACCCCCGGCAGCACCGCGCCCAGCACCACCGCCGGGGTGCCCTGCACCGTCGACGGTTTCACCGGCCTGAACCCGGATCAGCTGGTCGCCTTCCTCACCGACCCGGCCGTCACCGCCGACGGCTGCCTGCGCTCGGTCGTCTGGACCTGGGACGCCCGGTTCACCACCACCATGGACAACGCCCACGTCCAGGCCGTCGCCAACCGGATCACCCAGCTGTCCGCCACCGACGACGGCACCGGCACCTCGCACCTCTACGAGCTGTGGACGTACCTGCACGCCACCGTCTACCACGCCTTCAGCCACCACGAGCTGAACGTCGGCAACCCGGCCACGCTCGCCGCGATCCAGCAGGCCGTCACGGCGTACGCGGGCAGCGCGCACGCCTTCGCCGGCACCGACCTGGCCGCCGACATCCTGCGCGAGACGGCCATCACCGCCGGCGCCGACGGCCTGCGCCAGAACAACCTCGGCCTGGCCAAGCGCATCCTCGCCTCGCTCGCCCCCGGCACCGCCCTCGCCGACAACGCCCACTGGGGCAACGCCGTCCTGCAGGCGCTCAACCTCAACTACCTGGGCATCTACAACCAGGACCCGACCTTCCTCTCCGCCGTTGCCGCCGACGCCGACTACCGGGCCGCGTTCCGCACGTACGCCTCCTGGAGCCACCTCAAGGGCACCAAGAACGCCTGGGCCGCCCGCGACGCCGTCGCCGAGTACGGCCGCTTCGGCCAGGTCCCGGCCCTGCACGACGCGACCGTCGCCGACCTCGGCTCGCTGATCGGCACCACCAAGGCCGCCTTCGGCGAGTGGTCCGACCCGTGGGCCAAGGCGATCGGCTGGGCCAACACCTACGGTGTCTGCCAGCAGTACGGCGTCTGCATATCCGACCTGGAGGCCAGGCTCTTCCCGAACACGTACACCTACGACAACGGCGCCATCGAGGTCCGCACCGCCCTCGACAAGGCCACCGTCGACCAGATGTACTACGCCGGCAAGCAGGTGAAGAGCCAGTACTTCCGCGTCCTCGGCACCGACCAGCCGCTGGCCGGCGACGTCAACACCACCCTGCACATCCACCTGTACGCCTCGCGCGCCGACTACGAGGTGTACCACCCGATCCTCACCGGCTACAGCACCAACAACGGCGGCATCTACATCGAGCGCGGCGCCACCTTCTACACCTACCAGCGGCGCGTCCCGCAGGACTCCACGCTCACCCTCGAGGAACTGTTCCGCCACGAGTACGTGCACTACCTCAACGGCCGCTGGGCGGTGCCGGGTTACTTCGGCGACACCCGCTGGTACGCCAACGACAAGACCACCGCGATGGACGAGGGCACCGCCGAGTTCTTCGACGGTTCCACCCGCGACCAGGGCATCCTGGTGCGCAAGTCGCTGGTCCGCAAGCTCGCCTCGGACGAGGCCGCCGGCATCCCCCGGATGACCATCGTCCAGATCCTGCACGCCAGTTACGACGACACCCCGGCGTTCCACTTCTACAACTACGCCGGCACCTTCTTCGAGTTCCTCTGGCAGAAGCACCCTTCGCTGCTCCGCGAGATGTACGGCTACCAGCGCGCCGACGACCCGGCCGGCTTCGACGCCTGGCGTGGCCGGATGGGCGCCGACGCCGCCCTGCAGAACGAGTACTACGCCTTCCTGGACGCGCAGATCAAGAACGTCGACAACCTCTACGTCCCGTCGACCTCGTACATCGACAACGGCTCGCTCGACCTCGCCTGGGCCTCCGACGTCCAGGACGCGTTCGCCGAGGCCACCGGCGCCACGCCGAACTGCAAGGACAACGGCGACTGGGCCAACAAGCCGATGCGCTTCATCTGCACCGGCAAGGTCACCGCCAACCTCTCCGACTCCGCCAACCCGGACAAGGTCTTCAAGGACATGTCCGACACCGTGGACTACTTCCTGCTCAGCCGCACCAAGGACGTCGAGGACGCCAACAACCTCAACGACATGAACTGCACCTTCGGCAAGGTCGACGTCTGGAGCAACGGCAAGGCCGGCACCGCTGATTACACCTGCGAGGGCCCGCTGCGTCGGTGACTCGCAACCCCTGGGCGCGGTACGGATGGTGGGTCCGTACCGCGCCTCCTTCTCATTCCCCCCGCACCTGTCGGACGGCGGCCGCCAGGTGCTCCCGGAACCAACGATGGCCCGGGTCGGCCGAGTTGCGCGGGTGCCAGGCCATCCCCAGCTCCAGCGGGGCGAGTTCGAGCGGGATCGGGAAGGTGCGCAGTCCCAGCGCGTCGAGGGTCCCCGGCAGCCAGTCCGCCAGGCCGAGCGAGACCAGGTCGCTGTCCCGGGCCAGCAGCATCGCGCTGGTGTGGCTGGGCACCACCACCGCCACCCGGCGCCGCAGCCCGCGCTCGGCCAGCGCGGCGTCGATCGGCCCGAGCCGCTTGCCCCGCCGGGAGATGCCGATGTGGTCGGCGGCGGCGAAGCGCCGGGCGGTGATCCGCCCCGCGAACAGCGGATGGCCGCTGCGGGCCACGCCCACCACCGGTGCCTTCACCAACGGCCGGGTGCGAATCTCCGGGTCCAGCTGCCCGAGCACGCCCACCTCGACGTCCACCGGCCCCTGACGCAGCGCCGGCCCGCCCTCCAACGCCTCCGGCAGGAACAGCACGTCGACCTTCGGCGCCTCCGCGCGGATCCGCTCGGTCAGCGGGCCGGCCACCCGGACCAGCACCAGGTCGCTGGTCTGCACGGTGAAGGTCCGCTCCAGGTGCACGGGATCGAACCCGGCCCCGGGACGCAGCACGTTCTCACAGCCGCGCAGCAACGCGCCGACCTCCTCGCGGAGTTCGACCGCCCGCGGGGTCGGCACCAGACCCTGGCCGGCCCGCACCAGCAGCGGGTCGCCGACCGCCCGGCGCAGCCGGGCCAGCATCCGGCTCACCGCCGCCGGCGAGGTGCCGAGCCGCTCGGCGGCCCGGGTCACACTGTGCTCCTGGAGCAGGGCGTCCAGGGCCCGCAGCAGGTTGAGGTCCATTTGAGGCTCCTGAACTGTACTTTTGCGCCTGAGGCAACTATCCCTTGCCAATCCTTGCATTGTTCCGCCGCACCGGGCCGCCGAGAGTGGAGCCGTCCACTCGGAAACCCGTTCCACGGCGGAACCCGTTTCACCGCGGAAACCCTTTCAAGGAGCACCTGTGCCGAACGACCCCCGTTCCCACCTCGCCGGCGACGTCCTCGCCGTCGTCAGCCAGAGCGGACCGACCGTCTCCTTCTTCGACGCCGCCACCGACCGGATCCTCGACACGCTCGAAGTCACCGCCCAGCCGCACGAGTTGTGCTTCGACCCGACCCAGCGCCTGCTCTGGTGCACCACCGCCTACCGCTCCGGCTACTACAACGCCCACGACGGCCACCGCACCGAACTGACCGCCATCGACGCCGACACCCGCCGGATCGTCGAGGTGATCGACCTCTCCCCCGAGCACGGCCCGCACGGCCTGGCCCTGGACACCGCCCGCCGCCGCCTCTACGTCAGCGTCGAGGCCTCGACGGACCGCCCCGGCGGCGTCGTGGTCATCGACACCGCGACCCGCCGCCCGATCGGCCGGATCGACACCGACGCCCCCGGCCCGCACTGGTTCGCCATCACGCCGGACGGCCGCACCGGCTTCGCCACCAACAAGGAGGCCCCGTTCGTCTCCGTCGTGGACCTCGACCGCGGCGTCCTGACCGCCAAGGTCGAGGTCCCCGGCAGCGAGGGCCTCGCCGTCTCCCCCGACGGCACCCTCGCCTACGTCGCCGCCCCCTACCTCGGCTTCGCCGGGAAGCCCGACTCCACCCCCGGCATCCGCGTCATCGACGCCCGTTCGGCGACGGTGGTCGCCACCCTCCCGACCGAGAACGCCGTGCTCCCGGTCCATCTGACCGCCACCGGCAAGCTCCTGGCCGGCGAGATCCGCTCCGTCCCCGACCCGACCTCCCCGCTCGGCAGCCAGGCCCCCGGCCGCCTCACCGTGTTCTCCGCCGACACCCACCGGCAGCTCGGCTCCGTCGAGATCGGCCTCTTCCCCCTCACCATCACCTCCTCCCCCGACGGCCGCCTCGCCTACGTCTCCAGCGTCGTCTCCTCCACCGTCGACATCATCGACCTGGACATCCTCACCCCCGTCTCCCGCCTCACCCTCCCCAAACTCGCCGAACCCGGCGCCCACGGCCTCGCCTACCTCCCCCGCCCGGCCTGACACGCGCGGCCTGACACGCCATCGGACTCCGGGCGCGGCCCGCGCCCGGAGTCTTGCCGCCGCCCGAGTCGAGGCGCATCCTGAGTCCCACCCGTCGTTCCGGGGAGACACGATGAAACGCGGCTTCGGTGCGCTCTGTTCGACGGCAGCGCTGGTAACGGCCCTGGCCGCGGCCGCCGCGTGCGAGCCGATCCCCGTCCCCGGCCCGATCCGCCACCCGGTCCTCCTCCCCGAACCCGCCCCGCCGTCCGCCCAGTGGATCGTGGACCTCGTCGGCTCGCTCAACACGCCACCCCAGTGCCCGAAACCGACACTGCCGACCCTGGTGGTCCTCGACACCGACGGCCGGTACCGGGCGATGGCGTTCTGGCTGGTGGACAACTTCGACGTCTGCTACGCCATCGTCAACCACAACGGCGAGGCGCCCACGACCATCTGGTTCACCGCCATCGAGGACCTCGTCCCCCGCACCCCCATGCCGACCGACACCACGGCAGGTGTGGACGCCTACGCCTTCACGGCCTACCGCGGCCAGGTGGACGACATCGAAGTCTCCGGCGACACCGGCCACATCGTCAGCCCCGTCCACCACCGCACCATCGACCTCGGCGCCGGCGACCTCGGTGGCGGCGATCTCGTCACCTTCGCCGAATACCACTATCGGATCCCCCCGACCGGCAAGCCCCTCTCCATCGCCCTCTGCACCCCCACCGGCACCTGCCGCGACGCCCACTGACCCACCCGAACGCAGCACCCACTCCCGGCGTGGACCCGCGCGCCCGCTCAGCGGACCACACCGTGACCACCACACACGGCAGTTGGGGGTCCGCGCCCCGCGATCGGGACGATTCCGAGACACCCCCGGGTCTTGTCGGCCGCCGCGCACCGGGCGACCCTCAGCGGACGGTGAGGTCGGACGAGCCGCTATCCGGGGCCGCGACCCGGACCGATCCCCGAGGAACGCCCTCCAGGGGCGTGGACACGGGCGGGGACCGGTCCCCTCCTGCTGACTGGGACAGTCCCCGCCAGCCGAAGGCGCCCGTCCCTACCAGCGATGTCCGGCACCGCCAAGCCGGGACGCCCCACCGACACGCAGCGGGCCATCGAGGAGGCCGTGGGCCGGGAGCGGGGTGGGACCGCGTAGCCGCCTCCGGTGCCGTCCGTCCGGGGCGGTCGTGACCGAGCACTCGGTCGCGGCCCGTTACGAGCGGCGCGTGATCCGGGCGGTCTGCGACAGCGACACGCAGATGACGGAGGTGGCGGCCCACACCAGGGGAACTGTCCACGGGCTCCACCACATGAGCGCCAGCGAGACGGCCGCGGCCGCCAGCAGCGCGACGGTGACCGGCAGCACAACGTCGCGCCGGTACCGCCTCAGCTGCTCGCCGAGGACCTCTTCGACGATCTCGGCGACCCGGTCGTCGATGGTGTCCCCGTAGTGCACGAGGAACTGCTCGATGTCGTCGGTCCTGCCGGCCGGGCAGGGGCGGCCGGCGGCGCTCGAGTGTCGATCGGTCATGTCCCCACGATGTCGCACCGGGCGGCGCCGGGTCGGCAGCGTGAACCCACCGGCCGGACGGGGGTAAACCCTACCCCCCGCTGGTGGGCTCTCCTCGCTGTCGACGGGTGGTCGGGTTGGGTACCGTCCCCTTGTCGAATCGAGGCGCGGACGGTGACCTGGTCGCCGCCCGCACTGCCCACGAGAGCGGGTCCGAAGCAGTTGACCGAGAACATCGCCGGCCGTGCCACCGGCAGAGCCCGGACGGACGCCCGGCCACCCCGCGAGGTGGTGCCGGGCAATCCGCTGCGCGCGCTGGCCTCCCCCGTGCTGTGGCGGGCGTCGATCCACCTGGCACTTGACGGTCTGGTGGCGCTGGCGGGACTGGCCGTGCTGGTCGTGCTGGTCGTCGCCCTCTGCCTGGCGCCGGCCGGCCTGGTGGGCCTGCCGCTCACGGTGGCGGCGGGGTGGGCGCTGTTCCGGCTGGCCGCCGTCGAGCGCGCCCGGTTCGCCGTGACCTGCGGGCTGGAGCTCGACGAGCTGCCGGCGCCGGTCTCTTCGTGGCGGTTGGCCAAGTCGCTGCAGTCGCTCGTCCACAACCCCTGCACCTGGCGGCTGATCGGCTACTTCGTACTGCTGATGCCGGTGGCGGTGGTGACCGTGGTCGGGGTGGCGCTGATCTGGGCCGTGCCGCTGACCCTGGTGCTGCTTCCGGCCTACTACCGGGGCCTGCCCGGCGGGCAGGCCCAGCTCGGGCCGTTCGTGGTGGATTCCCTGCCCCGGGCGCTGCTGGTCGCGGCGGTGGCGCTGCTGGTCGGCGCGGTCCTCTCCCCCCTGATCGTCAAACTCCTGCTGGCGCTGGACACCGCGCTGGCCGTCGCACTGCTCTCCCGGCCCCGCGGCATGGAGCTGGAGCAGCGGATCAACGATCTGACGGAGAGTCGAGCCCGGGTGGTGGACGCCGCCGAGGCGGAGCGCAAACGGATCGAGCGGGACCTGCACGACGGTGCCCAGCAACGGCTGGTGGCGATGTCGATCACCCTGGGCCGGGCCAGCTCACGCTTGAAGAAGTCCGGTGACCACGAGACCAACAAGCTGGTCGAGGACGCCCGGCGGGAAACCCTCAGCACCATCGCCGAGTTGCGCAACCTGGCCCGCGGCCTGCACCCGCCGGTGCTGACCGACCGCGGCCTGGAGGCGTCGCTCTCCGCCGTCGCCGCGCTGGCTCCGGTGCCGGTGCGCCTTGACGTCCTGGTGGAGCCGCGCCCCTCCTCCACCATCGAGGCGGTCGCCTACTTCACGGTGACCGAGGCGCTCACCAATGTGGCCAAGCATGCTCATGCGACCCGCGCTTGGGTGGAGATCCGGCGGGAGGGCGCCCGATTGGACGTTAAGGTCGGCGATGACGGACGTGGCGGAGCCGACCTCGCGGCCGGCACGGGTCTGACTGGTCTGGCGGACCGGGTGTCCGGGGTGGACGGGCGGTTCCGGCTCAGCAGTCCGGTGGGTGGACCGACCGTGATCGAGGTGGAATTGCCATGCGGGTAGTGCTGGCCGAGGACTCCGCGCTGCTGCGCCAGGGCATCGAACTGCTGCTCAGCGAACAGGGGATCGAGGTGGTCGCCGCGGTCGGCGACGGGGAGCAACTCCTGCGCGCGGTGGCCGAACACCGGCCGGACGCCTGTGTGACGGACGTCCGGATGCCGCCCACCTTCCTGGACGAGGGCCTGCGCGCCGCACTGGCGGTACGCGCCCGCTGGCCGGAGACCGGCGTCCTGGTGCTCTCCCACTACGTCGAGGAGCGCTACGCCATCGACCTGGTCAACACCGATGACAACGGGGTCGGTTACCTGCTCAAGGACCGGGTATCGGACGCCGAGGAGTTCGTGGACGCGCTGCGCCGGGTCGCCGCGGGCGAGACGGTCCTCGACCCGGAGGTGGTCAAGCAGTTGCTGGCCGGCAGCCGGCAGCGGGATCCGCTGTCCACCCTGACGCCGCGCGAGCGGGAGGTCCTCACGGCCATGGCGGGGGGCCGTTCCAACGCCGGGATCGCGGCCGATCTGGTGATCGGCACGGCGGCGGTGGAGAAGTACATCCGCAGCATCTTCGTGAAATTCGATCTGCAGCAGGAGGCAGGGGACCACCGCCGCGTGCTCGCCGTCCTGCGCTACCTGGGAGCCTGAGATCACTACCACACCGATGAAGCGCCGCGGCTGCCTCCTCATAGGGCTGGCCGCCCTCGCCGCGGTCGTCGCCATGGCCGCCAGTTGGATCGTGATCGACTTGCTTCCGGCGCACCACCCGTACAGCGGCAACTGGCAGCAGGACGCGGCCGGCGCCAGCCAGGTGACGGTGACGGTCCAGGCCGACGGAGTCGGCGCGACGCTGACTCAGGACGGCTCCTCGCAGGTCACGGTGGCCATGAGCGGTAGCTACACGGGCCGTGTCCCGCAGGTCTCCGTCACCCGGTCCGGGGCGGACGTCACGGTCACCGCCGGCTGCTCCGACGACTGCTCGGGGCACCTGCAGATCACGGTGCCGGCCGGCCTGGCCGCGCAGGTGAACACCGGGGACGCCGGGATCCAGGCGAAGGGCCTGACCGGCCGGCTGGATCTGACCACCGGGCTGGGCGGGGTCGAGGTGGACCAGTCGTCCGGCCCGCTGACCGTGCGGAGCACGGGCGGCGGGGTGACCCTCGCCGACAGCAGCGCCCCCAACGCCGAGGTGACCACCGACGGCGCGGTCAGCGCCTCCTTCACGGCGGCACCCGCCTCCCTGAAGGTCACCACGGGCTACGGCGGGGTCGACCTCAAGGTGCCTCACGACGCCACCTACCACGTCGACGCGCAGAGCTCCTGGTCGTCGCCGAGCGTCTCGCTGCCGAACACCGCCACGGACGCGCCGCACAGCGTGGTGGTGAAGACCACGCGCGGCGACATCATGGTCCACTGAGCACGCCCGTGCCGCGAACGACGGTGGCGTCCCCGGGAGATCCCGGGGACGCCACCGTCGTTCGGAGGATCAGCCGGCGACCAGCGAGGGGTCGACGACGAACTTCGCGTGCCGCTCCGGCTCGCCGAGTTCGGCGATCGCCCCGGCCAGTCCGTCCGGGCCGGTGACGCCGGTGGTGACGGCACCGGCGTCGATCCGGCCCTCGGCGATGTCCCGCAGCGTCTGGCGGTACTCACCCGGGCTGCCGCCGAACGACCCGCGGATGTCCAGCTCCTTGCCGGCCACCCACGGCCTGCAGCACGTCTTCGCCGATCGCCAGGGCGACACCGTGTTCGCCGCCGTCCTCTTCGTCTCCCACGCCCGGCTGCATGACGCCGAGGCGGCCACACTCGCCGTCGGCACCGCCTACCAGCGCACGGGCGGCGGACGGCTGAGTCATCTCGCCGCCACCCCGGTGCCGGGGTTCGACGACCTCCTGCTCTCCGGCGACCAGCCGGACGACCAGAACTGACCGCCACGCGCCGGCGGCTCGAGGACGCCCCGGGGCTCCGGCACGGCAACACCTTGCCATGACAACAGCATGGCGCCGGTATTCGCTCACGTGTCCTCAACAGCCTGTCACCACGGAATCGCAGGCCGATCAAGGCCTGGGAACCAGGACCGAGACACTCGCACACCACGGCCCGCGGATCACTCTCGACACACGATCCGGGGGAACAGCGGCATGAACACCCACGCACGACGGGCCAACCTCGCGGCCGCGGCCGCCGCCGCACTGGCGACGATCACCCTCACCCTCGTCGCGCCCGCCATCGCATCCGGAGTCAGCGCCGCCGCGCAGCCGCGGGCCGCTGCCGTCCCGGCCGACACCACCACCCCGCCCGACAACAACGGCTGGGACTGACAGGTGGGTTATCCCTACCCCGGTTCGGTGGGCTGGCAACGTGTCCGGCCCGGCCGAACTGCTGTTGGCTGGAGGGCAGATGGTCAGTGCAGGGCGGCGCAGGTGCGCCGCCCCGCAGCGCCACCGCGAACCACCGGTGAAGGCCACTGGCCAACGGCGGCATCCACATCCACTGAGCGGGCACCGCCGCCCCACGCCGACGACCAACGTTGGAGAAGAACTATGCGCCACCCCTCCTCACCCCTGCGCGTCCCGTTCGGCAAGGCCGGCATCTGGGCCCTTGCGGGCGCCTCGGTCGCGGCCGCGGCCACCGCCTGGTGGGTGACCGACTCCGCGCCGTACCCCTACGCGCAGCACCGACTGCTCGACCTGCCACTGCCGTTCCTGTCCTGGGAGCGGCTGGCCGAGCAGCTCCAGCCGCTGCCGGGCGAGCGGATGCTGGAGATCGGTCCCGGCACCGGGCTGCAGTCGCTCCAGGTGGCGCCCCGGCTCGGCGCCGACGGCCGGCTGGACATCGTCGACATCCAGCAGGAGATGCTCGACCACGTGATGCGCCGGGCCGCCGGATCCGGCCTCGACACCATCGTCCCCACCCTGGCCGACGCGCGCGAACTCCCCTTCGACGACGCCACGTTCGACGCCGCCTACCTGGTCACCGCGCTGGGCGAGATCCCGGACGTCCCCGCCACCCTGAGCGAGCTGCGCCGGGTCCTCAAGCCGACCGGTCGCCTGGTCGTCGGCGAGTTCTTCGACCGCCACCAGATCCGCCCGGCGACCCTGGCCCGGCACGCCAACGCCGTCGGCCTGCACGTCATCCGGCAGTCCGGACCGGCTCTGGCCTACTTCGCGCTGCTGCGGCCGTGCACCTCGGGTTCCGACGGCCGGCCGCACGCCGGTGCCGCGGACCGGCGTGCGGCCACCATCGGCTCCTGATCGGGACTGGAGGACCATCGTGAACAACCCCGGTATCCGGCGCGCGGCCGAGAGCGAGTGGGGCCCGCTCTACCGCCGGGCGCGCGCCCGGCTGCGGGCCAGGGGCGCCGCCGCACTGACCCTCACCGTGGTCTCCAGCTGCCTGGTGCTGCTGTTCGCGGCGGTCGACGAGTTCCCGAGCGGGGCGGCCTTCGTCTCCCGGATAGGCGTGGTCCGGGCCACCGAGCCGTGGGACGTCGCGCTGCTGCGCTTCCCGGTCTCGATATTCGTGCCGGCCCTGGACCTGCCGGTCTGGGGGGCGCTGGCCCAGGTGTTCGTGGTCTTCGCGATCGCCGAGCTGACCCTCGGCCCGTGGCGCACGCTCGCCGTCGGGTACACCTGCTCGCTGGTGGGCACCTGCTACGCGCGCTTCGGGGTGTCCCGGCCGCCCGGCCACCTGCTCCACCTGCCCGCCGCATTCGCCCAGGTCCGGGACACCGGGCCGTCGGCGGCCGTAATCGGACTGGGCCTGCTGGTCGCCTGGCGGTTCGGGGCGCGCTGGACCGCGCTGGGCGTGGTGCTGCTGACGGCCGCGATCACGGCGGTGGACCCGGAGTTGGCGGGTTACGAACACATGGCCGCGCTGGTGACCACCGCCTTGCTGCTGCTCGCGGACGGGGTCGCCCGCAGGCTGGCCGCCCGCGGTGCGCACGGCTCCGCCGCCGTGGCACCCCGGCCGCGGTGACCTGACCGGCAGGTGATGCCCTCGGCGTTGAGACCGTCTACCGGGCCGTCTCCACCCTGCGGAACGCGTTGAACGCCGCCGTCCGCTCCTGGCGCCTGCACTACCACCCGGCCAAACACGCTGTCCTCCCGAAGCCGCGTGCCGAGGAGCGCACCTGCTGGACCCCCGACCAGGCCGCCACGTTCCTTCGTTACGGCGCCGAGCACTACGCCGGCCAACTCACCGACCTGTTCGAGGGCATGCTCGGCACCGGCATTCAGTCGGTGTCGGGGACGATGAGCCTCACAGGCTCACGTCATTCCCGCGGACCGCGGGGTCAGGGCTGCACAGCCAGCCGTTGATGGCGAAGCGGCTGTCCGCGTGCTGCTTGCTCGGGCAGCTGACTGGCCGTACCTCGTGCCAGGCGGTGGGTCGGAAGAACACGATGCTGTCGTGCTCGGGCTCCCAGTCCCGCCAGGTGCGCTCCTCCCACCTGCCGGTTGTCTCCGTGTGCAGCGGCAGGGCGGCGTCGAACACGCGCAACTCGCCCCCGTCGAAAGGCCGGGGCGTGCGATGCAGGTAATACACGAACGTGAGCAGACGTCGGGGGGCGAACTCGGCACTGGTGTCCTGGTGCGCCCGGTAGAAGTCGCCGTCGTTGTGCACGTTGAGGCCGTAGCCGGGCTCGGTGTACTGGCAGGAGACTCCCAGCGTGTGCTCGACCGCCTCCAGTACCCCATCGATGGCCGCCATCAACTCAGGCGCGGCGAAGTCCTGACACGAGCGGGACCGGCGAATGTCGGGAACCACCTGCTGGTCTTGAATCATGGAGGGCTTCAACGTGTCGCCGGCGCAGGCGATGGCACGCTCCAGTAGGGAGCCAGCCGTATGCTCGCCCAGGAACTGGGTGATGCGACAGACCGTCACCGGAAGCCGCCAGATCGCGTCCGTACACACTGGCGACCGCTGATCCATCACCTCGGACGGTCCCGTCGCTGCGTCGTTTCGTGCCACAGTGTCCTGACCTGTCATAGGGTCCTGCCTTCTGGATCGCGATGGGTGTTCCGCAGGGGCCAACTCCCCCAAGCTCCCCACGCACTGGGCGGCGAGCGTGGGCTGCGCCCGTGGCCGCCGGCGGTCCGTCCCTGCGACCGCCGGAGTATCACAGCGGGCCGTCCGGCGTCGTCACGCGGCCTCGGGCGTGGTCCTGGTCGCGGCTTCTCGCAGCCGATCCACTTCGGCCGTGAGTTCTTCCACGCGGCGGTGCAGTGCCTGGACGCACACCAGGGCGACGCCGAGGCCGTCGACGACGGGGATGGTGGTGTCGTCCTGGTTGAAGCCGAAGGCGGCGTGCCAGTCCTGGGCCATCGGCCCGAGGTGGCGCATGTCCTCGGGCTCCCAAAGGTAGCGCCAGGTACTGATCGGCAGTGCGGCCACGGTCTCCAGAACCGCGTGGCCGTTGACCGCACCGACCGGGGCCACAGCGCCGCTCTCCCGCGCGCCGGCCGAACGACGGGCCGGGACACCGTGGTCAGCCGCCCGGGGCCGTCGGCGGAAGACCCGCACCTCTACCGGCTCCAGTCGACCGGGACCACGTCCTGCTTGAGCCCGCGGTCACTGCAGATGGCGCATGGCTGCCCCGGGACACCGGGGCCCTGGTCGGTGCCGACGGTGATCGCCCCGTGCGCCCCGACCGGGGCGTGGACGCCGTCGCCGACCAACGCGGCCTCGTAGCCGCCCAGCAACTCCTGGAGGGTTCCGGGACCCAGGTCCTCCGGAGCGGTGATCGCGGCGATTCCGGTGTCGTCCGTGTACGCCATTCCCAGCGTCCGGCCGCCCATGGTGGCGAACACGATCTTCGCACCGCGGATGGGCTCCCCGGTCACCGCGTCGGACGCCGCCGCGTTGATGTTCTCCAGTTGCATCTGGGTGACATTCAAGGTGGCCTGGCTGGCCGTGAGCCTGGTCGGCTTCAGGCTGGGGCATTCCGCCCCGCTGCTGCACGACGCGGCCGACGGGGTGGTCGCAGAGGCGGTGACACCGCTCCCCGCGCCCAGCGACGCCAAAGCCGCGGCCATCACCGCGACGGTCTTACGACCTACAGAACTCATGTCCACTCCCATGGGAACTACCCGAGCGTGATCCGCACCAGCGCATGACGGCCGAGACGGCCTGGGCACGTGCAGCACGCGACGGGGCGCCGTCCTCCTTCGGACGACGCAACCGAGCGTAACCACGCCCATCTGGCGCAACCAGCTGACAAGCACGAGTTCGCACCATCTGATGAACGGCCGGCAGAACGGTGACGAACACGATCGACACACACAGACCAATGAGCGATCGCCGAAGAACACGCCACAACCGACGCACGACTCCGTTGCCCAATTCGACCCACCTTGTGGGGGTACAGGAGCGCCGCTAACCAGATATGCAGCTGCAGAAGAAGATCTCAGCCGGTACCGACACCCAAACCTTGCCGTCCGCGAGGCTCTGATGGGAGTGTCATGAATTCGGAAACCTGATAGTCCCAGCGGCTCTGGAGGAGGAGGAACTGCGCAAGGCGGTCCCGCAGGTCGAGGTCGTGGTGCGCCACGATGCCGAGGCCCGCGAGAGAGTCGTCGTGCTGCTCGGCGGTGTCGAGCAGCCGAGTGCTCGGCGGTGTCACCAACGAGTACCGATACGCGGCCTGACCAGCAACGACCAGTTTCCGAACGGCACAGGGTGCGGCGCCCGGCGCTGCCTGCGATGCCGTGCGAGGGCGTACCCAGCAGAAGGCAGAGGGGCCGCGGTGCCGGCCTGGGGGCTAGGCGTGCCGCAGACCGTGTCCTACCTGCAGAGATAGCACAGCAGGCAGACCCCTCGCGCCCTCCACGGGCTCACCCGGCGGACAGCCGCTGCTGCCTCACCCACGCAGGCACAGGTTCCGTGATCACGGCGCCGCGCAGAAACTCGCACCCCGGTGAGCAGCGACGAGGACAGGAACAAGGCCAACGTGGAGACTCGGTGCCGTTGCCGCCAGTAGGTGAGCACTCGTGCCGCCGGAAGCATCCGACTTCCGGGTCAGACCGTGTCTCCGCTGGTCGGCCGGTGGACCTCTATGCGTGGCGGGCGGCGGAGATCTGGCCGACCAGGACGGCGAACGGCATGTCCAGGACGGTGTAGAGGGCGGCGGCCTCGGGAGCGGCGTTGTCGGCCAGGGCCTCGACCATGAGGGTGGCGTAGTCGCTGACGATGACGCCCGCCTGCTGCATGCGCAGCAGTCCGGCCTCACGCTTGGCCTGGCTGAAGGTGCCGGAGGCGTCGACGACGACGTAGGCGTCGTAGCCGGCGGCCGTCGCGGAGATCGCGGGCAGTGCGGCGCACACCTCAAGCGACACCCCGGCGAAGACCAGCTTCTGCCGGCCGGTGGCTTCGATGGCCTCGCGGACCCGGTCGTCGTGCCAGGCGTTGACCGTGCTGCGGTCGATGATCTTCTGTCCGGCCGGCAGCACCTGGACCAGCTCGGGGGCGGTCGGCCCCCACATGCTGTCGGCCGCCGTGGTGGTGACGACCAGCGGGATACCCAACACGGTCGCCGCGCGTGCCAGCGCCACCACGTTGTGCTTCAGCTCGCCGAGCGGGATGTCCCGGACGCCGGACAGCAGGCCCACCTGGTGGTCGACCAGTACCACGGCGGCGTTCTCCCGGGTGATCGGCTCCAGAAACTTGCTGCGCTCGCTCATCTTTCACTCCTTCGGAGGTTGAGCCACACCCTCATCGGTCATCAATCGTGATGGTCGGTTTTGAGCGGCCTGCTCCAGATGGAGGCCGCCACCTCCATCATGCGCACGATCGAGGAACGCCACGCGAAGGCACTGGGCACGCAGGAGTGCGCCGCCTTCAAGACCGCTCTCCATCGCGTGGCCGATCGCCAACGCAGGGCCCGGCGCGACAGCCCGGGCGCCGGGACGAAGCCAGGGCAACTGAGCGACCTGTGAGTCAGGGCCGGACCGGCGGCGGCCGACAGGTGGTCCTCGCCCGCTGCGGCGGAGAGTTCGGTGAGTCGGGAGCCGAGGATGACCCGGCCCTGCAGGTCCCTGGCGACCAGTCGGTGGTGTTCGAGTGCGACGGCGAGTCGGTGGGCAGTTGGCCGGGCCAGGCCGGTAGCGGCGACCAGTCCGGCCAGGCTGGCGGGGCCGGCCTCCAGGGCGCCGAGGATCGAGGTGGCCTTGTCGAGCACGCCGACGCCGCTCGTGCTTTCCATGATTGGGTACTCCAGTCTCAAGTCCCGCGAGCGACAGACGGGTCGCGCTCGCGGAGGCTCCGGGCGGGAGGGGGCGACGGTCAGCGGGAACAGGCCGACAGAAATACAGGAATCCCCGGACGACCCGCCACCCCGAAGGCCCGTTCAGAGCAGCGTGGGCGCGTGGAAGGTGCCGAGGGCGCCGGAGGCGAGGTCCCGGTCCAGCCAGTAGCGGCGCGGTTCGGCGAGCATCACGTAGACGCTGACCGCCAGGATGCCCGGGATCTCGGCGAGCTCCTCGTCGATGAAGGCCGCCAGGGCGGAGCGGTCGGTGACCAGGCCGGTACAGAGAACGGACAGGTCGCTGGCGACGTGGACGGCGAGGCGGGTCTGGGGCAGCCGGTCGAGGCGCTGCATGACCTCGGGGGTCTCGCCGGGGGCGACCCGCAGGCGGAGCATGAACGGGGTCTGGAAGCCGAGCCGTTCCGACACGATCTCCAGGCGCGGTTTGACCCAGCGCTCGTCCAGGACCCGGCGCACCACCCGGTGTGCGGTGGAGGTGGGCAGGGCGGCGGAGCGCGCGATGCTCGCGGCGGAGGCCCGGCCGTCCTGGATCAGTTGCGTGACGACGCTGCGCTCGGCATCACTGAGGGGCTTGGCGGGCGGGTTGGCCGTCGCGGTGCCCTCCGGGCTGACCCCGGCGAGTTCCAGCAGGCCGGCGCGCTCGGCGTCGGTGAGGAACTGCGGGTCCCAGGTGGCGCCCCGGCGCAGGGTGCTGAGCGCGGGCAGGGCGTTGACGCGGCGGACACCGGGGATCGAGAAGAGCCGGTCGATCGCCTCGCTGGTGGCCGCCTCGGACGGGGCGTGGATCACGGCGTAGAGGGGGTAGTCGCCGGAGATCTGCGCCAGCCGCTGGACGTGGGGAAGGTCACGCAGCCGCTCCAGGACCGCCAGCGGGGTGTCGCCGGCGATGTCCAGGAAGACGTGGACCGGCATCGCCGTGGAGTGCAGGCCCCAGTCGGCCTGCCCGACCACGCGCACCATGTGGGCCTTGTGCAGCCGGTCGTAGCGGCGTTTGAGGGTGCCCGCGTCGGCGGACAGGATCGCGCCGATGTCGTCCCAGGTGGCCCGGGGGGCTACGTGCAGCGCCCCGATCAGGCGCCGGTCGAGCTCGTCGAGGAGAGGCCCAGTCATGTTTCCGTACCTTAGACTGCCAGTTGATCCCATCGTGACACAGGAGATCTAGCAAATCTCTCACTTGGATGCCATTGTGTGCGAAAACATCCCTCAGTAGTGCCGAAAGGGTAGCCATGAGTGCCACCATGACCGAGTCCCGGGAGACCGAGCCCGGCTCGAGATCCATGCGCGCCATGAACCGCGCGATGGCGGCGATCGAGAAGGCCGGCAACCGGCTACCCGACCCGTTCTGGATGTTCTGGGCCCTCGCGGCCCTCGTCGCCGTGCTCAGTGCCGTGCTGGCCGCCGAGCACGTCGGCGCGGTGCTCCCCGGCACGCACAAGACCGTCAAGGTGCAGAACCTGCTCAGCAAGGACGGGTTCAACCTCGTCGTCGGGCACGCCGTCGACAACTTCGCGAACTTCCCGCCGCTGGCAACCGTGCTGATCGTGATGCTCGGCATCGTCGTCGCCGAGAAGAGCGGGCTCTTCGAGACGCTGCTGCACCGCCTGGTCGCGCGGGTGCCGGGCAAGTTCCTGACCTTCGCGCTGGCGCTGACCGCCATGGTCAGCCACGTCGCCGGTGACGCCGCGTACGTGACCCTGATCCCGCTCGGTGCCGCGCTCTACCGGGCCGCCGGCCGCAGTCCGGTCCTCGGCTGCGTCGTCGCCTACGTGTCGATCTCCGCGGGCTTCAACGCCTCCCCGTCGCTCACCACGACCGACGTGCTGCTGTCGTCGGTGTCCACCGCCGCAGCCCATGTCGTCAGCCCGCACTACGTCGTGACCCCAGTGGCGAACTACTACTTCGGTCTCGCGTCCTCAGTCCTGATGGCGGTGGTGATCACGATCGTCGTCGAGACGGTCCTCACACGGCGCTCGGACCTGGAGCCCGACGAGGCGGTGGCCGCCGCGCCGATCGACGAGAAGGCGCAGGCGCAGGCAATGGAAGCGACCGCGCGGCAGCGGACCGCGCTGCGCGGGGCCGCACTGGTCGCGCTGGGCCTCACCGTGCTCCTGGTGGTGGCGATGATCCCGACGCACTCGCCACTGCGCGGCGACCACGGCGGCATCGTCAACTCGCCGGTGTTCAGCGGCATGGCACTGGTTCTCGGGGTGTTCTTCGCCGTGATCGGCTGGGTCTACGGCCGACTCGCGGGCACCTTCCGCGGTGCCCCCGACGTGATGGCCGCGATGGCCGACGGCACCAGGTCGATGGCCCCGACCATCGTCCTGTTCTTCGCGCTGTCCCAGTTCCTCGCCTACTTCAAGTGGACCAACCTGGGTGACGTCCTCGCCGTCAAGGGCGCCGAGCTACTGCGCGACCTCCACCTGAGCGGCTGGCTGGTGCTGCTCGGCGTGGCCGTGCTGATCGCCGTGATGAACCTGCTGGTCACCAGTGGCTCCGCGCTGTGGGCGCTGGTCGCCCCGGTCCTGGTGCCCATGCTGATGCTCACCGGCATCCACCCGGAGGCCACCCAGGCCATGTACCGGGTCGCCGACTCGGTCACCAAGTGCATCACCCCGATGAGTCCGTTCTTCATGATGGCCGTCGCCTACCTGCGCCAGTACCGCAGGAACGCCGGCATCGGCACCCTCGCCTCCTTCACCCTCCCGGTCGCCGCCGTCGCCTGGGTGGTCTGGGTCGCCTTCTTCCTCATCTGGTACCTGCTCGGCATCCCCTTCGGCATCGGCTGAGCCGCCCGCCCGACTCCACCGGAAACCACGCCACCCGTTCGCAAGAGAAAGCCGATCATGTCTGCGTCGCCCGCCGCCCCCCTCATCGACTGCGCCCAGGAGGTCTCGCCGGAGATCGTCAGCGACATCCTGACCCTCGTCGACCAGGAAACCAGCAGCTACGACCTGCCCCGTCTCTCGGCCGGCCTGGACCTGCTGCACGACCTCGCCGTCCACCGGCTCGGGCAGCCCGGCCACGAACACCGCCACCCCGGCGGCGAGCGCGGCGACACCCTCATCATGACCTACGCGGGCACCGGCCCCGGGCACGTCGCGCTGGTCGGCCACTACGACACCGTGTGGCCGACCGGCACCCTCGCCGGCTGGGCGCCGCCGGAGGCGGACGGCCGGGCGAAGCTCAGCGGGCCGGGCATCTTCGACATGAAGACCGGTCTGGCCCAGGGGATCTGGGCCCTGAAGCTGGCCCGGGAGAGCGGCGTACCCGTGCCCACGGTCACCTTCCTCTTCAACGGTGACGAGGAGGTCGGCTCCCGGTCCTCACGCCCGGTGATCGAGGAGGTCGCGCAGCACGTGGACGTGACGCTCGTGCTGGAGCCGAGCGCGAACGGCGCGGTCAAGACCGCCCGCAAGGGCAACGGCACCTTCCGCATCACCGCCAGCGGCGTCGAGTCACACGCCGGACTGGCGCCCGAGGACGGGGCCAGCGCCATCACCGCGCTGTCCGAGTTCGTGGTCGCCGCCGCGGCCGTCGCCTCCCCCGATCTCGGCACCACGATCAACCCGGGGCTCATCACCGGCGGCTCCGCCGCGAACGTCGTCGCCGGGCTCGCCACCGCGTGCGTCGACATCCGGGTCAGCAGCGAGGCCGAACGGGAGCGCGTGGACGCGGAGTTGGAGGCCATCAAGGTTAGCGACCCGCGCGTGCGCATCGACATCGACCACGCCTGGAACCGGCCCCCGATGACCCTCAACGCCGCCTCCTCCCCCCTCCTCGACCTCGCCCGCGAGATCGCCCGCGAGCAGGGCCACGACCTGCCCGCCGCCGCCGTCGGCGGCGCCAGCGACGCGAACTTCGTCGCCGCCCTCGGCCTGCCGGTGCTGTGCGGCATGGGCGCGGTCGGCGACGGCGCCCACGCCCAGGGCGAGTTCATCTACCCCGACACCGTCCCCGCGCAGACAGCCCTGGTCGCCGGTCTGTTGGAACGACTGGCGGAACCGCTGCACCGCTGAACGGCGGCCGAGGACGGACCGCGACGACCGGCCTGTGTGACGGTCGTCGCGGTCCGTCCTCGTCGGGTCGGCCGGCCTCCTCGGCCAGTCGGGTGCAGAACTCCTGCGCGCCTCCCTCTGCTCTCTCAGGACACCTTCAACGCCCCCGCGTCGTGCGCGATGCCCCCGACGGCCAGGCTGCCGATGCGCTCGGGGGCCACGCCCAGCAGGTCGTCGCTGAGGACGGTGAAGTCGGCGAGCATGCCCCGGGCGAGGGTTCCCTTGCTTGTTCTGGTCGTAGCCCGCGCCCACCACCCAGGCGTCGGCCGGCAGTGTCGCGGCCCGCCCCGATCCCTGGGCCTCGCTCGCGGCCTTCCTGCGAGCGGCACTGGCCGCTACCGGCACCGGCTCCCTGCTCCCGCTCCCCGGCGGCCGGCTACCCGCCACCGAGGAGGTCGACGCCGCGGACCACCGTCTCCGGGAGGCCCTCGACGAGCTGGTCGACGCCGCCCACCGGTGCGGCGCGCTTCGCCCGGACTTCGGCTCGGCGGAGCACCGCTACCCGGCCGTGAAGCGGTACACCGTCCTCGACCGGTACTTCTCCCCCGGGCGCAGCAGGGTGGAGGGGTAGTCGGGCCGGTTGGGCGAGTCGGGGAAGTGCTGGGTCTCCAGCGCGATGCCCGCGTACGGGGTGTACCGGCGGCCGGAGCGACCGGTCAGCGTGCCGTCGAAGTGGTTGCCGGTGTAGACCTGGAGTCCCGGTTCGGTGGTCAGGCATTCGACGTGTCGGCCGCTCGCCGGGTGGCTCAGCAGGGCGGCGCGGCGCAGTCCGGTGCCGTCGAGTGCCCAGGTGTGGTCGAACCCGCCTCCGGCCGCGCGGAGTTGGGGGTGATCCGTGGTGATGCGGGTGCCGATCCTGCGGGCGTGGCGGAGGTCGAAGGGGGTGCCGGCGACCGGCTCGACGGGGCCGAGGGGTATCAGGTCCCGGTTCACCGGAAGGTAGCCGGTCGCCTCGACGCGCAGCAGGTGGTCGTGCACCGTTCCCCGTCCCTCGCCGGCCAGGTTGAAGTAGGCGTGGTTGGTGAGGTTGACGACGGTCGGGGCGTCCGTGGCAGCCTGGTAGGTGATCGAGAGCCCGCCGTCGGGGTCGAGCAGGTACGTCACCTCGGCGGCGAGGGTTCCCGGGAACCCCTGGTCCCCGGCGGGGCTGCGAAGGCGGAAACGGACGCCGACCTGCCGGTCCGCCCGCACCGGGACGCCGTCCCAGAGGCGGGTGGCGAAGCCGTCCGAGCCGCCGTGCAGGGTGTGGCCGGTGGTCTGGGTGGCCAGCCGGTACGTCGTGCCGGCCAGCGGAAGCACACCGCCGGCGATCCGGTTGGCGTAGCGGCCGACCGTCGTACCGAGGTAGGCGGCGTCCCCGAGCAGGTCCTCGACGCTGCCGCCGCCCAGAACCACGTTGGCCCGCCGCCCGGCCCGGTCCGGCGCGTGCAGGGCCTGGAGGCGGGCTCCCAGGCTCAGCACCTCCGCCGTCACACCGGTCCGGGAGCCGAACGTCCACCGGGTGATGCGCTGCCCGTTCGGCATGGTCGCGGCGGCCTCCTGGGCCACCATCAGGTCACCGGTCGAGACGAGTACGTCTCTGGGCACGGGCTGCTCTCCGTTCGGGCAGGGTGCGGAAGAGGGGTGCGGAACAGGGTGCGGACGCGGGGCGGTACCCGCCGTAGGACGGCCGGCCCGCCGACCGGTGGCCGACTGGTCGCCAGCCCGCCGCGCGGATCGCCGGGAGACCCGCCCCCGCAGGCCCTGGGGCCTGGAAGGGGCGGGTCCGGACCGTCAGGGAGCTACGGCAGGGTCCAGCGCTGGTTGGCGCCGCCGTTGCAGTCCCAGATCTCCAGCGGGGTGCCGTCGGCGGTGGCCCCGGCGGGGTCGTCGAGGCAGCGGCCGGACTGGGCGCTCTTCAGGCTGCCGTCCGGCTGAGGCGCCCACTGCTGGTTGGCGCCGCCGTTGCAGTCCCAGAGTTCGACCGGGGTGCCGTTGGCGGTGCCACCGCCGGTGACGTCCAGGCACTTGCCGTTGTGGGTGAGGGTGCCGTTGGTGCGGGTCCACAGCTGCTCGGCGCTGCCGTCGCAGGCCCACAGCTGCACGGCGGCGCCGCTGGTCCCGGCGGTGGGTCGGGCGCAGGTGCCGGGCAGAGCGGAGGCGATCGGTCCGGTGTGGGTGGTGGGGGTGCCGGGGGTGAGGGCGAAGTTGTCGAACTGGTCGGTCTGGTAGCCCGTCACGCCGAGGCCGGCGCGTCCGTTGGTGAAGCTGGTGTCGGTCGTGCTGCCCACGGCGGTGCCGTCGATGCTCGCGGTGAGGGTCGCGTTGTCCAGGGTGAGCGCGACGGTGTGCCAGCGGCCGGTGCCGAGGGCGGTGGTGGTGCCGCTCGCGAGGGTGGTGAAGTGCCAGCTGGTGTCGCTCTTGTCGATGGACCAGGCGCCGGTGTCGCTGACCCGCAGGTGGTAGGCGTTCAGGCCGTTGTTGTTGCGGCCCTGCTGGTTGACCCGGCCGAGGAGTTCGACGGTGCTCGACTGCTCGAACATCGTGTCGGCGGTGACGGTGTAGTTGGACCAGCTGCCGTCGCCCATCATCGTGTACGGGGCGTTGTACGGCTCGTCGGTCCAGTTGATCGGCCTGGTCGGGGCCATCTGGCGCAGGCAGGTGCCGGTGCGGCCGCCGCCGCAGGCGACGGTCTGGAAGGCGCCGTTCATGTCCGCGAAGTACTTCGGCGAGGTGGTCGTCGCGGGCGTCTCGAAGCCGTCGGCGTAGGGCAGCTTCATCGGCGCGGCAGGCGGCGGGGTGGCGGTGCCCTTGCCCTGGCCCGTGGTGGTGGTCACGGTGTAGACCCGGCCGGGCTGCAGGGTGAGGGTGTACGTGCCGTGGGCCGGGGTGACGTCCTGCTGGTGGACGAACCAGTCAGCGGGGTTGGTGGAGTTGAGGTCGGTGGACCAGACGTGGACGTTGCCGGTGGACAGGCCACCCTTGACGGTGAAGCTCGCGGTCTGGGCGGCGGTGGCGTCCAGGGTCTCGATCACGGTGCTGTAGTCGCGGTTGTTCGCGCCCTTCAGCGTGACGTAGCTGCCGTTGGTGCGGGCGCCGCCGAGGTAGCCGCTCGCGGAGTCGATGTAGCGCCAACCGGGCTTGGTGAACTGGGTGGTGTGCGCGGTGACCCAGGTGGTCTTGCCGATGCTGTAGGTGCCGGACCAGGGCTGGTCGGCGATCGACATCCCGTCGGTGGAGAAGAACAGGTCGGGGTAGAGCGCGGCGATGACCGGCCAGTTGATGAACGAGGTCATCTTTCCGTCGAGGTAGCCGCGGTTGATCCCGCGCGCCACCGCCGGGGCGCCGCCGTCGGCGTCCTCGGAGCCGTTCTCGCTCGCCCACAGCGGCTTGCCGAGCGCCTGGGCGTTCGCCGGGCTGGGGCAGCTGCTGAAGTCGCTCATGTACCCGCAGGGGTAGTGGACGCCGACGATGTCGACGGCGTTCTTGAATGCCGGGTCGGTGGCCATGGCGTCGGCCACGTCCCAGGTGTCGTCGGCGGCGACGACCTTGGTGGCGCCGTAACCGCGTGCCACGAGCGTGCTCTTCAGGTTCTCGTACCAGGCCTTGTCGAAGCCGCGCTCGTTCCACCCGCCGAGGTATGACACGTTCAGGTGGTGCCGGGTGGCGCAGCCCATCCAGTCCATCAGGTAGTTGACGCTGTCCTGGGACCAGAAGTTGCCGCCGCTGCCGGTGTTGCCGATCCAGCCGGGGGCACCCCAGGACAGGCCGTAGAACTTGATGTCGGGGTTGCGGGCCTTGGCCTGCTCGGCCAGCCACCACTCGTAGCCCTGGTTGCAGTCGACGGTGCCGCGGGTGTGCTCGATGCTGGGCTCGGCGCCGTCGGTGGAGTTGGTGTCGCCGCCGATCTCCAGCTTCAGCACCTGCAGCGAGGCTCCGTAGCCGGGCTTGAACAGGTAGTCGAGCAGTTGGCTGCGCTGGGGCTCCGGATAGTCCACCAGCAGGCGGGAGTTGCCGCCACCGCCGGAGATCGCGCCGACCCCGTCGAAGGTGAGGCCCGGCTTGGTGCCGTCGATGGTGACGGCGGTGGGGGCGGCGGTGGGGGTGGCGGCCCGGGCGCCCGCCGGCGCGGTCAGGCCGCCCAGCGCGCCGGCGAGGACGAGCGCCGCGCTCAGGGCGGTGCGCCAGGTCGATGACAGGTGTTGACGGCCCATGGGCGTCTCCTGGGTGTGGGGAGAGGTGGCGGTCCGTGCCGGACGCCCGCAGGCGCCCGGCACGATGTGGGGGCAGGGGCTTCGCCGGTCCCGTTACGAGACGGTCCACTCCTGGTTGGCACCGGTGCCGCAGGTCCACTGGATGACCTGCGCGCCGTCGGCGGTCGAGCCGCCGGTCACGTCGAGGCACTTGCCGCTACCGGCCGCCACCAGCTCGACCCGGGCCCCGGTGGCCGGGACGAGGGTCCACTGCTGGTTGGCCTTGCCGGTGCCACAGGTCCACTGGACGACCTGGGCTCCGTCAGCGGTGGACGCGCCCGTGACGTCCAGGCACTTGCCGCTGTTGGCCGACACCAGCTGGACGGTGCCGGTTCCGGCGACCGGGACGATGGTCCACTGCTGGTTGGCCTTACCGGCCCCGCAGGTCCACTGGACGACCTGGGCTCCGTCGGCCGTCGACGCGCCCGTGACGTCCAGGCACTTGCCGCTGTTGGCGCTGGTCACCGTGTGGGTGGCCGGGGCGGCCAGCGGCGTCACGGTGGTGTTGGCGAAGTCGGCGTGCTGGAAGCCGCCGACACCCAGGCCGATCTGGCCGGTGCCGTGGCCGGCGTCGGCGACCGAGGCGACCTGCATGTGGTCGATCGACGCGGTGATGTTCTGGCCCTGCACGGCCAGCGTGAGGCTGTGCCAGGTGCCAGCCCCGGCGCCGGGGTAGCTGCCTCTCGCCAGCACGGTGTCGGCTCCGGCGCGGTCCTCGGTGAACAGACTCCAGGCGCCGGTGTCGTCGATCTTCAGGTGGTAGCCGGAGCGGTCGTGGTCGACGTGGTCGATGCGGCCGAGCAGTTCGGCGGAGGTGCCGGCCTGTTCGAGGACGACGTCGGTGCTCGCCTGGTAGTGCGCCCAGGACGGGTCGCCCAGGAGGGTGAGCGGGGTGTAGTTCATGTCGTCGTGCCACGGGATGGGCGCCTGGGTGATCACCTGACGCAGGCACATCGGGGTGGTCGCCCCGGACGGGCAGGGCGCGGTCTCGAAGGCGCCGGCCCAGTCGTGGAAGTAGCGGGCGGTGGCCCCCGCGGCGTAGCCGCTGAGGTCGGCCCGGTAGGGCAGCGGCATCGCGGTGGACGGGGGCGCCACGGCGGTGCCCTTGCCCTGGCCGGTGGTGGTGGTCACCGTGTAGACGTAACCGGGCTGCACGGTGAGGGAGTACGAACCGCCCTTCGGCGTCACGTCCTGGGTGTGGACGAACCACCTCGACGGGTCGGTGGAGTTCGTGTCGGTGGCCCAGACGTGCACCGGGCCGGTGGACAGGCCGCCGGTGACCTTGACGTTGACGGTCTGCGCGGCGGTGGCGTCGGTGGACTCGATGACCGCGCTGTAGTCCCGGCCGGACTTGAGCGTGACGTAACTCCCGCTGTGCGGGTCGCCGTTGGCGCCGGCGCCGGCGAGGTAGCCGCTGGAGGCGTCCAGGTACTGCCAGCCAGGCTTGGCGAACTGGGTGGTGTGCGCCATCACCCAGATGTCGCGGCCCACCGCGTAGTTGCCGGACCAGGGCTGGTCGGCGGCCATCAGGCCGGCGCCCGCGTAGGGCAGCTCCGAGGGCCAGGAACTGACCAGCGCCCACTTGATGTCCGAGGTGATCCGGGCGTCGAGGTACTCGCGGTTGACGTTGCGGGCCAGGGCGGCCGGGTCGGCTCCGTAGCTGTCGTTGTCGTCCTCGGAGGCCCACAGCCGCTTGCCCAGCCCGGTCGCGGTGCCGCTGCCCGGACAGGCCGTGTAGACCGGGGTCGAGTGCCAGCAGGTGCCGTGCAGGCCGATGACGCCGACGGCCTTGGCGAAGGCGGGGTCGCTCGCCATGTCCGCGGCGATCGACCAGTGCTCGTCGTCGCTGTCGGAAGCGACCAGGACGGTGTCCTGGTGGCCGTGGCCGTCGAGGGAGGCGCGCAGGTTCTCGAACCAGGTCTTGTCGTAGCCGCGTTCGTTCCAGCCGCCGAGGTAGCCGACGTTCAGACCGTGCTGCTGGGCGCAGCCGAGCCAGGACTGGAGGTAGGTGATGTTGTCCTGGGACCAGATGCCGCCGTTCAGCCAGCCCGGCGCGGCCCATTCCAGACCGTAGAACGTGATCTTGGGGTTGCGGGCCTTGGCCTGCTCCATCAGCCACCACTCGTACCCGCGGTCGCAGTCGACCTCGGTGGGGGTGCGCATGTGGGACGGCTCGGGGCCGTCGGAGGAGTTGGCGTCGCCGCCGATCTCCACCTTCAGCGTCTGCAGCGAGGCGCCGTAGCCGGGCTTGAACAGGTAGTCCAGCACCTGGCTGCGCTGAGGTTCGGGGTAGTCGACCAGCAGGCGCGAGGTGGCGCCGCCGCCGCTGATCGCGCCGAGCCCGTCGTAGGCCCGCCCCGGCGAGGAGCCGTCGATCGTCACGGACTGCGCTGCGGGGGCGGGCGCGGCCTCCGCAGCCTCCGCGGCCGGCGCGGCCGCGACGGCGGTGGCGACGCCGAGTGCGAATGCCGCCAGGGCGGTGACGCCCCGGCGGAACGGATGGGGTGGTGTGCTCATCGACTGCTCCTGCTCCTCGGGCCGGGTCGGCAGGGGGATGGGGGTCACCAGCACCGGAGTCACGGACGGACCGCCGGGACGGGCGCTGGCGGGTGCATGCCGACCGCCGGGAGGACAGTAGACCCAGCTTTCAACAACAATCAACAACTTCGAATGAAATGCAACACTCCTGGGCATCATGCCCACGAAGTTGACAGTTGATCCGCGCCGCCGAGCGGGGCCGCCGCCCATCACCACCATGACCCTGCCACGCGCCATTGACGCTGCTCCGGCTTTGCTCGAAGCTGTCCAGGGCGACAACCTACCAATCGGTAAGTTTGCTCGAACGCACCGACAACCTGCTTCGATCCGGGAGATCACACGCGATCCAGCGACTCCGAGCAACCCCGCGCCAAGCCGGGAGCACAGTGGCATAACGAGACGGTCTCAATAGCTCCCAAGGGGAACCATGAGCTTGACTCACCTCATGGCCAGGCGCTTTCTTTTGATCCATCGCGTTTGATTGCGATGCTTTCTGATCGGTTCTGTTGCTTCTCGCCGGTCGGTCCCGCACCCTCAGGAGCCCCCACCATGCACCTCTCCCCCCGTGGCCGCCTGGCCTCGCTCGCCGCGCTGAGCCTGGTCACCGCCTTCGGCCTGACGGCCTGTTCCACCGGGCAGACCTCCTCCTCCGGCGCGGACGCCTCGGTGGCGCCGGTGTCCGGCAAGGTCTCGATCACCTACCTGCAGAAGCAGGGTGACCAGCAGTACTTCGTGGACGAGGCCGCGGGTGCCAAGGCCAAGGCCGCCGAACTGGGCGCGGAGCTGAAGGTGGTGAACCTCGGCAACGACGCGAACAAGACGGTCGGGGAGGTGCAGGCCGCGATCGCGCAGAAGAGCAACGGCCTGATCATCGTGGTGCCGGACCCGGCGGTCGGCCCGCAGGTCGTCCAGACCGCGCGGGACGCCAAGGCCGCGCTGCTCACCTCCGACGACCAGGTCTGCGCGAGCGGCCCGGCCCCGGCGCAGTGCGCCGCGGGCGACCTGGTGCCCCGGATCGGCTTCTCCGGCCAGCAGATGGGCCAGCAGGTCGGCCAGCGCGCCGCCGAGGAGTTCACGAAGGCCGGCTGGAACGCGGCCGACACCCGGATCCTCTCCGCCTGGAAGCAGGACGTCACCGTCTGCGGCGACCGCGTGAAGGCCGCCAAGGCCGCCTTCGACCAGGCCGTGCCGGGCGTGCAGCTGATCGACGTCGCGACCGACAACACCCCGACCGGCGCGCAGGACAAGGTCGCCGCCACCATCACCGCCAACCCCGGCGTCAAGCACTGGGTGACGTGGGGCTGCAACGACGAGAACGTGCAGGGCGCCGTCACCGCCCTGCAGAACGCCGGGATCAGCCCGAACGACGTCGACGGCGTCGGCCTGGGCGCCTACCTGGCGTGCAAGGACTGGGCGTCCGGCAAGCCCTCCGGCATGAAGGCCGCCCTGTTCATCAACGGCAAGGACGTCGGCGCCCTGTCGGTGCAGACCATGTTCGACAAGCTCAAGAACGGCAAGGACTTCCCGAAGGAGGCCTTCGCCCCGACCACGATGGTCGACGCCACCACCTGGCAGTCCGCGGGCGTGTCCTGCAGCTGACGCCGCACCTGACACCGCGCCGAGCCGGCGGTGCGGCAGGCCGCCGCCGGCCCCGCCGCACCCCCGCCGCCGACGCTCCCCAAGACCGTACGCACCGCACTGCCAGCGAGGCCCCGATGACCCCACCCGCACCGTCTCCCCTCCCGCCGCCGGACGGCTCCGCCGGCCTGAGCGCCGAGGGGGTGTCCAAGCGCTTCGGCACCGTCCAGGCACTGACGGACGTCACCCTCACCTTCCCGCCCGGCCAGGTCACCGCCCTGATGGGCGAGAACGGCGCCGGCAAGTCGACCCTGCTGCGCATCCTGACCGGCGACCACCGCCCCACCGAGGGACGCGTCCTGCTGGACGGCGAGAGCGTCGACCTGCACTCCCCGCAGGACGCCCGCCGCGCCGGGATCCGGATCATCCCGCAGGAACCCGAGATCATCCCCCACGTCCCGGTCGCCGAGAACGTCTACGCCGGCTCGCTGCCCCGCCGGGCCGGCCGTCGCCTGGACCGCGCCGAACTGCGCCGCCGGATCACCGCCGACCTGGCACGCCTGGGCTTCGACAAGGTCCTCGACCCCGACCTCCTCGGCTCCGAACTCACCGCAGCCCAACGCCAGCTGGTCGAGATCATGCGGGCCCTGACCGGCGCCGTCCCACCACGCGCGATCGCCTTCGACGAACCCACCTCCTCGCTCTCCGAACACGAGGTCGAGGCCCTGTTCGCCCTCATCGGACGCCTGCGCGACGAAGGCATCGCGGTCATCTACGTCTCCCACCGGATGAAGGAGATCTTCCAACTCGCCGACCGCATCGCCGTACTGCGCGACGGCCAGGTCGCCGGCGTGGTCCAGGCCGCCGCCACCGACGAGAGCGAGCTCGTCCGGCTCATGGTCGGCCGCGACCTGTCCTCACTGTTCGTCCGCCAGCAGGTCGCCACCGACCGCGTCGTCCTGGACGTCCGGGACGTCACCACCGACGACGTGCGCGGCATCAGCCTGAAGGTCCGGGCCGGCGAGGTCGTCGCCCTGGCCGGCCTGATCGGCGCCGGACGCTCCGAACTCGCCCTCGCCCTGGCCGGCGACGCCCCGATCCGCTCCGGCACGCTAACCCTCAACGGCGAAGTCCTGCGGCTGAAGAACCCCCGCGCCGCCATCGCCGCCGGCATCGGCCTGGCCCCCGAGGAGCGCAAGGCCCAAGCGCTGTTCCTGCACCGCACGATCCGCGACAACACCTCGCTGGTCAGCCTGCGCCGCCTCAGCCACTGGCGCTTCGTCAAACACCGACAGGAAAAGGCCCTCGCCCAGGAGTACGCCAACCGACTGCGAGTCCGCGCCCCCTCCATCGAGGCCGAAGTCCGCACCCTGTCCGGCGGCAATCAACAGAAGGTCGTCCTCGCCCGCTGGCTCGCCCACCGACCCGACCTGCTGATCCTCGACGAACCCACCCGCGGCGTCGACATCGGCGCCAAGGCCGAGATCTACCAGATCATCGCCGACCTCGCCCGCGAGGGCACCGCCGTCCTGGTCATCTCCTCCGAACTGCCCGAAATCCTCGGCCTCGCCGACCGGGTCGTGGTGATGCAGAACGGCCGCACCACCGGCGAACTGAGCCGGGACCAGGCAACGGAAGAGGCCGTCCTCGCCCTCGCCATGGCCGACGACCTCGCCACCACCGCCCCCGCCCAGACCGGAGAGACCCGATGACCACTGCCACTCCCCCGACCGTCCCGGCGCCGGACACCACAGCCCCGCCCACCCGGTCCGGCGGCCCGCGCGCCCTCCTCACCGCGATCGGCGGCCAGAACCTCAGCCTGACCGGCGCCCTCATCGCCGTCGTCGCCCTCTTCGGCACACTCAACCCCAACTTCGTCGGCTGGGACAACATCCAGGTCATCGCCGAAGCCGCCACCATCTCCGGCCTGCTGGCCGTCGTCCAGACCGTCGTGATCATCTGCGGCGGCCTCGACATCTCGGTCGGCTCCCAGGCCGGCCTGGCCTCCGTCACCAGCGCCATGGTCTTCACCTCCACCAGCGCCAACCCCTACCTCGGCATCGGCGCCGCCCTCACCATCGGCGCCGGCATCGGCCTGTTCAACGGCATCGTCATCATCTACGGCCGGGTCAACCCCACCATCGCCACCCTCGCCGGCCTCGCCGCCTACAAGGGCCTCGCCCAACTCGTCTCGGACGGCCGCGCCCAAGGCTACGTACTCAACGACCCGATCTTCATCTTCCTCAGCCGAGGCAAGATCGCCGGCCTGCCCACCATGGTCTGGCTGCTCATCCTCACCGCCGCCGCCGTCCACGCCCTCCTCACCTACACCGACATCGGCCGCAACATCTACGCCATCGGCGGCAACGACACCGCCGCCCGCCTGGCCGGCATCAACCTCAACAAGTACCTGATCGCCGCCTACGCCCTCTCCGGCACCGTCGCCGCCCTCGCCGGCGTCCTCCTCACCGCACGCACCGGCAGCGGCCAGCCCGTCTCCGGCAGCGAGGGCCTGGAACTCCAGTCGATCACCGCCGCCGCCCTCGGCGGCTGCGCCCTCAAGGGCGGCAAGGGCAGCATCGGCGGCACCCTGCTCGCCGTCGCACTGCTCGGCGCCCTACAGAACGGCCTCACCGTCCAGGGCATCAACGCCTTCTGGCAGAACGTCGCCCAAGGAACCTTGCTGATCGCCGCCGTCGTCATCCAGCAGCGCCGCAACCGCGAACGCGCGGTCGGCCTGCCCGCCTGACACCCAGACCCCCGTGCGGCGGGGCACCGCACCGCCGTACGGGAACCGGACTTCCCGGGAACCGGACCTCCCGACGCGCGCCGCGCGGGGCCGGCTCCCCCACCGGGGCCGGGCCGCGGACTCCCGAACCGGGTGTCCCGGTGGTCAGCCCCCATGACGTCCGCCCCGGCCGGGCCCCCTGGCCGGACCCGCCGCACAGTGGCAGCGGGTCCGGACCCGGCCGGCGGCGGAACGAGCGGTCGGCCGCCGAGGGTCGGCCGGACCGCGACCGGAACTGCCGGTGCCACCCCTGCCGGTGGCACCGGCAGTTCCGTGCTTCCGGGCCGGTGCGGCAGGGCCCCGCCCCACGGGTCGGCCGACGGGACGTGGGAGGCACCGGCGTCCTGGGATACTGGATCATGTCGCGACCGGACGCGGCCCGGTCGTCGACGCGGACGCTCCGGCAGCCCCGTCCCGCCGGAGCTGTCGAACGCGTTCGTCCACGACCGTGGCAGGGTCGACCCACCCAAAGAAAGCGGGAGCGACCAGGCACCCGTTCGATCGAAAGGGCCTCCGTGGCTGATCAGAGTTTGCTCGCCCCGCAGCGCCAGGCGCTGATCCTGGAGGCCATCCGCAAGGCCGGCGCGGTGCGCGTCGCCGAGCTGGTCGAGCAGTTCGGTGTGTCGGACATGACGATCCGTCGCGACCTGGACGCGCTGGCGCGCCAGGGCGCCGTCCAGAAGGTGCACGGCGGTGCCATCGCGGTCGGGACCGCGAGCACGTACGAACCCGGCTTCGACCTCAAGTCCGAGCTGGAGGAGGGCACCAAGGCCGCCCTGGCGGACGCGGCGGCGCAACTCGTGGAGCCCGGCAGCGTGGTCGCGCTGTCCGCGGGAACCACCACCTACGCGGTCGCCTCCCGGTTGCTGGACATCCCGCAGCTGACGATCGTGACCAACTCCCTGCGGATCGCGGACCTGCTGTGGACAGCCGAAAGCGACGGGAGGGAGACCGTCCCGTCGCTGCTGTTGACCGGAGGGGCGCCCACCCGCTCCGCGGCCCTGGTGGGGGCCCTCGCGGACCGGACGATCGGCACCCTCCACGTCGACCTGCTCATCCTCGGCGTGCACGGCGTCAGCGAGCAGGCCGGGCTCACCACGCCCAACCTGGCGGAGGCCCAGACCAACCGGGCGCTGATCGCCTCCGCCCGCCGCACCATCGTGGTCGCCGACCACACCAAATGGGGCGTCGTCGGCCTGAGCAGCTTCGCGACCCTGACGGAGGTCGACTGCTTCATCACCGACGACGCCCTTCCGGCAGCCGCCCGCAACGTGCTCGCCGACGCCGTCGGGGAGCACGTCGTGGTGTCGGCCGCCCGCTAACCGGGCGGCTGCGTGCCGGGCCCGGTCAGGCCACCCGCCGCGCCCCCGGCGAGGGCACGGCGGTGAACGCCACCGGGTCGGCGTAGCCCGCCGAACGGAAGGCCGACCGCACCGCCGCCGCGACCGGGTCCGCCTCGGTGGCCCCGACCAGAGCGATGACGGAGCCGCCGAAGCCCCCGCCGGTCATCCGGGCGCCCAGTGCGCCGGCGGCCAGTGCGGCCTCGACCGCGAGGTCCGTCTCGGCACAGGAGACCCGGAAGTCGTCGCGCAGCGAGGCGTGTCCGGCCGTCAGGATCGGCCCCAGCTCGGCGATCCGGTCCCCGCCCAGGTGCTCGATCGTCTCGGCCACCCGCCGGTTCTCGGTGGCCACGTGCCGCACGAGGCGGGCGAGGTCGTCGGGAAGGCACTCCTGGGCGGCGGTGAGGCCGGCGGGCGGGAGGTCGCGCAGCGCGTCCAGGCCGAGCAGCTCGGCGGCGCGCTCGCAGCCGGCCCGCAGGGCGGCGTAGGCGCCGTCGCCGAGGTCGTGCTTGACCCGGGTGTCGATCACCAGCAGCCGCAGGCCCGCCGCCGCGAGGTCGAGCGGTACGTGCCGCTGCTCCCGCGTCCGGGTGTCGAGGAACAGCGCGGCGCCGTCCGTGCAGCAGGCGGAGGCCATCTGGTCCATCGCGCCGCAGGGCACGCCGACGAAGGCGTTCTCGGCCCGCTGGGCGAGCAGGGCGAGCTCCGGCGCGGACAGGCCGAGCCCGTACAGGTCGTTCAGGGCCGCGGCCGTCGCGCACTCCAGCGCGGCGGAGGAGGAGAGCCCGGCCCCGGTCGGCACGTCGCTGTCGAAGAACAGGTCGGCCCCGCCGACCGGGTGGCCCGCTTCGGCGAAGGCCCAGAACACGCCGGCCGGGTAGCCGGCCCAGCTCGCGACGACGCCGGGGGTCAGGCCGTCCAGCGACAGGTCGGTGATCGTGCCGTCTCCCTGGGCGCTGTACAGCCGCACCCGGCCGTCCTCGCGGCGCCGGGCGGCGACCTTGACGCTGTGCGGGAGGGCGATCGGCAGCACGAAGCCGTCGTTGTAGTCGGTGTGCTCGCCGATCAGGTTCACCCGGCCGGGAGCGGCCCACACGCCGCTGGGCCGGGCGCCGTGGACGGCCTCGAAGTCGGTGGCGGCCTGGTCGATCATCTGTTCGGCTCCCGTGCGTCGCGCGCGTGTCGTACCGACTCCCGCCTGAACTTTCGGCGGACGGGAGTTTATTTCGACATAATCAAACACGATTGCCACCCACGGTCAACACCAGCGACTTTGACAGAAGTAGAACGCACACCGGGCGCCGGCATGTAGACGTTCAAGATCTACGCCTGTTGACAAGCGATCGTAATTGTTTGATTCTGTTGAAGATCGGCACAGTGGGCCGACGCCCCACGCAGAAGGAGTACGGCGGTGCACAAGACCGCGACCAAGCTGGCCGACGGCCGTGAGCTCTTCTACTACGACCGGACGGCCGACGCCGTCCGCGGCGCCGTGGACGAACGCCCGCTGGAATCCTTCGCGAGCCTCTCCGAGACCCGGCTCGACCCGGTGCTCGGCGAATGGGTGACTGTCGCCGCCCACCGCCAGCAGCGGACCTACCACCCGCCGGCCGGCGAGTGCCCGCTCTGCCCCTCCCGGGACGGACGGCTCAGCGAGGTCCCGGCCACCGACTACCAGGTCGTGGTGTTCGAGAACCGCTTCCCCTCGCTCGCCCTGGACTCCGCCGCGCACGTCACGGCCCACGACGACGACCCCCTGCGCACCCTCCGGCCGGGCACCGGCCGCTGCGAGGTGGTCTGCTTCGCCCCCGACCACGACGCCTCCTTCGCCGACCTGGACGAGGCCAACGCCCGCCTGGTGCTGGACGTCTGGACCGACCGCACGGCCGAGCTGTCCGCCCTGCCCGAGGTCCGGCAGGTGTACTGCTTCGAGAACCGCGGCGAGGAGATCGGCGTCACCCTGGCCCACCCGCACGGGCAGATCTACGCCTTCCCCTTCGTCCCCTCCCGTACGGCCCGGATGATCGCCCGGGCCGAGGCACACCGCGTGAGCACCGGCCGGAACCTCTTCGAGGACCTGCTCGCCACCGAACGGGCCTCCCCCGAGCGCCTGGTGGTCCAGGGCGAGCACTGGACCGCCTTCGTCCCGTTCGCCGCCCGCTGGCCGTTCGAGGTCCACCTCTACCCCAACCGCCGGGTGCGCGACCTCACCGCGCTGAACGACGCCGAGCGCGCCGAGTTCCCCGGCCTCTACCTCGACCTGCTGCGCCGCTTCGACCGGCTGTTCCCCGCACCCGACGGCACCGCCCCGAACCGGACCCCGTACATCTCCGCCTGGCACCAGGCGCCGAAGGACGGCGGCGACGAACTCGCCCTGCACCTGGAGCTGTTCACCATCCGGCGCGCTCCCGGCAAGCTCAAGTACCTGGCGGGAGTGGAGTCCGGACTCGACGCCTTCGTCACCGACGTGAGCCCGGAGACCGCCGCCGAGCGGCTCCGCGCCGCCGCATCCCACTGACCCGGCACCCCGGAGGAATCCGCGGGGTGGGGTGCGTGCGTCGGGTTCGAACGGAGGGGGTGCCGGGCCCCCGGGGTGGCAGCCCCGGGAGCCCGGCGTCAGACTCGCCCCGCCGGGCGGGCCTGGGTCAGGTGATCGACCACCGCTGCAGCGGCGAGGCGGTGTCCGGCTGCTGGGTCACCGCGGCGCCGTCGGCGGTCGAGGCGGTGGTGAGCAGCAGGCCGCTGCGGGCCGAGGTGACGGCGTACGAGCCGTCGGCCGTCAGCCGGACGTTCCAGTGCTGGTTGGCACCGCCGGTGCACGGCCACTGGATGACCTCGGCGCCGGCGGCGGTGGAGCCGCCGCTGACGTCGGCGCACATCGACGAGAGGCCGTTGACCAGCTCGTACGAGCCGTCGGGCTGGGGGCGGAACTGCCAGAGCTGGTTGCTGCTCCCGGACGCGGCCCGGGTGACGAGGCCGTTGCCGGCGGTGGTGCTGCCGTCGGCGTCGTCGAGCGCCTTGCCGCCCGTGGTCAGCGTGTGGTCTCCGCCGAGGTCCGGGTTGACGGTCCAGGTGAGGGAGGCCGACGCGCTCGCGGTGCCCGAGGAGGCCGTGACGGTGACGGCGGAGGTCCCGGGGCCCGTCGGGGTGCCGGAGATCAGACCCGAGGTGCTGATGGCGAGCCCTGCGGGCAGGCCGGTCGCCGTGAAGGTGAGCGGCCTGCCGGCGGTGTCGGTGGCAGCAAGCTGCACCGAGACGGCCTTGCCCACGGTGCCGGACTGGTCGCCGGGAGCGGTGAGCACGACCGTCTCGGGGGCCGTGCCGGTCGCGGAGAACGCGAGGGTCTGCTCGGCCGCCGTGCGGCCGCCGCCGACCGTGCTGCCGGTGGTGTCGTTCCAGGAACGCGCGGGCACGGTCTCGGCGAGCCGGCCGGCGGTGCCGGACATGCCGATCACCAGGCCGCTGTAGCGGTTCACCAGCTGGAACCGGCCCTTCCCCGCCTTGCTGGGGAGGATGAACCACTGCTGACCCACGGTGGCGTTCCCGCCGACGGCGGCGGTGGCGGCGAGTCCGGCGCCCCAGGCCCGCCCGGCCGTCGAGGCGGAGTCGACACCCAGCAGCTGCCCGGTCGCGGCATTGGCGATCCGGTAGGAGCCGTCGCCGTTCGCGGCGAAGTCCCAGGACTCGCGCGGGGAGCGGGTGGGCGCGGCCGTGGAGGTGACCGCGGAGCCGTCGGCGGCCTGGGCGAGCACGCGGCCGTCGCCGTTCTGGATCCGGTAGGACCTCGTCAGGTCGACCGGCGGGGCGGCCGGCGCGGAGGAGCCGATGGTGATGTCGGCGTACTCGCCGTCGGAGCTCGCGCAGGCGATGGAGCAGTACGAGCGGAACGTCCTGCCGATGACGGTGCCGCCGGTGCGGCTGGCCGGGTCGAGCATCCAGCGGTACCAGGAGCCGGACGTGTAGCCGCTGCCGCTGTCGCCGATCAGGCTCCACTGCTGGGTGCCGAGGTCCTTGGTGGCGTAGAACTGCTGCGGTGCGGTGCCGGAGACCACCTCGGGTTCACCGATGTACAGGCCCAGGTAGGCGTCGTAGGCGATGTTCATGATGAACAGCTGCGACTTGGGCGGGAGTTGGCCGGCCGCGACCTGCTGGTCCACCGAGCCGGCGGTGCCGGGGCTGTAGTCCTTCGCGGGCGGGGTGTAGCCGGTGGGCGCCGCCGGGGTGGCCGGCACCATGTTGCTCTCCAGGCCGCCCCGGCCGGGCTGCGTCCAGGTGCCGTCGTACCACTTCCGCCACGAGTCGGGCGCCATCTTCGCCGAGATCGGGGCGCGTGCGACGTGGGCCAGGCCGCCGTTGCCGCCACCCACGCCCGCCTTGGGGACGATCCGGGAGCCGTAGTAGACGTAGAAGTAGCCCGAGGCGGTGTCGACGAACAGGCGGGGGTCACCGTCGCCGTAGTCGTAGGTCTGGTTGGGGAAGGCGGCGTCATCCCCCCGGACGGTGCTGTACGGGGAGGTGATGACGTGGTCCTTGATGGTCCAGGTCCGACCCTGGTCGGTGGAGACGGCGTAGTCGATCGCGTCGTAGTGCAGGCCGTCGCCGAACGGCTGCGGGGTGAACTCGTTGTGCACCAGCCCGTACCAGTCGCCGGTGTCCGGGTCGACCCAGACCCCGACGAGGTCGCAGAAGTTGCGCTGGGAGTAGCCGGAGCCCTGCGGTGCGCTGGTGGACTCCAGGCCCGTGGGGCTGTTGTCGCACCGCGAGGTGGTGTCGTCGTTGCGGTCGTGCGGGTCGGCGGGGTTGACGGCGTCGCTGATCGGTGACTTGGTGGCGCTCTCGAAGTCCGCGCCGGTGTAGAAGCTCCACTGCCGGGAGTCCTGCGCCCCGTACAGGGAGTGGGACTGCTGGAAGTAGAAGGTGCCGTCCTTGTCGGCGTAGACGCCGGCCGGGGTGTCGTCGGGGTAGGCGTACGGGCCGGTCCTGCCGATCGAGACCGTGTACGTGGCGGGGGCCGGTCTGGCGGACGCCGGGGCGGCGGCCAGGGTGCCGGCGCCGAGCGCCGCCAGCGCGGTGGCGGCGAGGGCTCTGGCCCATCGGGTGCGTAGGGGTGACACTGGTACTCCTCTTCCGTGGTGGGGCGCACCGTTGCGCCCCTGCTGTGGGGGTGCGGAACGGGAGAGTGGTCCTGGGGGTGGCGGGCGGTCAGCCGTCCGCCATGCGGAAGTCGTACTGCGGGGGCACCGCGGTGCCGGGGTGGACGGCGAGCCAGAGGGTGTCCAGGGAGAGTTCGCCCTCGCGCATGGTGTCGACCTGGATGCCCTCGGCGAGCAGTCGCCGGACCCGGTCGTCGTCTCCGCAGGCGTGCGCCGCCTCCGCCTCGGCCAGCCTGATCCGACCGTGCGCCCGGTCGGCCGGGGACAGCTCACCGATCAGCGCGATCGCCTCGGCGGAACGTTCGGCGCGCCGCAGCGACTCCAGCGTCTCGATCGTCAACTCCCTCAGCTCCGGGCGGAGCCGGTGGGCCGAGCGCATCAGGTCGGCGGCCTCCTGCGGGTCCGGGGCGAGGCAGGCGAGCGAGCGCAGCGCCCAGGGTGAGGCCTGCGCGGCGACGGAGCGTTCGAAGGCCTCCCGGGCGGACTCCCGCTCCCCGGCGGCCAGGCGCAGCAGGCCGAGCTGGTACAGGGCGTGCCAGTCGGCGGCGTTCCCTTCCAGCAGCAGCCGCCAGTGGGCCCCGGTGACCGGTTCGGCGGGTGGGTCGCAGATCGGGAGCGTGCCGGTCTTCAGGAGTTGCCGCCAGGGTTCCTGGGCGGCCGTCGGCTCGCCGAACGGCAGGGCGCGGGAGGCGGGCAGGGCGCCGGCCTCGATCTCCAGCGCGGCCCAGCCGCCGCCCTCGGCCAGCACCTCCTCGGGCTCGCCGAACCCGCCGGCCAGCGCGTCCGCCAGCGCCAGCTCCAGCGGCGGGACCATGCGGGCCAGCGCAGCGCCCGCGGCCGACCGGGCGTCATCCCACCTCCCGTGCACGGCTTCGGGGTCGGCTTGCAGCAGCCCGTACGCCTCGGTCCAGGACCAGGTGGCGCCGGCGGGCATCGGCAGGTGCTCCAGCTGGGTGCGGGCCAGGCCCGCCTGGATCTCCAGGTAGGCGGTGTCCGGGCCGGAGAGCCACTCCTGCCAGTGCCTTCCGCCGGTGCCGGTGCCCCAGCAGAACAGCTTGCGTCCGCGCAGCCGCGCGGTGGAGGTCTGGACGAGTCCGGTACCGGCCGCGTCCAGCGCGGCGATCCAGGGCCGTTCGCCGGCCGGGACGTCGAGGAAGTAGTCGGCGGCGCGCAGGGTCCGGCCGGGGTAGCTCCGGTCGGCGCCGTCGACCTGCGGGAAGGCGACGCGGCGCAGGTCGCTGACGTAGTCGCAGTGGAAGGCGTGGTCGGCCGGGCCGAGGACGCGGACCTCCTCGTGTTCGGGCACGGCGATGTTGGACCACCAGTAGACCGGGGTCTCGGTCGGGGCGGGGTTGTGCACGGCGACGTGGACGTACAGCACCGGGGAGCCCGCGGGCAGCCAGGTGTCCAGGCGCAGGACCAGCCGGCGCAGCCGTTCGAACGCGTACATCCGCAGCACCGGGGTGCCGTCCGGTGCGGTCAGCCGGGCAGCGTGCAGCGGCTCGCAGGTCAGCGGCCAGTGCCCGGTGGCTCCGAGGTTCCACTCCACCCCGCCGGCCACCCAGGCGTCGCGCAGGGCGAGGTTGGCGGGCTGCAGGATCCGGTTGCGGTGCAGCAGCTCCCGCCCGGTGGGGCGGTGGACCAGGGACCACAGCCGCCCGCCGAGGGAGGGCAGGAAGGTCGCGGTGAGGTTCTCGTTCTCCAGGACCACGCAGGGGAGTTCGCGCTCCGCGCGGACGCGGTCGTAGCCGCCCTGTCGGGTGTACGGCAGCAGGGTGTCGGGCACCCCATAGGCCAGGTTGCGGCGCATCTCGTCGTCGACGCCGGCGCCCGCGCCGGTCTGCCGGGGCAGGCCGTGCAGGATCGGCAGGGTGCCGCCGACCGGGTCGGGGGTGCCGTCGATGCGGAGCGGGCCGGTGCGCAGTGTCGAGGTCACGCGGGAAGACGTCACTTTCCGATCCCAACCGTCATGCCCTGGATGATCCGCGAGCCCATCCAGGAGAAGAGCGCGATCATCGGGGCGAGGATGATGCAGACCCCGGCGAACATCGTGCCGAAGTCCAGGCCGTTGAACTGCTGTGCCGCGACGAAGGAGGAGAGCGCCACCGGGAGGGTGATCGTTCCCTGGCTGTTCGTCAGGACGAGGGCGAACAGGGTCTCGTTCCAGGCGGCGATGAACTGCAGGAGGAAGGCGGTGACCAGCCCGCCCCGGGCGACCGGGAGCACCACCTGGACGAAGGTGCGCACCGGGCCGGCGCCGTCCAGGACGGCCGCCTCCTCCAGCACACCGGGGATGCCGCTGAAGAAGCCGGTCAGCAGGAAGACCGTGAAGGGCATGGCCAGGCCGACGTAGACCAGCCCGAGGCCGAGGTCGCTGTCGGTCAGACTCACCCGGGACAGGCCGACGAACAACGGCACCACCAGGACCTGGCCGGGCACGCCGAGGCCCATGGCGAAGGTCATCGTCAACGCCGAGGAGGTCCGTGAGCGGCGCCGGGCGAGGGCGTACGCGCAGGGCGCCGCGAGGACGACGGCCGCGACCGAGGAGAGGCCGGCGGTGAGCAGGCTGTTCAGGGCCGCCCGCGCGAAGCCGCCCTCGTCCAGCGCGGTGGTGTAGTTGCCGGTCTTCGGACTGGTCGGCAGGCCGAATGCGTGGTGCAGGATGTCGGGGCCACTGCGCAGCGAGGTCAGGAGGACCCACAGGACCAGCAGCAGGTCCGCGGCGACGACGAGCCAGACGGCGGCCGTGCCGATCCTGCTCGCGAGTCCGGCGGCCGGGTTTCTGCGTCGCACGGGTGGTGACCTTTCCGTTTGCGGTTAGGGGGCCGGGGCGCGGCGGGTCAGTACTCGATCGGCTCGCGGCGCAGCAGGCGGCGCAGCACGACGGTGATCAAGGTGACCATGACCAGGCTGACCATCGCGGCGGCGGTGGCCGTGCCCAGCCGGGGGACGGTGCCCTGCGGGAACGCCTCGCTGTACACGTACACGGCGGTGTTCCAACTGCTCACCGGCGGATAGGCGTTGGTGCTGCCGCCGTAGAGCAGGATCAGCTCGAAGATCTTCACCGAGCTGACCGTCCAGAGCACCGCGCAGACCGCGATGACGTCCCAGGCGCACGGCAGGGTGATGTGCCGGAAGCGCTGGAAGGGGCCGGCGCCGTCCAGTTCGGCCGCCTCGTAGAGGTAGTCGGGGATCTGGTCGACGGCTGCCATGATGATCGAGGTGTAGTAGCCGGTCGCCGTCCAGACCAGGGTGCCCAGGACCATCGGGAGCAGGTTGTCCGTCGACAGCCACTTGGGCGGCGTGGTCACCCCGAACAGCTTCAGCGCCTGGTTCACCGGGCCGGTGGGCGAGAACAGGAACCCGGCGGCGATGCCGAAGACCATGCCGTTGACCAGCGAGGGGAAGAACAGCACCGACCGGGCGAACAGCCTGGCCCGCATCTCGCGCAGCACCAGGGTCAGCGCGAAGCTGAGCACGAAGGTGATCGTGCCGCCGATGACCATCAGTTCGAGCGTGTTGACCAGGGAGGTGCGGAACCTCGGGTCGCGGAACAGCAGGGTGTAGTTCCGCGGGCCCCGCCAGTCCATCTCGCCCATGCCGTCCCACTGGTACAGGCTGGTCCACAGGGCGTAGCCGACCGGGGCGACGAACAGCACCGCGTACACGACCAGGGCGGGCGCGGTGAACGGCCAGAACATCCTGCGGCGCTGGCGTTCCAGCGGGCCGACGCTGGGGCGGGCTGCGCGCCGGGACCGGCCCCGGGCGTCCGTCCCGGGCGGGCTCTCGATCGTGGTCGCCACCGTCAGCCCTGGGTCTGCCAGTAGGTGACCTGGTCCGCCTTGCACTTGGCGACGAACTCGGCGGCCGTGGTCTTGCCGTGCCACAGGTCCAGGTAGTTCTCGTTCAGGACCTTGGGCAGCCAGCTGCCGCCGACTCCGTCGAAGCCGAGCCGCAGGGTCGGGGCTTCGAGGCTCTTCTGGACGTCGGCCAGGTCCGCGGGGGCCGGGATGTCGGTGCGCGGGGTGAGATTGAGGGCCGTGGTGGAGATCCCGGACAGGTGCTTCTTCTGCAGGAAGAAGGCGATGAACTTCTCCGCCGCGACCGCGTTCTTGGCCCGCTTGGGGATCGCGAAGCCGAACAAGCCGGCGTCCGGGGCCTTCGTGGTGGGCGGCAGGATCGAGGCCGTCTTCCAGCCGGCCGGGACCTGCTTGGCGACCTCGGCGGTGACGTAGTTGCCGTCCATGTAGAAGGCGGCCTTGCCGGCCGTCCAGTTGGTCTCCTGGGCGGGGAACTTGGTGGCGTCGTAGCCCGGGATCAGGTGACCGCCCTTGACCAGCTGTTCCACCTGCTGCGCCGCGGCGAGGACGGCCGGGGCGTCCCAGGTCGCGCCGGACTTGTCGGCGGCGAGCTGCGAGACGTTCACGCCGGCCCCGTTGAGCAGGTAGTCGAAGTACAGCGCGTTGCTCCAGGGGTCCTCGCCCTCGGAGGCGATGCACGCCTTCCCGGCCGCCTTCAGCGCGTCGCAGATCTTGAGCAGCCCTGCCCAGTCGGTGGGCGGACTCGGCATGGCGGCGGCGATCGCGGGGTCGGCCGCGTTGTAGAACATGGCGTTCGTGACGATCTCGTACGGGATCACGTAGTGGTTGGAACCGGACGGGTCCTTCGGCAGCATGTCGAAGTACTTGGCCGGGACGACCTGGGAGACCGGCACGCCCTCCCCCGGCACCTGCAGCTGGAGCACCGGCGAGAGGTCCAGCGCCTAATGGGATTCGACGGGCCGTGAGGGAGACTACGGCCCGTAGCCGCCAGCAGGTGAGCACTACTCTCACCGGAGCCGTTTGAGCTCTGTTG
>NZ_JBIRFA010000048.1:0-54133 GCF_044327205.1 Kitasatospora sp. NPDC018058 | reverse complement strand
CGGTGACGCCGCCGGCGGTCATCGTCAGCGCGGTGTCGGTGTAGATGCCGCCGCCGAACGAGGCGCGGCTGTTGCGCACGCCTCCACCGGCCACGGCGACCGACCCGCCGAGGTTGGCGATGCCGCCGCCCACCCCGAAACCGGCGTCACCGTTGCTGATGGTGACCGAGGTCAGGGCGAGCTGGCCGTGGGCGGCGGGGAGTTGCGAGGGCCCGTCCACCTCGATGATGCGGAACGCGGGCGCGCCCCACGCACGGGTGATCTCGGTGGCCAGCCCGGTCATGGTGATCGGCGTGGTGATGTTCGGCAGCCCCGCCGGTCCGCCGGCCCCGCCCGAGCTGTGGGCGCTGGTGAGGGAATAGGTGCAGAACGGTGCCAGGGTCAGGCCACCGCCCCCGGCGGCGTTGGCCGCATTGACGGCGCTGACCAACGCGGCTTCGCTACACGGCACGATCGCCGCCTGTGCCGCACGCGCGGTCTGCGCGTGTGCCGCCGGGGCGGTGAGTATGAGCGCACCGACAACGCCGGTCCCGAACAGCACGTGAAGCATGGTGATGGCTCGCAAGCACGCCTCCTCGGACGCCTGAGCCAACCCTCATCAGCCGATGCACCCCAACAGCGCGTCGGCCGACGGCTCCCTCCGATGGGCGCCCCTGCGGGCCTGTGACAGGCACCCACCACCACAAACCGATGGGCTGCCTTCCCCAACGGAGGGATGGGCAGCCCCCTAATCGGACGCCACAAGTAAGTCATCTGAACCGCCATAAACACAAGGCATATGACTACGGATCACCCGTTCGGCGCAGCGCCACTCGTAGCATTTTCCCCAAGGCGCGTTTGGGAGTGTGCACTGCCGCCCCACACGAACCACGCGTTAACACGTGAGCCGGATCGCTGACACAGCGGTTCCGCGCGGTCTTCGGTGCAACTCCCGATCGAGAAAGAACACCCGATGAGCGACGTGCCCCGCGGCCGGATGGCAGCTTCGAGCCGAAGACCGTGCACGATCGCCAGCGCCGGCCGGCCGGGCGGGCGTGAACGACATGCCCCCACCCCTGCCCTTCTCTCGCGCGACCTGCCCGCCGGGCAACGGCGGTTCCGGTGCCGACGGCCGGGCAGGGAACGTCAGCCCACCCTCATTCGGATATCGAATTCCGCCCGATATACCGCAGAAAATGACATCGCGTCGCAAAAAACACCGGTCAATCACTTGAAAAAGTTAATTCGCATCAGAAGTATCGTTTCTTCACTCCGCCTTTCTGGTACATGTCATGACGACCAGCCGGGATCGAAGTCAACTCCCGTCGAGACCGCCCTTGTTGACCTCGGCGGCGGCATCGCCGACGACGGCATCGTCCGCACCGAGGACAGCCTCATCATCGGGAACCAGGCGAACACCGGCGGCGGCATCGCCAACGTCAGCGGCGGCACCACCGACCTCTTCCACACCACCGTCGCCGACAACCGCGCGACCAACGCGCCCGGCGGCATCCTCGACAACGCCGGCATCGTCACCCTGGCCGACAGCCCCGTTCACGGCAACCAGCCCACCGACTGCGCGGGCAGCCCGGTCCCCATCGCCAACTGCGTGAACTGACCGCCCAGCCCCCTGACCTCGTGCGAACGATGGTTCTTGACGCGGGTGCGGGTCCCCGGACGAACTGCGGCCCGGGCACCCGCACCCCTCGCGTGGATGATCGACCCCGGGGGCGAAGCAGGGCCGCTGGCCGGTGAGGTCAGGCCGTGTGCCAGACGGTGGCACGCCGACGCCGAACGCCTCCGGGCGGCCGTGTCCGGCGCGGGCGAGGAGGCCGGCAGTGACGTCCAGGGCGTGCTCGGAGAACGCCACCGACGGCCCCTCCCGCTCCGGGCACAGCGCCGACAGCTTCGCCCCGGCCGGGAGGAACTGTGCGGATCTTCCCGAGGCGCGGGTGACAGGGCTGGTTCAGCAGGTCTGGCGCAGGTAGCCGGGGCTGCTCGGCGGAACGACATCGAGGTCGCGCCGCACGATGCTGATGCGGGTCCCCCATGTCGTGCACGCCACCTGAAGGCCCTGCTCGTCGTACTCGACGTCGAATACGCTGTCGCCGAACGCGTCGGTGTAAAGGTCGCACTCGCCGTACGTGCCGCACTGTTCCACGACCGCGAAGTCGAGGCCCAGTCGCTGCCGGTCCGGTGCCAGCTCCGCCGCGTTCTTCTGCGCGATGGCAAGGCCTTGTCCGTGGGCGTGCGCGACGAGTAGAGATTGGTACGCCTCGGCGTCGGCCGCGCTCAGCAGTCCGGCCGATCGGGTGTAGCTGTCGTAGTTGTCCGGCTCGACGGCGTTGAAGTTCTTGGTAGCGCACTCGTCGATCCAGCCGTTCACCTTCAGAGCGATCCGCTGACGCTTGGTGTCCGTGCTGATGTCCAGCAGCGCCTCGTTCCAGGTGGTGTCGTAGACGACATTGCCGACCTGGTCCCGGAGCAGCAGGTCCTGGTCCCATTCCTGCTCCGCGTCCGTCTGGGCCTGGAAGCCGTTGACATAGCAGATGTTGTAGATCCCCGGTGCCGGAAACGCCTCGTGGTCACGGCTGACGACGACCACACCGGCCGGCGGCTGGTACGGCCCGCCGATCTGGTAGTCGAACCCGGCGTGCACTGGAGGCACCGTCACGGCGGGCGGGGCCGGCGCCGATGCCGATGTCCCCTCGGACGTGGAAGGCACAATCGTCACCGTCGGTTCCGTAGTTCCGCCGGAGGGACTGTACGAAGAGACCGCGAGAACGGCTGCCGCCGAGATCGTCAGCGCTGTGGCGATCCTGACGCGCGGCCTGCGGGATCGACCATGGTCAACGGGCATCATCGAACTCCAGGTTGACAGGGCATGTCCGCAGGGCAGCTCCCCCTTGCGGTGCCGGAAGCACGAAGGACCACCCCGGCGCTTTCCTCCCGGGGAGGGCGACCGGGACGACAGGGGAATCGAGGAACGTCCGGGGACGAGGGAGGATCGGGCGCATCGCGCCGGGCGACGGAACCGCCGTCGTGCGCCCGCGATTTGATCGCATGAGAACGTCGAGTGGCGCCGCATCGGCGTGGAAGAACGCAGCGTGGCAGCCTTCGTCCCGGCCGGAAGAACCGCGGCCGCTTCGCGGCGGCTGCGGTCGGGCGCAGTTCGCTGCACATCTCAGCGACTCCGCCCGCCGTAGCGCGGCCGCGGTGCTCGGGCACCCAGGTGCCGTGCGAGGAGCAGACGCAGCAGGGTGATCGCGCCGTCGGGGTCGGCGGGCAACGACACTTGTCGTCGGCAGCGTCGGTGACCGGGCGATGGTCGATGACGGCGGCCAAGGTCTTGGCCGCCGTCGAGGTGTGGAAGCTGCGGACAGCGGGCTCGGTGGGTCAGGCCACGCAGCCGGGGACCGCGGTGGGGCTGCCGAAGCAGTTGGTCGGGCTGTTGGGGAACACGGCGGTGAAATCGAGCGTGACGCTGCCGCCGTTGTTGTAGACGCCTCCGGGGGCGTTGGTCGCACTGTTGCTGTCGACCTTGCTCCGGGTGAGCGTGGTGGTGGCGCCGGCACCACCGAAGTTGGCGATTCCGCCGCCCGCACCCGTGGGCCCGGATGCCGAGTTGTCGAAGACGTTGCTCTGCGAGACGGTCAGCGTGGCGTCGTTGGCCACTCCGCCGCCCAGCTCGAGCGCCGTGTTGTTGACGACGGTGCTACTGGTAATGGTCATGTTGCCGTCGTTGCTCAGACCGCCACCGTTGTGGAGCGCGCTGTTGCCGCTGATGACGCTGTGGTCGACCAGCGTGGTGGATCCGGTGTTGCCGCCGATCCCACCGGAGTAGTCGGCGTGGTTGTCGCGGATGAGGCTGCGCCTGACAGTGAGGGCTCCGTCGTTGCGGATGCCGCCCCCGAAGTCTCCCGTCGCGTCACCGTTGGCGATGATGGCGTCGCAAAGGTCCAGGTTTCCCGTCGAGTCGACCTTGAGGATGCGGAAGGTCGACGCGGCCGGGTCGCGGGTGATGGTGGCGCCGCCACCCATGATGGTGATCGTGTTCTGGATGGACGGCAGCGGGGTGGTCAGGGTGTAGATGCAGCCCGGGGCCAGGGCGAGCGTGCCGCCGGAGGTGTTCGCGTCGGTGATGGCGCCCGCCAGCGCGTCGGTGAGGCACGGGACGAACGTCTGCGCGGCTGCCGGGGTGACGGCCACGCCGGTGGCCATGAGGGCGGCGGCCCCGAGAGTGCCCAGCGTGCGGATCGCCAGCTTGCTGTGGTTCATTGCTTCTCCTTGGTGTTGAGTGGATCGTTCACGGGGCCGCGTGCGGCGTGGCCGGGAACGGGTCGAGGTGTGCTGGGACCGGGCTCGTGGTGGCTTGAGCCCTTTGGTGTGGTCCGGTCGCACCTGTTCGGATCCGGCCTGCGACTGTCGGGGGCGCAGGGGTTGAACGTCTGTGCCTCGACCGGGCGGTGTGGCATCACGGGTATCGGTGTGGTGCCACGGCCTCGTCGGGGTTCTCGCCGCGCCGGGTCCGACGGCCGCATCCGTTCGGCGGCCACCCCGAGGTGCCCGCCTACGCAGTGGGTGCGGTGAGGTAGGTGCGGGCGCCGGGGAGGTGGGTGGTGCCTGTGGTGGTGGTGATGATGACGCTCGCCGTGTTCGCACCGTTGTCGCTCACGCAGGAGGACGGACCGCCCGGGGTGAATGCCACCCTGCTCGGGACGGTGTCGATCACGTTCACGCTGCCAGCGGCGGTGTTCGCCGCATAGGCGCGTCGGCCGTTCACAGTGATCGCGATTCCGATGGGCCCGCGCCGACCGGCACGGTCCCGTCCTTCGCCGCCGGCTCTGCTGTCAGGCGGTCAGTCGCTGAGATCATGACGTCCCCTCCGATCGAACGGGGACCGTCGACGTCCAAAGGCCGTCGCGTTCACGACAGCCGACATGACGTCGGTTCCTTACCGGGGGCGCCCGACGGCTGCCGGACCGGGAGCACATGTCCCCTCAGATCCAACGCATTCCCCCGGCAAGGGATGGGCGGCCCACCGGGTGTCATCGCTACGAGTAACACATAGGGCTACAGAAGGTGGCTACCACAAGACCTACTTCTCACCCGAACGGCCGAGCGCGCTCCACCCGGACACGATCCCGCACGTGCTGTCCACCCCGCCGCGACGGCCGCTTTCCCGCGTGCCGCGGCCACACCTGCCGGCCCTACCGCGTCTCGTTCGCGTTCGTCCGGAACGGCCCCGTCGGCAGACGCAGAGCGGCCTCCAACGATCTCATCCGTCCGTTGCGCCGGCGGCGCAACTCCCCCGGCCGGCCCGGCGGCGTGGTCGTGATCCGCCTCCACTGCGCCATACCGGAGTCACGCCCACCCGATGGACCCGATCGGGTCGGAATCCGCGCACGCCCGGCGGGTCGCGATCCGCACCACAACCGATGGGATAAGCAGGAAGACATAAGTGCTGAAACATCACTTATATGGATCGATCAATCCTCACCAGGAGACACACCATGCGCCGTTTCAAGACACTGGGGCCGATCGCGGGGACCGCCCTGGCCGCTGTCCTCGCCTGCGCGCCACTCGCACATGCCGCCGCCCCGACCCCCGACACCCTCGGTGGCGATGGTGATGGCAAGGGCAAGGTCATCAAGCTCGTCGCCCTCCTGCGACAGGCGGCCGGCATCCCCGTGGACGGGCCCGGGCTGAGCCTCGGTGACCGGCAAGTCGGCAACGACGAGCTCTTCCAGAACGGCAGGAAGGTCGGCAGCGACGGCTTCGTCTGCACGGTCACCAGCCTTTCACCGGACGAGCGAGAGTGCGAGATCACCCTCCACCTGCCCAAGGGCGACATCGCCATCCAGGGGCTCGCCCCGGTGATCCATGGCTTCCCCACCGAGTTCACGCTCGCGATCACCGGCGGCACCGGCGTCTACAGGAACGCCCGCGGATTCGTGACCGGCACCAATGTCAACGCCACGGAGACGGACATCACGCTCCACCTCACCTAGCGGTGCCCGGGGCGGCGACCGCGATGCCCCGCCACCGGCAGCTTCGGCGGCCCGGCCACCCCGACACCCGGGGCACAGTCGAGGCCGCCGAGTACTGCGCTCTCGTGAGGGGCGATCCGCGTCTCCGGCAACCGAAACGGCCGGTCAAGCCGACATACTGTCGGATCGACCGGCCACTCTCGGGCCGTCACGGTCACCAGCGCGGCTCCCTGACTGGTGACTTTAGACATCTCGCTCAACCGCCCGGGAGCATCGTCCGCTCGGCCCTCACCCCAAACGCCAGGCCGTCGCCCGACCAGTGCCCCCCGAACAAGGATCAGCGCGTCAACGCGGATAGCCGGCCTTCGGAGTGTCATCCGAAGGCCGGCAGTGCCGCCGGGTCGATCAGGCGGTGTAGGTCATGGTTCCGGCGGACACCGTGCCACCCGGGGTGGTCACCGTGACGGTGACGGTGGTACCCGGAGTACCGGCCGGGATGATGCCGGTGATGACGGTGTCGGTGTTGACGGTCAGCGTCGCCACGGTCGACCCGAAGGTCACGGTCGCACCCGTGAGACCGGTGCCCCCGATGGTGAACACGCCACCACCCGCCGGGATACTGATCACCGGAGTGATGGTCGCAGTCACGACCGGCAGCGCGGGCGCGAGGTAGGTGAAGCCTCCCGGAACGCTCGCCGATCCACCGGCGGTGGTCACCACCACCGGGACGTTGCCCGCAGCGTGCGCCGGGGTCAGGCCCACGATCACGTTCGCGGTGCTGGCCAGCAGGGTGGCCGCGGTACCGCCGAAGGTCACGGCCGCCCCGGCGAGCCCGGTACCGGTGATGACGAACACGGTACCGCCGGCGATCGGGCCGGAGACGGGCGTGATGGCTGTGGGGTTGGGCACGGGCGGCGGCGAAGCCACCAGATACGTGTAGGCCACAGGGTTGCTGGTGCCGTTCGGGGTGGTGACGGTCACCGCCACCGTGCCCTTTCCGGGCGGGGCCACGACGACGAGACTGAAGCCGAGGACGTCACCGGCCACGATGGTGGCCGGAGTCGATCCGAAGAGGACCTGGGTGGCGGCGTTGAGGCCCAGACCGGTGAGGGTGACGGTGTTGCCGCCGGCCACGGGCCCCGCGTCGGGACTGTCCACGAACAGCACGGGTGGCAGCGGCCAGGGCAGCGTGAGGTTCGGCGCCAACGACGCCGCATTCACAGTTGCGTTCACGATGTACCTCCTGTGTGAGAACGGTGACGGCGGCCGGGTGGACCTTCAGCCACGCCGCCCGGCCCGGCCCCGGCCCTGTCGGCCGTCCGGCCACTGCCCCGACCCGGCACACTGCGCCGGCAGCGAGTCCCAAGGACGGGACGGGAGCAACCGGGCCGCGGGCACCGACACCGTCGCGACTACGGGATGTCCGGACCGGTGGCGTCGACGAGCGCCGGCGAGCTGACAGCGGGCCGACTCGAACCGATCAGCCCCGGTGTCCGAGCGGAGGGGGGCGGAAACAACGGACGGGCCGCCAACTGAGCTTCCCGGCACGGGATGGGCGGCCCGCCGGTTCAGACCTCATCATTAACCCGAAAGAATGGATATGAAGCAACAGCATTGACGAATAGTCACCCAAAAGGCCCAGCGCGACGAGATGTCCGCGCACGCCCATCGCGAATGCCGGACCCCACCAGCGTGGCAAGACGAAGCATCGAGGCGCCGGCCACTCGCGTCGCCGTGGAAGCGGGCCAGGACATGGGAACGCCGCGGAACCACCCCGGTCGTGGAAGTCGGCGCCCGCCACTCCGGGCGCATATCGGTGGCCGGACCGATCGCGGCACCGCGGGCGACGCGTTCTTCCTGCCGGTCAGGCTGGCGCCCCGGCGCCGGAGGTCCGGTTGGGCCGTTCCAAGGTGATCGGGCCACTGTGCTCGGTGACCGTCCGGCCTGCCCCCCTCGGAGCCCTCGGGAAGCGGGCGATGACCGCCCCGCGAGTGGTGGTGATCGACAGGTGGGGTTCGTCCAGCCGTCGGCGGATCCCCACCTCGTTACCGGCGAGACCCGGGGGGAGCAGGTAGAAGTTGCCCTCGAACGACACGAGTCCGTGCGGATCGACCCTGCGCTGAACGCCGATGCGAGCCGGGAACGGCTTCGAGGGCAGCGGCAGCAGCGCGCGGGCCTTGCAACTCACTCGTCGATGCCAACCGTCCGAGCGCTCGGTCAGGCGGTCGAGGCTGTCCTGGGCCGCCTGCACGCCGAGTTCGTTGGCCGCGGTGTTCCACCAGTGAAGGACGACGGAGCGGTGGGCGCGGACGACGGGGCCGGGCGCTCCCATCTGCGGGCGGATCGCGATGGAGGCACCGTAGTGGATCGCGATCTCGTGGAAGACGGCGGTCACCTTGCCGGCCGTCGAGCAGACCGGCCGGGTCCGGTCGAACAGCCAGCGCTCGCCGGTGCCGCCGAGGCGACGCAGCACCTGGTCCAGGGCTTCCACGTAGTGCGGGAGGTCGTCGGTGTCGGCCAAGACGGCCCGCCAGCGGCCGGATCGCGTGAGCGAACCCATGAGCAGGTAGGTCTCGCGCCCGCGGTCCCGTTCGACCGGCGCGGCCGGGAGCTGTACCCAGTCGAACTGCACGTCTTCCAGGGTGCCGCAGCCGGGGCCGGCTCTCCCCCGGTGGCACGGTCCGCAGCGCGGCCGCGTCAGGTGCCGGCGCAGGGCGCGGGTGAAGGTCGAGTAGGCGCGGTTGTAGCCCAGCTCGACGATCTCGCCGTGGAGCACCTTCGCCTGTAGGTGCGGATCGTCGTCGAGGCGCTGTTGGCAGTACGGGACGAACTGCAGGAACTCATCACGGGTCACTGCTCGGACCCCTACGGTCCGCTCACCGTTGAGGTAGGCCCTGACGGTCTTGCGGTCACGGCCCAGGAATCGGGCGATCGCAGAGATGGACCAGCCCTGCTGACGCAAGGCGAAAACCTCTTTGTGTTCCTCTGCACTGAGCATCCGAACCCCCTAGCTATCAGACTTCGCCGCCGCAAAGCTCCTTGAATTAGTGGCGACCGCCAGACATGGTCGAAAAATATAGCATGCAACAGAAACGCTCAAGGGGCGGAAACGTTTCTTTTTGGATATTCCCATGGGAATTTCAGAGAGCGGGTGTTCACCACCTCCTCGCCCGGGAGACGGGGGTTCAACGCCGCCCCGCCCCGGATTGACTCCCGAATTTCACACTATAACCACGTTGCATTCCGGGGATTCTGCAGAGCGTTGCGAGAACTGCATATTAAAGGACGCTCGAATCGCGCGCATGTGAGGATTGGCACCGAATCGCCATGCGGCAGGTCCGGTGACGCGGGAACCCCGAATCACCGAACCCACCCGATCTCCTCGCCGTCTTCGGAACAGGCGCCACCGGTGGGGTTTCGTTCCCCGTCGCGCGACAGCGCACGGATTGCCGTGCGGCTGGCGGCGGCGGGGCGCGGGAGACGGCGCGCGGCCTCACAACGGCAGTCGGCAGGAAACCGTCTTGGTTCCGTCGAGATGGAAACGGTACGCCCATGCACCGGCAATGCTCTCCACCAGAAGCAGCCCGCGTCCGCCTTCGTGGCAGGTGGTTACCCGGTGCGCCTGGGGAGCGCTCGCGGAGCGGTCTCGAATACCGATCGCGAGCCACCGCTGCTCGAGCGCGAGCGTCACCCTGATCGGCTGCTCGCTCTCGGTGTGCCTGATCGCGTTCGTCAGAAGCTCGGTGGTCAGGAGTTCGGCGTCGTCGGTGAGGTATGCCATCTCCCAATAGCTGAGAATGGCCTTCACGGCGTGGCGTACGGGCCGCACGCAGTGGGGCTCCGGCAACACGAACATGGTGAGGCGTCGCCCCTGCATGTCATACGGGTCCAGGCGTGGCAGGTCTGTCGAGGTCATGGTCGTCCCCTGGTTCCCTCCCCCGGCGAAGGCGGAATCCCGTGCTTCGCGGTCCGGCAGTGGCTTGGTGCGCCGACGGCCCGGCGTGGGCTCATGAGTTCTTCCTCAGCGGCACGGTGTCGGCGGTGGAGTCCGGCGGCTGGTCCGACCGCGGCGAGCGGGGAGCGATGAGGTCCACGGCTCGGGGCATGGCGTCACCGGGGGAATCCGGTGGGGCGTCGGTGGTCAGGCCGATACCGATGTGCTGTGCGAGGCCGTCGGCGAGAGCCGCCAGAGTGGGATGGCCCGCGACGAAGTCGCCGGCCAGCCTGACGTCGAGCGAGGCCTCCAGTCGGGTTCGCAGTTCGATGCGGAGCAGGGAATCGAACCCGAGTGCATTCAACGGGGTCTGCGGATCCAGGGTGCTGGCCCCCAGCCGGAGGACGGTGCGGATGTGTTCGGCCAGGTAGTCCTCGAGGATCGTGCGGCGGGCGAGGCCGGGTTCGGCGGCCCGCAGCTCGCGTCGGATGTCGCGCGCCGCGTCCTGGCCGACCGTCTGCACGGGGGTGTCGGGCGCCTCGGGCGTGAGGAGGGCGAACAGCGATGACGCTCGGCCGGCCGAGGGGATCCAGGTGTCCGGCGGGCCGGGGATGACGCCGGTGCGTACGCGGCTGTGGGTCAGGAGCGCCGCGAGGGCCTTGAGTCCATCGGCGGTGGGAATGGTCTGGTAGCCGCGGGTCGCGAAGTCGGTGGCGACCCCGGTTTCGCCCCAGGGGCCCCAGTTCACGGCCAACGTGGGCAGGTCCAGGGCGGTGCGCCAGGTGGCGAACGCGTCAAGCCATGCGTTGGCCGCCGAGTAGGCGCCCTGGCCCGGGTTGCCGAGCAGGGAGGCCATGGAGGAATAGAGAACGAACCAGTCGAGTGGCAGTCCGGTGGTGGCCTGGTGGAGACGCCAGGCACCGGTGACTTTGGGACGCCAGACGCGTTCCAGCTGGTCGTCGGTGATGTTGGACACCGCGGCGTCGTCGAGGACCATCGCGGCGTGGATGACGCCGCGCAGTGTCCCGCCGTCGGCGGTGGCTTCGGCCACCAGTCGCTCGGCGATGCCGGGCTGCGCGATGTCGCCGAGCACGACGCTGATGCGGGTCCCCTGTTCGCGCAGTCCGGCGAGGACCCGTTCGATGTCGGCCGAGGGCGGTGTGCGTCCGTTGAGTACGAGGTGGGCGGCGCCTTGGCCTGCCAGCCATTGGGCCGTGGCGAGGCCGACCCCGCGCAGGCCTCCGGTGATGACGTAGGCGCCGTCCGCTCGCACCGGCGAGGGCGGGTCGCGCAGTACGGCGGTGGTGTGGCCGTCGCCGGGTACTGTCAGGACCAGTTTGCCGATGTGCCCGGCACCGGCCATGAGGCGGAAGGCGTCGGCGGCCTGCGCGAGCGGAAAGGTCCCGCATGGCAACGGGGCCAGGTTGCCTTGGTCGAATTCGGCCAGGACCTCGCCCAGCAGCTCGGCGAAGGTCTCCGCGCGGGCGTTCTGGAGCTCGACGAGGTCGACCGTGCTCATGGTGATGTTGTGCCGTAGCGGTGCGAGACCCAGCGGGGTGTCGGCGAGGATGTCGCGGACACCCAGCTCGACGAACCTGCCGAAGGGGCGCAGCGTTTCGAGTCCGGCCCGGATGGCTTGTCCGGAGAGGGAGTTGAGGACCACGTCGACACCCTCTCCGGCGGTGGCGGCGCGGGTCTGCTCGGCGAAGTCCAGCGAGCGGGAGTCCATGATGTGCCGGATGCCCATCGCGCGCAGGTACCGGCGCTTGTCCTCGCTGCCGGCGGTGGCGAGCACTTCCGCGCCCAGTCGTCGCGCGACCGCGATCGCGGCCAGTCCCGTCCCGCCGGTGGCGCTGTGGATCAGGACACGCTCGCCGCTGGTGAGCCTGGCGACGTGGCGCAGTGCGTACCAGGCGGTGAGGTAGGCGACGGGCAGCCCGGCGGCCGTCTCGGCGGGCAGGCCCGCCGGGATGGGGGCGACGGCCGTGGCGGGCACGGTGGTGAAGGTGGTGAAGAGGCCGCCTCGCACGTCGACGGCGAGGACGCTGTCGCCGGCGCGCAGGTGCCTGACGCCCGGTCCGACGGCGGTGATCACGCCGGTGGCTTCGAAGCCGATGCGGTAGCCCGCTTCATCGTCGGTCGCCAGCATGCCCATGGCGGTGAGCACGTCGCGGAAGTTCACGCCCGCGGCGTGGAGGCGCAGTTCGACCTCACCGGGGCCGGGAGCACGTCGTGGAGTGGTGGTCAGGCGAAGGGCGTCGAGGTCGCCGAGCCGCCCTGCGTGGAGCTGGAAGCGGTCGGCGCCGTAGCGCACGGTGCGGGTGACGGCGGTGGCGCGTTCGGTTTCGGACAGCGGGGTGTAGGCCAGCCGGGCGATGTGGCGGGTGTCACCGCGCAGGGCGATCTCGTCCTCGGGGGGGTCGGTGAGGAGTTCGGCCGCGAGTCGGTGCAGGTCGACGTCGGCGGGGTCGGCGTCGATGAGGGTCGCCCGCAGCTCCGGGTGTTCGTGTGTCAGGACGCGCACGAGTCCGCGCAGGGAGCTCTGGGCGGGGTCGGAAGGTTGCCCCGGCTCTGGATCGTGGGCGGATCGGGTGACGGCGAACAGGCGTGTGGGCGCGCTGCGCGCGATCGCGCTCTGTGCGGCGGCGAGCAAGCGGCGGGTGCGGTGCAGTGCGATCGCGGCGGCGTCGTCCTCGGGCGTGGACGGCGCGGACAGGAGGACCACGGCGCATGGCGCGGGTGCGGAGTCCCAGTGTCGGGCGATGGTCTGCTTGAACGGCTGGAGGGTGGCGCTGTCGACGGGAGCGTCGAGGACTTCGGTGTGTGCTCCGGCGCGCTCGAGGGCGCCTGCCAGTGCCCGGGCGGATCCGTCCGCCTCGCCGATGACGAGCCAGGGTCCCGGGCCGGCCGGCTCGGGGTTCTCCCGGCGCGGCACGGGCTGCCAGCGGGTTTCGAGGAACCACCGGTCGACGGTTTCGTCGGCCCGCGCGCCGTGGCGTATGAAGCGCAGTGCGTCGATCTCGACGAGGGGGTTACCCGCCTCGTCCAGCAGCCGCACGTCTCCGATGATGCTGTCCGTACCGGTGTGGGTGAGCCGGGCGTGCGCGTAGTGGGCGTCCTCGGGGGCTGCGAGGATTCGCATGGCCTGCATCTGGACGGGCAGGACCAGGCCGTGGCCTGGTTCGCGGATCAGGCCGGCGACGACGAGTTGGGCGCACAGGTCCAGGAGGACCGGGTGGATCCGTAGGCCGTGGTGGGCGGTCCGTGCCGCGTCCGGCAGCGTCACGCGGGCCCAGAAGCTGTCGCCCTGGGCGGAGGTGTGCAGCTCGGTGATGCCGCTGAAGGCCGGGCCGTGCTCCAGGCCTCGTGCGCGCAGACTCGCGTAGAGGGCGTGCGGATCCAGGACGACGGGGTGGTCGGCGGTCAGTGCGGCCACGGAGGACGCGGATGTCCGGGGGGCGGCGTCGGTGCGACGCAGAACCGCGGTGGCCTGCCGTACCCAGATTCCGTCCTCGTCCTGACCGAAGACCTCGCAGTCGGCGCGGTCGGCGCCGGTCAGGGTGACGGTCGTGCCGATGGGCGTGTGGGCGTCGAGGTGCATCAGCTCGCGGAAGTGGATGTCGGTTGCCTCGACACCGTGCGCGGCGCCGTGGAAGACCTCGCCGGCCGCGGTCAGGGCCAGGGCGCAGTAGGCGGCGCCGGGCAGGACCGGTTGGCCGTGGACGCGGTGGTCGGCCATCCAGGGCAGGACGTCGGTGCCGGTGTCGGCGTGCCAGGTGTGGCGGGGTTGGTCGCCGGGCACCTCCGTGTGTGTGCCCGGTAGGGCGGCGGGTGCGTCTTCGGCGTGCTGGGAGGCCGCTCGGGGTGGGGTGATGTCGGTCCAGTGGGGTCGACGGTTGAAGGTCAGCGCCGGTACGTCGGTCAGGCGGCCCCCGGCGTAGAGGCGGGACCAGTCGACGCCGACTCCCGCGCAGTGCAGGGCGGCGAGCTGTGTGCGGAAGGTGGTGCGCTCGTTCTCCCCCTTGCGCAGGGTCGGCAGGATCACGGGTTCGTGGAGCAGGCCGGTCAGGCTCTGGGAGAGCGGGCGGGTGACGACGGCGTGGGGCGAGATCTCGAGGTACACCTGGTGGCGGTCGGCGGCGGCTGCGGCCACGGCGGCGCTGAAGCGTACAGGGCGGCGCAGGTTGGCGCACCAGTAGGCGGCGTCGAAGATCGGGGTGTCGCGGGGGTCGTCCAGGACGGTGGTGTAGAAGGGGATGGTCGGTCGGCTGGGGGTGAGCTCGGCGAGCGCGTCGGCGAGGTCCGCGAGCAGCGGGTCGACCTGGGGACAGTGCGAGGCGACGTCGACGTCGATCATGCGTGCCACGACTCCGCGGGCCTGCCAGGTGGTGGTCAGGTGCCGGATGGCGGCCACGGTGCCGGCGACGACGGTCGAGTCGGGCGCGGCGACGACGGCCACGGACACCGTGTCGTCGCCGATGGCGGCGAGGTCGTTCTCGACGGTCGCGCTGTCGAGGCCGACGCTCACCATGGCGCCGGCTCCGGCGATGCGGGTGAGGAGAGCGGATCGTCGGCAGATGACGCGGACGCCGTCGGCCAGGGTGAGTGCTCCGGCGGTGACGGCCGCCGCGACTTCGCCCATGGAGTGGCCGATGACTGCGGCCGGTTCGGTCCCGTGATCGCGCCAGACTGCGGCCAGGGCGACCTGCATGGCGAACAACGCGGGTTGGACGCGGCCGCAGCCGCTGATGTGTTCGCGGTCGCGGACGGCTCGCAGAACGGAGAACCCGGTTTCAGCGGTGATCAGCGCGTCGGCTTCGGCCAGGGTCTCGGCGAAGGCCGGCTCCTGGTGGAGCAGGCCGTGCCCCATGCCCTGCCACTGCGAGCCCTGACCGGAGAACACCCAGACGGGACGGCGGCTGACGCCCGCGCCCACGTGGCCGCGTACGACGCCGGGGTGGGCTCGACCGGCTTCGAAGGACCGTAGGGCGTGCGTCAGGTCCCGGCGGGAGTCGGCCACCACGCCGAGCCGGCCGTGCCCGGGGGAGCGGCGCAGGGCGAGGGTGTGGGCGATGTCGTACAGGGGGGTGGCGGCTCCATCGGTCTCCAGCCAGTGGGCCAGGCGTGCGGCGGCGGTGGGCAGTGCGTCCGGGGAGCCGGCGGCCAGGAGGAAGACGTGGGGTGAGGTGGCCTGCGCCGACGATGGCGGGGCGTCGGTGGGGACGGCGGCCGCGCGTGTGGGGGTGCCGGCGAGGATGACGGTGCGGCGGCGGGCGGGGGCCTGTTCGAGGATCACGTGGGCGTTGGTCCCGGAGAAGCCGAAGGAGGACACCGCGGCCAATCGCGAGGCCGTCCGGGTGGGCCAGGCGGACAGGTTGGTGGGGACGAACAGGCGGGTGCCTTCGGCGCTGATGGCCGGGTTCCACCGGGTGAAGTGCAGGTTGGGCGGGACGAGCCCGCGCTGGAGGCAGAGCACGGTCTTGATCAGGCCGATGACGCCGGCCGCCGGTTCCAGGTGGCCCACGTTCGTCTTCACCGAACCCAGCGCGCAGCGCCCCTGCCCCACGCCGTAGACCGCGGCCAGGCTGGAGAACTCGACGGGGTCGCCGACGGGTGTGCCGGTGCCGTGCGCTTCCACCAGGCCCACGTCGCGCGGGTCGGTTCCGGATCGGGCGAGGGCCTGGTGGTAGAGGGCCTGCTGGGCCTCGGCGGAGGGCGCGGCCAGGACGTCGGAGCGGCCGTCCTGGTTGACGGCCGAGCCGCGGACCAGTGCCAGGATGCGGTCGTCGTCCCGTAGCGCGTCTTCAAGGCGTTTGAGGACGACGACGCCGCAGCCTTCGCCGCGTACGAAGCCGTCCGCGGCCGCGTCGAAGGTCCGGCAGCGACCGGTGGGCGAGAGCATCCCCATGCGGGCGAAGGACATCGTCGTCCTGGCGCCGAGCATGAGGGTGACGCCGCCGGCCAGCGCGAGATCGCACTCGTCGTTCCGCAGGGCTTGACAGGCCAGGTGGACCGCCACGAGCGAGGACGAGCACGCGGTGTCCAGCGCCACGCAGGGGCCCTGGAGGCCCAGCAGGTAGGAGATGCGCCCCGGGGCGACGCAGTGCCCGTTGGTCAGGATCGCGCCCTCGAGTTCACGGGGCTGGCCGGAGAGGGCCTCCATGTAGTCGGTGTAGCTCAGGCCCGAGAACAGTCCCGTCGAGGTTCCCGCCAGTCGCTCCGGGGGGAATCCGGCGTGTTCGAGCGCCTCCCACGTCACTTCCAGGAGCAACCGGTGCTGGGGGTCCAGGACATCGGCCTCCTTGCCCGAGACCCCGAAGAAGTCGGCGTCGAAACCGGCGACGTCGCGAAGGTAGCCCCCCCACAGCGGCATCGGCCCGGCGGCGTGGGCCGGGGCGGCGGCCACGTGCCCCGCGCGGCTTATCGGCGGTTCGCCGACCGCGTCCTGGCCGGCTTCGAGCAGCCGCCACAGCGCGGCGGGCGAGTCGATGTCACGGGGAAGTCGGCATCCCATGCCGACGATGGCGATGTGTGTGTCAGCGGCTCTCGGGTTCTCTGCGTGGCCTATCACGTGGTCTCCTACGCGCTTGCGCGAACGGGGGTGGGGAGCGCTCGCCGTCCGGCGATGTGGCCGCCGGAGGCCGGGGGTCAGTCGACGTCCGAACTGCCCAGCAGGATCGCGCTCTTGACGCCTCCGATCTGGTAGTTGCAGGTCAGTGCGTAGTCGAACTCCAGGTGCCGGGTGTGGAAGCCGGGGACGGGATCGAAGCAGATGTTGTCGGCCGGCTCCTCGCAGTTCGCGGTGGGGCACACCTCTCCCTGCTCCAGCATCAGGAGGGTCAGGGCGACGCCCAGAGCTCCCGCCGGGGCGCCGTTGTGGCCGAAGCAGGCTTCCTGGGAGGTCATCAGGAGGCCTTCGACGGCGTCGCCGTAGAGCTGCCTGGCTGCGTTCGCCTCGAACGCGGTCACGACGACGTCGCCGTCGCTTCCGCCGTGGATGTAGGGGACCTGGCCGATGTCCCACCGGTCGCCGAGGCACTTGCGGATGGCGGCGACCAGTGACGCGCCGCTCTCGTCGCTTGCCAGCGGATTGGACAGGCCGTCGCGGGTCATACCGTGCGACAGGACCTGGCCGTAGGTGTACGCCCCGCGTCGCTGGGCGCGGTCACGGCTTTCCAGCACCAGGGTCACCGATCCCTCGCCGTGGTTCACGCAGTCGGCCCGCCGGTCGTAGGGCCTCATGACCCGGTCGAAGGCCGGGAGGAGTTCGGGCATGCCGTCGACGCGGACGGAATCGTAGGCACGCTGGGCACCGTGCAGCAGACGCTGGACGTTCTGGATCACATCCACACCGAACACGTCGACGCCGGTGACGACGGCGAGGTCGATGTCACCGTCCGCGATCATGCGGCGGGCGTTGCCGATCTGGACGGCGGAGGAGGCGCAGCCGCACGAGACGGTGAAGCAGGGGCCGGTCGTGCGCATCAGCGCCCCTTGGACCAGTGCCACGTCGGAAGGGGTGAGTCCCTGCTGAGCCCTGACGAACAGCTCCATCGCCTGGTGCGGGGTGGTGGTGCGTGCGTCGGCGTGCAGGACTTCGAGGTAGCTGGCGACGTTGGCGTCGATGCCCCCGCGCCCAACCAGGACGGCGGCGTCGGTGAGGTCACCGCCCCGGATGCTCAGTTGGGCGTCCGCGCAGGCTTCCACGAGGGACACCAGCCCAAAGCGGTGCGCGTTGGTGTAGTGCTGGGAGAAGATGCCCGGCAGTTCCGGCAGGCGCTCCGTGAAGGCCGTGTCCGGCAGATCGACGGAGCCGTAGTAGACGCCGTGATGCTTCAGGCACGAGCGGCCGTTGGCGGCCACGTTCCAGACTTCGCCCGCGGTGAACAGCGGCTGCTCCTCGCCCGGCAGGCAGAACCCCATGCCGGTGACCATGGTGTCCCGCTCGCCGGTGCTGCCGCCTCGTGGGCGCGCGCTGGAGAGGCCGCTCACGACGCGCGCCCAGGAGTGCGACGCGGACGCTCGTTCCGTACCGGTGCGGGAAGGTTGCTGATCATTGCTCACCTCGGGGTGTGGGGATGGGGTGATGCGGGACGGCGCCGCGTCGGGGTGCGGCTCCTGGGGTCCGGCACGGGCGTCGGATGCCGGGGGGACGGCGACGGGCGCTACTCGGCGATGGCGGTCCGGTACGACCACCGGTAGACGGGCATCAGTACGCCGCCGACGTCTTTGAAGTCCTGCGTGATCTCGAAGTGCTCATAGCCGTTTCCGCGAGGAATCTTCAATCGATTCACAATGCTTCCGGATTTCACTTCCTGGATCTCAGGAATGTCACTCGGGCCGCCCTCGAGGAAGACGAGCAGACAGTGGAACGTGACACTCACCTTACCCATTCAAAAAGCGCGGAGTAATTCATCGAGGGGGGACCAAGCATCCGATTGACGGCGCACTCACTGAATACCCGCAGGGAAGGCTGGTTAACCCAGGAGGCTCAACAGCGCCTGCCGCGCGCCAGGGGCGCACCCTCGTCGCCGCCTGCAGATCGCCAGGGCCCCCGGAGGCCGTGATGTCATCCGGTCAAGAATAGCCGGCAAGAATAAATACGAAGACTTCGCCATGCTCTCCCGGCCATACCACGCCATGGACATAACAGCAGGTCAGAGGAGTGAACGAACCGGTTTCCGCATGTGATCTCCCCAGTTTCCGGGTACTCTCGCCGCGATTCCAGTCCAGATCCACGAGCACCCCTCGAGGGTCGTCCGGGAAGGCGCTCACTCGCGCTCACCTAAAATGCCCAGGAGCAAGTCTTTTGGTCGCGACCGGCTCCACATGACGAGGCATCGAAGAGATTGTGCGCCCCCGAGTAGCCTTATGCTCCCGCCTTCGGCGAATACCCTATTGCCACCCGATGAAGCCCGAACCTACCGTGAGGAAAACGCCTCGTCGACTCGGCCACAATGGCCCTGTCCGGCGTTCGGAAGTCGGAAAAGAGGAATCCTATGTCCCCGATTCTCCTCGCACTCGTCCCCTCGCAGGGTCCGACGACCGGGGGTAACCCCGTGCTCCTGGTCGGCACCGGACTGACCGGCGCGACGGCGGTCCGGTTCGGCGTCACCCCCGCGCTCAGCTTCACCGTCCAGTTCGACGGCGCCATCACGGCCGTCGCCCCGCCCGGGAGCGGGACGGTCCCGGTCACGGTGATCACGCCCGCCGGCACCAGCAACTCCCTCAGCTACACCTACCAGGCGCCGGCCCCGCCGACCATCCTCGCGCTCGTGCCGCCGATCGGCCTGGCCGTGGGTGGCATGCCCGTCCTGATCGTGGGTCATGGCCTGTCCGGCGCGACGGCGGTCCTGTTCGGCGCCACCCCCGCCACGAACTTCACCGTGCTGGGCGACGGCGCCGTCCTGGCCGTCTCCCCGGCCGGGACCGGAACCGTCCCCGTCACGGTGATCACGCCCGCCGGCACCAGCAACGGCGCCTCCTACACCTACCTGTAGGACGGCGGCCGACCGCCGGTCCGTGCGCGACATGATCCGGCGGGATGAGAACAGTGAGCTCCGACAGCAGCCGCGCTGTCGGAGCTCACTGTTTGTCGGACGCTCGGTCGGGGGCGGGATTCCGATGTCCGCGCCGCTCTCGGAAGTGGTGGCGACCCTAGATCGCCGGTGGGGCGGTGTAGGTGTAGGCGAGGCTGTTGCCGGTACCGCCGGGGGTGGTCACCGTCACCTGCACCGTGCCCGAGCCCGAGCCCGAGCCCACCGGCACCGTGGCGACCAGGTCGCCGTCCGACACGACGGTGAAGCCCGCCGGCGCGGACCCGAAGGTGACCGCGGTGGCAGCGCTCAGCCCGCTCCCCGCCACCGTGACCGCGGTCCCACCCGAGATCGGCCCCGCCGCGGGAACCACACTCACCAGTTGCGGAACGGGAACGTAGCTGAACGCGACACCGTCACTGGTCCCTCCAGGAATGGTCACCGTCACCGGCACCGTGCCCGAGCCCACCGGCACCGTCGCGATGATCTGCGTCGCCGACACCACCGTGAACGACGAGGCGGCGACGGCACCGAACCGCACCGCCGTCACCCCCGAGAACCCGCTGCCCGTCAGCGTCACCACCGACCCCGCCGCCCCCGGCACCGGACTGACCGGACCAATCACCGGAATGTTGTGATCAAGCATGCCGTACCCCATGGGTTGTGCCGTCTCCGAGTTGCCGAATGTCGTACGTGCGCAAGGCGCCTGAAGCGTCGGCTACTTGCCCAGGGATGCGACGGGCGCCACGGCGGGGAGCCCCGGTCGACGGAGGGAACATCGACCGGGGCTCGTCAGGGGTGGTGATCCGCCGGGCGGCGGGGCAGCCCCGTCCAGGCTGGGGGCTTGTGCGGACTCCCGACCGCCGTGTCGAGCGCGGGCCGCCGGTCACCGGAGTCCGGGCGGCGAGACGCGGGTGAGTGCGCTGGCCCGGGTCCCACCGGTGGTGGATGTCCTGGGCGTAAGCGCTTCCGGATACGGTGGCGACCCTCGGCCGGCGTCCGAGACGTCCGCGAGCGACGCGGGCGCTTCTCCGGTCAGAGTCGGCTGAGAGGTCGCCGGATTCGTTCCGGGAAACCCTCACCGGCGGGCCCCGAGGTCGGGCCCGAGTGACCGGCACGACGCCGCTCGACCGACCGGCGATCTCGTTGTCCGGCTCGTAGGCAGTCGAGGTACGGCGTGGTCTGACGCCATGACAGGTGGCCCGGTAGTGCCGTTGACCCACGGGGGCCGACACGAAAAGGCCTGTTTGTCCCCGTGGAGGAGCTCACCGCCGTTTGCCTTGGTCACTGTCGTCGGGACGCTCGTCCGTGCGGCCGAAACGCCGTCCCCGGCCGATCCGTCCTCGGCGCCGCCTGTGTTTTCCACGGACGGACTCGGCCGAGCGCATCCTGCCGGAGTCCCGCTCGGAAACGTGGTCGTGGGCGGCTGCGGTCACGCTTTCCGTTGTCAGCGGTTCGCGAACGGACTGACTGCCCGCCAACACCGTGGGTACGTACCACCCCAGCAGAAGCCCCCAGCACCACACCGCTGAAATCCTCGTTCGACGGTACGAGGGAGAGGAGCCCGCAGACCACCCGGTCGCCGTACGGGCCAGCACGCTTCGGAACCTTCGGATTGCTTGCATGACGCCTCCTGGCGTATGTAAGCCGCCGCATCTGCCGGCAACCGCTGAGACGGCGCCGGCAGATGGATCCAGATCCTCCACGGGGGTGCCCATCGCGAGCCGCACGTCACCGCCGCCTGAAGCACAGCGGGCGCCGGCACACGTTCCCCCGGGGAGGGATGGGCGGCCCGCCGGTTGGATACAGAAAAGTAATCCAGAGCGGTGAAATCGGTGACAAGCCTTCCGACCCGCTTTCACCCGCTTGGCTCAACGTTCGACCATCTCCCGCAATACGGAAAATGGCCAATGCCGCAGCGCGCAACCGGCGCTGATCAGCGAGAACAGACCTGCCAGTGAGGAATTTGCATGCTTATTCCCCACCCGGCAAGATCGCGACTTCCCTGCCTGTGGCCCAAGAGACGGAGCGGCCACGGGCGGACGAATTCCCCACCTGCTGCCGTTCGGAATTGCTCATCCCAGCCTGGATGTACCGCGCGAAGCGTCCGGCCGGGGCCAGGCGGCTGGGCGCGATCAACGCTCCGACCCGAGTGGACGCCGCCTCGGCTCTCGTGGAAGTGAGGCTTCGGAGTCGCGCCCCACGTGGCGGACGGCGATCTGCGACCCGGGCGGTTCGCGCGCTGCTTCACGGTCCGGCCGCCGGGTCGATCAGGCGGCCGCCCCGTTCTTCCGGGGCCGGCCGAGGAATCGGGCACCCGGTGCGGCGAGACGGGATCCGCCCGGGCGAGACCGATGACGGTCCCGCCCGAGCAGACGGCCTCGTCGGCCACGCGGTTCAGGTGGTCAGGGCCTGGCTCCTGGCTCAGATCCCCGGGCTCGCGAGGTACTGGAACGGGGTCGCGGCGGTCACGCTGCCGGCCGCGTTGGTGACCGTGATGTCGCCTCCTTGAACGAGGTGGGGTGAACCGCGCGGCGGTGTGCCCGGGGAGAGCCGCAGGCCACGCACGGTGCGGGTCGGACCAGGCCCCGGCGAGGGCGAGACGGACGGCCACACCCGTGAACCGGGCGGCGGGCCGGTCCACGGGTGTGGCCGGGTCGCTCTCCGGGCGTGAGGGCGAGACGGTCCTGGATGGCTGTCGCCGGTCGCGGTGGCGGGCGGATCGTTCACGCCCCTGCCAGGAGAGCCCACGGCGCCACCGGTAGTGACCGGCCATACGGCAGGCCGACGCCCCACTCCCCCGGAGAGGATGGGCAACCCACCGGATTGAACGCCCCCAGTAACCCATTGAGGTGACAAGCACGCAAGGTACTTGACGCCACATCACTCCATTGGCGGCACGGTTGACTGAGAGTTCGGCTCGTCTCCGACGGTCGCTCTCACTCTCGCCGGTAGATCGGCTCCGTCGCGCGGTGGCCTGGGACCCGGTCGTCGTCGACGAGGCCCACCGCACCGCCGGCTCCGGGGGCAAGGCCTGGGCCGCCGTCCGCGACGACGACCAGGACGCCGACCGTCGCGCTGGTGATGCGAGACGACCGCCCGGCAGGATCCCCGCTCGGAGGGTACGGACGCCCGTCTGCCGAAGGACGCCCTGGTGGCTCTGCTGTCGGCAGCGGGGTCCCAGTCGAGCGGGCGATCTCGCGCAGCCGACGTTCCGAGCCTCCGGCGTTCGGCTCCTCGTCCGCGCACGTGACCGCGATCGTCACCGGCATGGACACCGGCGGTTCGGGTCCCGCCGGCACGGGCGGCACTGGTGCCCGAGCACGCGGAGCTCCACCCGGGACCGCAGGGCGCGCTCCTCCTGGCCACACCGGCGGGGCTGTCCGAGGAGTGACCCCCCTGGCGGCCGCGTGCGCTTCCGGTGTGCGGTGCGGAACCCTACGAAGTGTCAACCGTTGCTGACGCCGGGCCTGGTCAGCGCCAGGCATGGGAGCAGACGGGGGGCGCGCGCGCGAGCATGTACACCGGCATATGCCAGCGACCGTTTCGCTGGGCGGCGGTACCGGCAGGGCGACCGGGGATCCGTGCCCGTGCGAACCCCGGCACGCCGAGCACACTTGTGCGACGGGTGGCCAGACGCATCTTTGGCCTGCTCGGCCTGGAATTCCGGGGAGAACCGCGAGCGCTCTCGCACCGCAGAGGTCTATGCCAGTCGCCCTCCATTGCGTGCCGCGAAAATTGTTAAGCACTCAACGGCCGAGATCCAGCCACTGTTTGGCCGATCTCCGCGCGCGACTTGACATGGCATGCGTGGGGCCTTTGCCAATTGACTGCCGGGTGATTCGCTCACTCAAATTACACAGCAATCGGCAATGTCTTGCAGAAACCTTTCTGCTCTCACTCCTGGGCTTCGTGTATATTTCCTGGCTTCCCATGGGTCCCATGAGGGAGCCGTAAGCCATAGCGAAGCCTGCTAGGAGTGGAATGCTGACCGGAGAGGAATACATCAACATCTGCGCCCTCCGATCCCGAGGGTTGTCCATCGCCGCAATCGCCCGTCTCCTCGGCCGCGACCGCAAGACCGTGAGCTCCTATCTGAGCGGGAAGCGCACCGTCGGAGTCCGCAGCTCCAGCAGGGACGAGTTCGAGCGGTTCATCCCCTACTGTCGCCGGCGGCTGCAGGACGATGCCCACTTCCAGGCATCGATGCTGTTCGCCGAACTCGTCGATCTCGGCTACAACGGCGGCTACTCGACCTTCACCCGCGCTCTGCGGACCCATCAGCTGCGTCCCCGGTGCCCGCTGTGCCAGCGTCCGCCCCGCACCCGCCCCGGTCGGCCGGACAACGCGGAGGAAGTGCACTTCCGCTGGTTCGTCCTCTCCGACCCCCCTGCGGACTGGGGCAGCACTCATGCTTGCATCCTGGTGGGACGCCTGACCCACTCCCAGCGCTGGAGCGCAGTGCTCGCAGAGCAGATCGATCTCGGCCACCTGGTCGACTCCGTCGACCGGATCCTGCGCCAGTTCGGCGGAACCGGCTGGCGCTGGCGCTTCGACCGGACGCAGCCGATCCCCTGCCCGGGAGGTGGCAAATTGACCACGGCGCTGGGCAAGGTCGCGAAGCACTACGGTGTCGTCGCGGATCTCAGTCCGGCGCGGCAAGACGCCGACGACCAGGCGATCGGGCAAGCACTCGTTCTGTGGTGGCAGACCATCGGCGCGGACACCGGCCTGCTGGAAGCGCAGGAGAGCCTCGGCAGGCTGGCCAGGATCATGGACGCCCGCCGGGCCGCGGCAAGCGGCGGCCACGACGGGTACACCGTGCCCGCTGCGACGGTCCTGCTCGACCTTCCCCGCGACCCGTACCCCGCCAAGATCAGCGTGGCTCGCGCGGTCTCGGCCAACAGCATGGTGTCCTACCGGGGCAACCTCTACGCGGTTCCACGGCATCTGCACGGTCACACCGTGGAAGTGCGCCGAAGGCTCGGTGATCCCCTTCTGGCGATCGCGACTCCTCGTGGCAGGGTGATCGTTCAGCATTCACTGGCGCCCGACGGTGCCAGCCTGTCGGTCATCGGCCACCGGCACGGGTTCAGCCTCGAACGCCCGATCCCGGTACCGAGGCCGGCCTGCCACAGCAAGATGTACAGACCGCCGTCCGCCGAAGCGCTCGCCGCGGCCCGAGCGCTCCGACCGGACGCCTGCCAGGAGGACGGATTAGAGCCCGGTCAACAGGCTGACGGTTCACCGGGACGCCCCGGCCGATCCTGGTGGTGGACGGACGTTCTCGATCGGATCCGGAAGGAACCGACCGAGGGCGACGAGCTCGTCCGTTCGGAGACCGTGATCCACCTCGCCACGCATCGATGACGTGACCCAACTCCGTACCGGCGAAGCCACACCACCCTGGCGAGGCACCTGAACCGGACATCACGGAACCGGCAAGGACCCTTCGAGGGGAGACAGCGCGCATGGCGGACGACCTGCGCCCCTACGCTGGACATGGGCACGTCCAGCACAGGGTTCACCAGGTCGGGCCCGAAGACACACAGGGTCGCGCCTCCCTCCCGCGTGTGATCGGCAGCGGCTGACCGGAGCCGGGTGATCTCACAGATCAGCGACACGTGAAACGCCGGAAATCGCTAACCGAATTCCCCATCCCGCCCTCCCAGGCGTCGGATACCGGTCTTCCCGATAGCGACTCGGATGGAGTAGCGCCAAGTTGTATGAAGACTACTGAATTCGCCTTCGATTGCCGGAACGTCAATTCTTCGCACCACTCTGCCGGTCTGCGCGCCCTGCTGCCCGCCCTCGGCGGTGAATTACGTTCCGTTCATGCTGGGGTCCCGCCGGCATGAACGCTTCTTTTCGGAGGGGATTCGGATGATCCGTTCTCGTCTCGCCGCCGTCGCCGTCGCCGTCGCATCCGGCGCTACCCTCGCCATCGCCCCCGCGGCACAGGCCGCGGCAGCCCCCGGGCTCCAGGTGTCGGCGTGTGCCGCCGATCTCACGGCCGCGATCGGCAGCAACGCGGCCGCCATCGACGCCGACTCCGTCGGCGACACCGCCGACGCTCGCACCTACAACCTCCGCACCCTCGTCATCCTGGCCGGAGCGGGGCTCACCTGCTTCTGCCGGCCGGACCAGGTCCACGCGGACATCATCGCCGCGGCGACCGACGGCATCCATGCGGCGATGTCCAACGCGATCGGCGACTCCGCCGCTGCGTTGAACAGCGAGAAGGCCGTGGCGGCCGCGTTGACGGACGCCCTGGAGGTTGTCCGGTATGCCGAGGTGTGAGGTCTCACGGCACACAGGGGCTCGTTGTTGACCTGCTCGGGTGTGGGGCCTCGGGGGTTGAGCTGCGTTGTGGACCATCGTCGCGGTATTCCGGTGGGTTCGGGCGCCACCCGGTGTGATGGTGTGTGACATGCCGCTTTTGGAGTAATCGGATTACGTAGGCCGTTCGGCCCGTCACGCTGTGCGTGTTGATCACGGTCCGGGTCAGGGAGACCGCTGGTGCACAGGTCTCCTGGCACCGGTCACCGGCACCCGTAACAGCGGCGCGAACCGGAAGGGCCACGGGGCATGACCCGCACCATCACCGTCACCGACCAGGACGAGGACCGGGATCCGGAGCGCGTCCCACCCCGCCGGCCGTCCCTACCGGGCGATCCGGTGGACATGCTGATCGACGAGGCCTGCCGGGAGCTGGAACCACCCGCCTTCCGCGAGCGGTTCATCGAGCTCGCCGCCACCGCCCGGCGCGAGCAGGCCGCCTACGAGCGGTTCCTCCTCGACCTGCTACAGGTCGAACCCGCCGACCGCGACGTGCCCCGCCGGCGAAGACTGCTCCGCATGGCCCGCCTCCCACGCCCCAAGAGGCTGGAGGACTTCGATTTCGCCAGGAACCCGAACGTCACCGCCGAGGTCGTCGCCGACCTGAAGTCCCCCACCTGGGTCCGCGCGGGCCGTCCGCTGGTCCCGATCGGCGACTCCGGTGCAGAGTCCTACGGCTACCAGGCCACCCGGGCAACCCTCTTCCCGACCAGAAAATGACGACTCCCCAGCCCCCTCGGCCGGTCGGCCTCAACCGCAGGCGTGGACGGTGCCGCCTGTCACACGCGCTCTGTGCCATGATCCTTGCCCTCACCTCCGCGCTGGCCTGGATCGTGACCGGTCCGTCCGAGGCCGCCCGGGCCGCGACTGCGTGTACGGCGAGTCTGTGCGTCCTCAATGCGAGTGCTGCGGACACCCTGTACGTCCACCCCGGCAGCGTCCAGGTCACCGGAAGCATCCTGGTCAACTCGACGAACAGTCAGGCCGCGCTGGTCAGTGGCAACACCTCGGTCATCGCGAACGGGGGCACCATCGGCGGCCCGGCGGCACCGGCCGGCTTCGCCACGTCGAGCGGCGGCTCGTACAGCCCGGCCCCGACCAACCAGCCCGCCGGCACCGACCCCCATGCCACCTTGGCCCAGTGCCCGGCCGCGTCGGCCTGTCCTTCGACACCGACCCCGCCGTATCCCTCGGTCAACCACGTCTCGGGGAACCAGACGATCAGTCCGGGGGTGTACTCCAGCATCTCGTCCCTGGCTGGCACGCTCACCCTCAATCCCGGCACGTACGTCATCACCAGCACCACCGGCATCACGATTTCCGGCGGGAAGATGAACGGCACGGGAGTGACGATCTACCTCGCCTGCCCGACCTACCCGACAGCGTGCGCGGCGGGCACCAGCGGTGCGTCCTTCACCGACCAGAGCGGAGGTAAGACCACCCTCAGCGCACCGACCACCGGGGCCTTCACCGGTTTCTCGGTCATCGCCGACCGCAACAACACCGCGGGCGTCACGGTCGCGGGAAACGGCACCTGGCTCACCGGCGGCGGCCTGCTCTACACCGCCGCGGGGAAGCTGACGGCCTCATCCGGAGGCAAGGCCAGCTTCACCGGCGCGGTCGTGGACAGCGTCGAGACCAGCGGCAGCAACAGTTCCCAGATCAGCGTCATCCCGACCACGGGCACGCTGGCCATCAGCGTGCCCACCCCCGCGGGCCTGGGCACCGCGGCGCCCGGTGGCACCCTCAGCGCGGCCCTCGGCACGATGACCGTCTCGGACCAGCGAGGAGTGAGCACCAGCACCTGGACGGCGACGGTGTCCGCCACGAACTTCACCACCGGCGGCGCCACCTCCGCCGAGACGATCACCACCTCGAACGTCTCCTACTGGTCCGGACCCGCGACGAACACGAACGGAACCGTGACGGCCACGCCGGGTGAGAGCAGCGCCTCGGCCGCACAGTCGCTCAGCAGTGCGAGAACCGCCTTCACCTCCACCGGCAGCGGGAACAACTCCACGAGCTGGATCCCCACCGTGGTGATCACGATCCCCGCCGCTGCGGTTCACGGCACCTACACGGGCACCGTGACCCACTCCGTCGCCTGATGCCGCCACCCCCTGCCGATGAGCCCGTTCGGGCCCGTCGGATTCAGCTCACCCGCCTGCGGCGAACCATCCAGCCGCAGGCGATCAGGAGGACGACGGCTGACACACCCATGGCCATGCCCGGCGCCATCGGTTGGGAGTCCACCATCTCCGGTGTGACCGACGCGTCGGCTCGGTAGCCGTTGGGGAAGGTGATGGTGGCCGTGGCGGTGTGTCGGACCAGACCGCTGGCCAGTGTGAGATGGACCTTCCAAGGTCCGTCGGGAAGCTTCCTGTCCAGGGGGACGGTCACCGGCTCGGTCTCGTCGATGCCGAGTGTGGTGCCGAGGTTCACCGCGAAGGGACCGGCACTGAGAGATCCCGGCCCGTCGGTCATCGACATCGATCCGGTCAGGTCGAGGGCACGCTTGCCGGTGTTGTGGACCTTGGCCACCAGTTTCGGCGTGCCGTCGGACTCGCGCGCGGGAGTCAGCTCCTCGATCCGGAAGTCGGACGGCGGCTCGCCTCCGGGACCGACGTCGAGGTAGATCCGTGCTCCGACACGGTTGACCAGACGGACGTTCCCGTCCGGGCCGCCGAGGCCCGCGACCTGCGCCCAGAGGACCGCGTACCGTTCGCCGGCGGACGCGTTCGACGGCACCCGGACGCTGACGCGGACCACGGCCGTGCCGTGCGCCGGGATGTCGCGCACGGCGGTGGACGGCGGCGTGGGCGGCCGGGTGCCCGGTGTGCCGCAGTCCGTCGTTCTGCTGGATACATCCGCATCCGAGACACAGTCGTCCACCGAGACCCAGGTCGTGAGCTCGTTCGGGGTGCGATCGGCATCGACGATGAAGGTGCCGCTGTTGACCGCGGCGGAGCCCGCGTAGAGGTCGACGTGCTGGTCGACGTCGGAGGTGTTGGTCACCAGCAGTCGGCGGTGGATGACGGTTCCGGGCGCAAGGTGGTCCACGATGTACATGTGTGCGCGCGGGTCGGACTCACGGTCCAGGGGCGCGTCGAGCAACTTGAGGCCGATATTGCCCTCAACGGCGGGAGGCGGCGTCTGGCCCTGGCCTTCGGCCGTGGCGGTGCTCGCGCCGCAGATCAACGCGAGCACCGCCGTGGCCATGCACCACAGGCCGGCCGGGCTACGCGATCGAATGTGTCACCGTCCCGGTGTAGGTGCCGTTCACCGCGCTGACAGGGATCGCGACGACCAGCGTGGGGTTCCATGTCGCGGAGTTGTTGCCGGTGCCCCCGGTGAGGCTGTAGGCGGTGCGGCTGACGTTGAGGCTCTGCGCCTGGGCCGCCGTGGCCTGGCCGGGCGTGAAGACGCCCAGGCCGGTGGTGGCGCTCGCGGTGCCCGACCAGTAGGAGATCGAGCTGGCCGGGATCGTCTCCGCGGCCGTGCCGCCGCCTGTCGTGAAGCTGGTGGAGATCGCGGACGCGGTCCAGGCGGCCGTGAGCAGCGCCCGGGTGTCGGTGACCGTGACATTGCCCAGTTGTCCACTGATGGAGTTTCCGGGCAGTCCGTTCCCCAGACCCACCGGGCCTGCGGGGACCGAGATCGCTAACGAACCACCCGAGACGGAGAACGTGACCGCCGTGTCTCCGGGCGCGGCGCTGGCCACTCCGGCGTTGGCGACAACCATCGCGGCCCCGGCGGCCACGGAATATCGGATACGCATGGGCTTTCCTTGTGCCATCAAAGCCCGGAGCAGCAGCAGTCCGGGTGTCGCCCCAGTGACGACCCCTAGTGATATCCGCATACGCACAGTACCTAAACGCCATTCCTCCGTCTGGTCGAACGCGACCACGGAAGAGAGCCCAGCCAGGTCAGGCCGGGAAACGAGCGCATCATCGACAGCCAGCAAGGATTTGCGAAATGCAGTCATATGAGATGCGCGCTAATGAATTCCAGAGGAAGAGTCCGCGATTTATCTCCATCGTTTGTTTTTGACGCCAGCTCAGTGGGGATTGTACGTGCGCAGCGCGATTGCGAAAACGATGTCACCCTGAGCCGCGTGTCGCGGTACCGGGCGACTGCGCCGACTCTCCCCCTATAAGCCCGACACCGGTAATACAAGTCATACCGGCGCTCCGGCTCCGCCGTGCCCTTCAGGAAGGTGTCTCATGTCCCGCCATCCTGGCCGCCTCAGGCGGCTCTACCGTGCACTCGCCGTCCTCGCCCTGACGGCCGCTGTCGCAGCGCCGGGCACCGTCGCCTTCGGCGACTCCCCGCACCACCCCCCCGCTTCCCGGCACCCGTGGGTAAAGTCCTGTGTCCGACACCGGGGACCGATGGGGCTCATCGGCTGCCTCGCGGGCAAGCACCCCCAGACGGGGAAGTCACGGCCCCGCCAGACCCCCACCATCAGCGAGTCGGCGACGCCCACCGCCAATGCGGCCCCGGTCGGCATCACCGCGGGGCCGGACAACGCCCTGTGGTTCACCGAGAACGCCGCCGACGCGATCGGGCGCGTCACCACGACCGGCACCTTCACCGAATACTCGGTGCCCACCACCAACGCCGGGCCGGCCGAGATCGTCACCGGGCCGGACGGCGCCCTGTGGTTCACCGAATCGAACGTCGACAAGATCGGCCGCATCACCACCGGCGGCACGGTCACCGAGTACGCGCTCCCCACCTCCGGCGCCTACCCGTGGGGCATCACCGTCGGACCTGACGGCAACCTCTGGTTCGCGGAGCCCGGTGCCAACAACATCGGCCAGATCACCACCGGCGGCACGATCACCGAGTACGCGCTCCCCACCTCCGGCGCCTACCCGCTGAGCATCACCTCCGGGCCGGACGGCAACCTCTGGTTCACCGAAGTCCTGACCGGAAGCATCGGCCAGATCACCACCGGCGGCACGATCACCGAGTACGCGGTCCCCTCGACCGACTCGCTGCCCATCGGCATCACCGCAGGGCCCGACGGCAACCTGTGGTTCACCGACGCCGGCGCAGCGCAGATCGGACAGGTCACCACCTCGGGTGCGTTCACCGCCTACAACCTCACGGATGCCGTCTTCCCGTTCCCGTGGGGCATCACCTCCGGGCCGGACGGCAACCTCTGGTTCACCGAGAACGCCAGCAATGACATCGGCCAGATCACGACGTCGGGGACGATCTCCGAGCTCTCGATCCCGACCTCCAACTCGAGCCCGTTGGACATCGCCACCGGATCCGACGGCAACCTCTGGTTCACCGAGAACTCCGCGAGCCAGATCGGCACGGTAACGCCCTGACAGAGCCAGCAGTGTGAGCAGTCACTCAGCCGGACGGCCGCGCCTCCCGCCGAAGATCTGGGCGGGAGGCGCGGCCGTCCGCTGGGCGGGCGCCATCACCGGCGCACCGCCGATCCCGCGTACCGCCGCAACGCACAGCACATGACACAGTGACCGACAAGGGACACGGCGCGAGCGCGGTGGCCTCCGCGGTCGACCGTCCGGCCGAAGAGGCGCTGTGACACCACCCCGGAGGCAGCCGGGCCGGACGACCGGCCACGGGCGGCAGCACCCTCCGGACGAAGCCCCTACCCGACTTCGGGCAAGCCTGTCACCGCTGGAGCAAGCGGTGCAGATTCTGCTGTTTCACGCAGTCTGCGAACATGACATTTTCACTCAAACCCGTGAGCAGATCGAGGACAGCGGCAAGCGGCTGGTATTCCGTGCGGATGGCAGGGCGCTCACCACAGGCCTTCAAATGCTCCCAAAGCGCGTGGAAGTAGTCCTCGAGCTCCAGACGCGCGTCGAACTGCGCGCTGAGCCGTTCGGGATCGAGGCGACGCAGGGCGTCGCGGTCGAGCTGAGTCACCGAGTTGATGATGCTGTTGAGGACTTCACGGCTCTCGGTGCTTGAACTGGGCATGGGTGCTCCTGACGATGTGCGCGGTGGATGATTGAGGCTCGACGCTCGATGTGCCGTCCGGCCTGGTCGGATCGCGCGCGCCCGGACGCCGGTGGACGCAACCGGTGGCGGGTGGTGTTCGGGACCACCGCGTCGTGCCCCGGAGCACGGCTTGCCGGCCGGGCATCGGCAACCGGGGTGCGCGACCGGCGACCGCCCCTGGACGGTCACCACGCGGCAGTGCTCCGACCGGACAGCGGCACGACGGCCCACACCGAGCAGCTGCCGTCCGCGCTCAGCCGCACCCCCCATTCCTGGGAGCATCCCGCAACGAGCGCCAGGCCTCTGCCGTGGTCCTCGTCCGGCGTGGCGCGGTGCAGCCGCGGCACCGTGGAAGTCTTTCCCTGATCACGGACCTCCAGCAGGAGCCGGTCCGCGGTCCGGCGCAACCAACCGGTGATGTGTGCACTGTTGGAGTGCTCGAGGGCATTGGTGACAAGTTCGGAGATCACGAGCAGGGCCGCGTCCCGGGCATGGTCGGCCCGAACGTCCTCGGCGTCCAGCCACAGCCCTGCCAGCCCCCGGGCGATCGGTACCGCGCGATCGAGAGACGGCAGCCTGAAGGACAGCGGACGGCCCCTGGCCCAGTGGCTCAGGACATCCTCGGCGAGAGCTCCCGTCGGCCGTCCGTTGATCTCTGCGGTGGTCAGTGGAATCTCCTCCTCGGTGAACGGCGGGGTCGCTTCTCGGCTCACGAGCCGAAAGCGGCTGCCGGTACGACTGCTCGCGGCTTCGCGGCTCAGGCCGCGCCTGGCACATGAGGACTATTCCCTCCGGCGAACGGGGAACTCCCTCTTCGCTCGAGCTGGTTCATGCGTTCTCCACGGCTCGTGGCCCACGTTTCGCCGGAGAAGGCTCCTCGGTCCGTCCAGGGCTCTTCTCCTACCGAAGGATCGGAGCAGCCGGCCGAGCGGGCACCGGACTGGTCGAAGTAAATCAGAAATAGATTATCCGCAGGGAGTGATCCATTCCAAAAGACGGGGGGCGTGTTTATGCAATGCAGGCGCCTAGTGTGACGGTAAGAAGAGTTGTTCGCGCCACCGGGTATCTGGCGGAATGAACTTGACCTGTTTCGTTCACTCAAGTCCGGGTTTCACAGCGAATACGGACGCCGAACCATTGATCCTGGTCTTCGGTGGAGCTATTTGGGCAAGTTTTCTTGCGCGTGCCCAAGGGCGGCTGGCGACTCGCTCACGGAATTCCGCACCGACCTGGCTGAAATCAGCCGTTCCGCTTGTGCGCGTCATGGCCCGCGCGGAGAAGCCGGAGGCCGTGCGGCCGGTCAGCCAGACATTGCGCCGAAGCCGGCGGCACCGTCGACGAGCAGGCGGCCACCAGTAGCACCGTCGGCCCCGAGGTCTGCGGACTCTGTTGGGAGCCCAGCGGACCACTTGCACCGTCGGCTTCGACCAGTCCGATTGCACCTGGGTCGACTCCGGCACATACCAGGGCTTCGCAGTACAGAAGTGGCTAGGCGAGGCGAGGAAGGGTCGCCGGTCCATCGGATCGACCGTCCCGATTCACCGCCGAGCCCCGGATGTGACGGCGTGAACCACGGTCACCGCTGGGAATCACCCCGCTCAGGCGCCTCAGAATGACGACTCCGCAGCCTACGCACGCCCGTATGTGTCCGCCCGGAGAGAGCCTCTGCCGGCTCTTGCGGAGGCCCCCCCGTGAACCACTGAGGGCCGGTGCGACAAGAATCGCACCGGCCCTCGGATCCAATTCCTCAACCGGGGGGATGGCAACACGCCTCCTCAGCGATGAGGCGCAAGCCGGAAGCGCTGGCAGACGCGGCAGCTGCTTATCCCGCGGAGAGGATGGGTGACCCACCCTGTTCGGATGTATCTAGTTACCCATCGAGCCGAAATAGCCGCAATCCCCTGACCTGCCAATTCACCCGTATGGCCGAGCATGTCAACAATGCAAACGCCTGTGCGACCAGACGGGAGGCCCCTCCCATCAGGCATTTTTCATATTCTGGACTGCTCGCTCGGAAAATTGGACAGCGTATCCTAAGGGGACTGCCAAATGATCGCGGAATACCGCCCGTGGGAGCCGACTGGGATACGCGACAGCGAGCTGGACACACTGACCCCGGCCTCGCGACTGAGATTCCCAGTGTCGGCGTACGTTCGGTCTGCTCTGCGCCGGTTCGATGAGGTTTTGACCGGTCTTCGGCAAAGCCAAACGTTGACGGTGAACGCGCTGACTTCCAGACGAACGCAGGCGGCCTACCACTTCTGGCACACCCGGGACCGCGCCCGCGGCGGGCCTGCGATCGACGATGGCCGCGGCGGACTCCCCCGACAGCCTCCGGCCTCCGGTCCGGTCGCGGGGACGCCCGCGCAGGTCCCCGCGACCGGTCGGCCCTTGGCGCCGGGGGGACAACTGGCGGACCGCCGGTAAGGCAGAGATGACGAGAGGTTCCACGGTGGCGTCTCGCAGGCCCCGGTCGCCCCGTGGCGACCACGCCGGGCTTCCTCACATCAGGTCGGCCGTCGCAGCGTGGAGCAGGATCAGACGCCGCGACGGTCTCCAGGGGCACGTCACTGAGCCCGGTGTCCTGCTCGCGCCCCTGGTCGGCGCTTCCTCGACCGGTGTCGTCCTGGCGGGCGGCTTCGGTGGTGCCCTGCCGACGCCGACCGGCAATGGCGGTGCGGGCCGCCGCCAGATCCTCGTCGGCCCGGGCACGGGCTCGTTCCCGCTCGAGTCGGCGAGCGGCAAGCCGCAGGCGAAGGAGGGTTCCTTCCGACTCGTCGCCCTCGGTCGCCATCCGGTCCGAGGGTCCGCTCGGAGCGGTTTTCGGCGTACTCCGTCGGTGGACGGGCGCGGGCCGCGCCGTGAGCGGGTCTCTTGGGGGTGGCACGTCCCACTGGTGATCGGATAGCTCCCACTGCTCCCGGAGCCGACGGCAGGCGGCAGCGGCGGCGGCGGGACCGCAGGAACGGCAGGTTTCCGGGTCCTCGGCGTCGCGGACGACCAGGGGCCCTCGGCAGAGTGCGCACTCGGGGATTCGGACCGGTCTGGCCCCTGTGACCGTCTCGCTCGCCCGGTCGACGACCCTGATCAGCCAGGGAAGCGGGGAGATCACCGAAGACCACGGCACGGCGCCGACCGGCTCCCTGCGGCGCGCGAACTCCCACGCCGACTCGAGAGCTTTGAGGACCACGGCGCCATGGACCTCAGGGGATGTGCTGTAGTCGGCGAATGTTGCGACAATGTGCTGAGCGAGGAGGTTGAGCTGTCGCTCGGTCAGCCGGTCCACCAGTTGCCTCGGCAGGCGCCCAAGAGCCGATGACGCGGCTTGCTGTCCCCATCGCCTCTGCTCGCCGGTCATCGACTGGATCATCTTCTGGTCGGCTTGCCATCTGCCGTGCCCTGTCGGGCCTGCTCCGCACCCCGTGGCTCCCGCCGCGCGTCCTCGCGCGTGGGGGCGCACGGTTTCCGGCTCGCGGGACGAACAACCACCCTGGACGGCCGGCATGTTCAGCACGTCATGTTGGGGGGATCGTGTTTCTGTCACCGGATCGGGGGGGCTCAGTGTCACCGGTTCGGGGGAGTCGGTTGTCACCGAACCGGGGGCCTCCCGGCACACGCCGAGCGAGGCGCCGAGAGGGGAATCCGGTCCGGAGTCGAAGACCTCGACACCGCCGCCTGCGGGCCCGTCCGCGGATCGCAGCGCGGGAACGGGCCGGCTCGGGAGAGACTCGCTCTGCCCGCTCGGTACGCGGACGGGCACGGGATGGACGACGTATCTGTACCCCCTCTTCTCGCCCTGTCTTCTGCTCACCCAGCCCTGGACCAGGAGTTCGGCCACCGCGTCGCGGGCCGTGTCCTCCTTTATCTGGCACTCGCGTGCGATTCGCGCGACGGGAGTCGATTCGGTGAACCGCTGCCGCAGGGAGAGCAACGCATAAACCTTGAACCGAGTACCGGCCAGATGCGCCCGAGCATACGAGCCGACGCACACGGCCAGCTCATCGTCGGCCAGTGGGCGAACACGCCGGTTCATGGTTCGGGTGGCGGGATTTCGACACGCGCGAACCAGATTCTTGGCCTTTGCCTTGGCGATTAGGCGGTTCACACCCCCCCGGGACAGCCCCAGCTGTCTCCCGATCGTCTCGTCAGCGGCGAAGCACAATCCTGACTTCCAGCCGTAGTCCTGCACCAACGTCACGACCCGGATCAGGTCGCCGGTCAAGTCCTTGTCACTGAGCCACGCCGCTGGGAACCGGGTAGCGGGCAGGCGAGCTTGCTCGGTCGCACGCGCCTGCCCGTGAACAGGCCCGGGAACCCCGGCCGGTTCCGTGTGCACGGCGTCCGAGTATCGCGGACTCACAGAGCACCGCCGAAAGCCCGACGCTCACTCACTTCCCTGCCCGGCCCGGCCAGCCACCCAGCGACACCTGGATTGGTCGAGGAGCGATGCGCCGGCCGTCCCAAAGTCGTCGAGGCGACTTTTCCCGCGGTCGGCTCCATTTGAGCGGTGATCACTCGTGCTCGACGGCCTGTTTGGGGAGGTCCTTGGAGCTTTCGCTCATTGAGGACTCTGCGCCCTCCTCCTAGACGGATGGAGCGACGACCCAGGACACGGGCAGGGGCTGGCTGGCAGATTTTGATTCGGTGATGCAAAATGGCATTGCCTACTTACGGACGTGAGGAGGCAACGGCCCGTCAGGACACAGGTTCTCGCAGGATCCCAGGTGTGCAGATGGGCCGAAGCAGCGGTGGATTCCGTCGTCTACTTGGACATGTGCTCAGTGACGGTGGAAGCAAAGCGTTCAGACGCCGAGGCATGTGCTTGACGCAAAGACGGTGAAGGTCCGGTGGTGCGGACCGAGCCGTCTCGTTGCTGCTAGGTCATGTCAAGACCTCCCCGTAGGGGTGCAGGGTGGTTGAAGAAGTCCGAACGAACAATGAGAAGCGATCATGAACGGTCGCTTCTGCCAGACGCGGTTTCGCCTCCAGATGCCTGAGGGGTGATCTGGAACAGCGATGTCGCGCCGACTACCCCTGGAGCCGTCCGGACCTGCCAGAGTCCGGGCGGCTGATCCATGACTGGGCCATGGCTTGACCAAGAGTACCCGGTCCATAACAGAGTGTGAATACTTCTCGTATACGACTCATCGTCGGGGCTCACTGCACCTGCTTGCGGGAAGGTTCGTTCGAGTCGGCCGACGGACGGCTCGAACGCTCCTGTTCCCGTCGCCGGGGAAGGTTTCGGGCGGGACTGTCGAAACCCACGGTCAGCCGAAGATTCCGCGGTCGCGATGGGATGCCGCCGTCCCCGATCGTCCACGGGCCGACACGGAGGCCGCCAGTTGCTCACCGAATGGACGGCAGCTGCGTCGATCGCCACCACGGCTCATGCCGACGACCATGGCGCGGCATCGAACAGTCCTGTCATTGGTCACCCGAATGAGACACACAACTGACCTGCCACTCAGACGACCTGAGCTTCGGTCAATCGGCCGACCGAACGACACGGGTCGCAACGGGTGCGTTCGCCCGAAGCCTGGCCACCTGCGGCTCCGCGCACCGGCGCGCCATGTTGGGGAGAATCGCAGAGTATCCGGCACTCTTCGCGGCCACCACGCCTGGAAAGTGGGGAAGCCGAGCGAGCGGAGATGGTAGCGCCTGCTTCGACCGCTCCCCTCCAAGGCCAGCCGCAGGACCGCTGCACGCCCGGACGAGGAGCTCGGTGACCTGAGTAAAAGCTCTGAGCGCGGGCAGCACGAGCATATTTCAGGACACCCGGATGCCGCACATTTCTCGGTGATTAGACCATCGTTGTCGGGGCATGAGTCCAACAGCCAAGCCGCCTGTTCCATTGTTGCTGGAACGAGACAGGATCTGCAGTGCCGGCGATAACTGGCTATTCGTTCCAGGCCGGAGGAATGCCGTGGGTGATCTGGAAAATGGTTATCTCGTAAAGAATGGCGAACGCGTAGCGCTGACGCATTGCTCACGCCAGCTGGCCGAACTCTTCCGCGTCCTGCGCCGGCTCGAGTTTGAATTCTCGATGCGACTCTATCGATCAGAGAAAGGCTGATGGAGACCGCCGGCCGAGATCCACGATGATGCGAACCGGAGGGCTGCTTTGTACGAGTCAACGGACACCGCTTTCAACCCCTACTACGCAGCTGGATTCTTCCCCGATGACGGAGTGATACACAACCACGCCTTCTGGCCGCCCGCCGGGCAGCTGCCCGCCGACCTGTCCTATCCCTCTTATCCGTCTTATCCGGTCGTCGATGGCTGGGCCGATCCAGGCCCGCAGTCGTACCCTGCGGATGCGGAAGCACTCGACGGGGAAGTCGGCCTGCAGGCCATGGGCTTCCGCCCCCAGTTGATCGCCCACCGCCGGGAGCGTCACGAACGCCTGGCACGCCGTCGGTCCGACATCGTGGGATCCGTCATCGGATTCCTGACCGCAACGATCGTCACTGTGGTGTGCATCCTCGGATGGATGATTTCCTATCACCCTCTGCAGGACGTGGCCCTTTCCCAGCTGCCGAGGGGTCTGTCCCAGTACTGGCCGGTCGTCGTCTACGGGCCGTGGATGACCGCTTCCCTCTCCGTTCTGCGGGCCGCTCTGGGAGGACACAAGGTGGCGAATTCCTGGACGGTCATCCTGGTGTTCGCAGGTATCGCCAGTCTCCTGTGCATCGTCGACTCGCCCAGCACAATGCCTGAGGCCGTGATCGCGGGCCTTCCGCCGGTGACAGCTGTGGTGTCCTTGCAGCAGATGGTGCGCCACCTGCTCGTAACCCGACAAATGCGCCTGGAGGATCCTCGACAGAAACCCTCACACCGGGCATCTCGCTAGCGCGTCGACATCACAGGAGAATCGACCGGGAGGGGGCTGGCCGCTGCCTCTGCCCCTGGCCCTGCGACTGGGGGCGTCTTGTCATCGCTGGAGTGGCCGATCGCCGCAATGCCGGTGGTGAGACATGCCACCCCAGATGCTCAGCTTGTCATCGGGTGATCACTACGCATGGCGACGACCGGGCAGAAAACTCCCGCACCTCGGGAGTTGCTGCGGAAACAAACATTGCGTGCACCGCCCTTGCCGCGCGGGGAATTTCCTACCAGAACCATTTATGCGGGAGGCCTCGATGGCCGCCCCCCTTGCAATGCCGGTGTCCGCCACCGCCGACCTCGACCTTTCCGGTGGCCATCCGTGCTACGCGCCTGCTCGTCGGGATTCCTGGGCTAGACCGCGGCGTTGGTCAATTCCCTGGCGCTGACCGTCGCGTATGGAATCCTGGTACATCTCAGGTTCAGCGACGCCTCGGCGGCGCCCACTGCCGTCCCGCCATGCTGACCGTCTTTCCGGGCCGGAAGGCGTCGACCTGCAGCTGAGCCCGGCAGCACCGGAAGGCTCTGGTGCGGCGATCGACTGTTTCGCGTCGACAAACTGCCGTCGATCCACTGCCCGCGCGCGACCTCGCGGTCGGTGGCGATCACTGCTCCTTCTGTCTCCGCCCCCAACATTGCCTCTCCTAGGCAATGGACTTCGCAGGCGATCAGCATCTTAACGAGACGGGTCCCAACAAGTTGGCCCAATAGAGTGAACCTTCCCCCTTTCGGGTGATCTCACGTTTGACGTGGGTAGCTAGGGAAGGGCGTGCTAAGGGCTGCAGACCGTAGCCACGCCCCGGCACCGAATCCATTCGGGGCCGGTGACCATGCTCTCGACCACGAAAGGAACGACGCTGATGATCCTCGGTCTGCTCGGCAACCTCCTCGCCGTCCTCGGCTGGCTGCTCTAACGGTTGTGTGACCCACCCGGCGGCGAGCCGGCCCCGATCACCCGCTCGGTGATGGGGCCGGACTCACCAACCACGATGACCGGTGCCTCCTACGGCCGGCACCGGACCCGGCGACAACTGGCATCTCCTACTCCGACCCTCCATTGAGGCACACCCTGGCATCTCGAGCTTCTTGAGCTGCTCACCGACGATGTGGGACGCCAGCGGTACGGACAGAACCGCCGGCCAGAGGCCAGTCCGCTTACCCTCGGAGAGCACCCGTCGGAAGGCTCCGGTGGATCCCCGCAGGTTCCGGCCGTTTGCCCTCAACTCGTCTGCAGCGCACTTGACTTCGCCCTCGACGACCGCGTGTGTCCAGCCAGCGGCTCTGTCTCGTCATCGGTAGTGGCGCTGCATGGTGGTCGGCGCAGGAGGATGCGGTGACGGAGGAGGTCGAAGCCCGCGCGGCCGTGCATCTGCCGCATGATCCGCTTTGGTTCGTGTGTTGACACCCCGGTGCGGCCGTTGTGGCACGGGAGGGTGAGACCGGCGTCGAGGGCGGCGCGGTCGAGTTCGAGGCCGTTAGCGAAGGAGTGCAGGCGGGGCAGGTCGGCAGCGCGAACCGTGGCGATCGAGTCGGTAAGCCTGGCGCCGTTGCCCTCCGCCGAGGTCAATAGCCTTGGCGAACTCGCCAGTGAGGCAGACGAGTTCGGCCACCTCGGGGCAGGCTTCGGTGAGTTCCCGCAGCAGCGCGGCGTCCTCGTCGCGCAGGTTCACGGGGCGGGTGAGCACGAGGCGGGCCGAACGCTGCGGTGCGGTGACCGGCTTGCCGCCCTCGGCGTGGCCCTGGGTGATGTGGCGGTAGGGCAGGTCGAGGCTCGCGGTGTAGCCCAACTCCTTGATCTCCCGGAAGAGCTGGAGGACGGGGACGGCCGGGTCTGTACCTGTGCCAGGCCCGGATCGCCGCCGACATCGGCCACACCGCCGAAGGCGCGGCCCACCTCGTCTTCGGACTGCTGTGCCTGGCCGCTGTCCTTCCTCGCCGGCCTCCAGGTCAAGAGGCCCCAGGGCGCCGTCCCCGTCACCGTCATGTACCAGCAGACCAAGAGGGTGCTGGCCCAGGTCCGCCGGACCATGGAGCAGGACGTGCACGGCGAGCTCGCTCGCGCCGGCCACCGCGCGGAGCCGCGCACCGCCACGGCCGCCTGCTCCTGGCGGTGGACGTCTCGCCGCGACCTGCCCGGACCGCTCGTTCTGCCACACCTACGGCGGTGGCGACGCCAAGCATCAGACGATCCCCGGCCGGCCGTACTCGGTCCTCGCCGCGCTGGAGACCGGCCGCACGTCCTGGACCGCGAGCGTGAACGGTGAGACGGGTTCGGCCTGGAGGTGCTGGTCGCAGGTGTCGGAAATGAACGACGAAAGTGCCCCCCTCCCCCCGGCTGGACGACCGGAGGCTTCGACGAGCCTCGTCAGCCGACTGGGAGGGCACTGTCGCGCTACTGCTCATCATTCGGACGCAGTCTCAGGCGAGCCAGGCCGGTTCAGTTGAAGACGACGACGTCCGTACGCATCGGGAGCGGGCTGCCCCACGCGATGTCGACCTTGAAGGTCACGACTCCGTTGCCGGGGGCGATGCTCGACACCTGGAAAGCCGCGTCACCCACGAACCGGTTGCCATTGGCGTCGATCTCGGACGCCGTGATGACGACGGTCGAGTCCACCCCGATGACGTTCCAGGGAATCCGGAGGTTCCACGTCCCGTTCCCCGGGCCCCACGTCCACCAGCCCCGCCACACGGAGCCGACGTTGCCGCCGATCTCCGCGAGGCGCCCTTCGCGGCCGGCAGGCTCCGAGGCGACCGTGATCTCCGGCGCCTGCGTGGCGGATACGTTGGCTATGGCCACAGCCGCTCTCCTTGCTCCGGGAGAACCCCCACAGGCTCCCCTGACACCCTGAGTGTCCGTTGGTTCACGAACCGTCACAATCACTCGTTCGAGTGAAACATTGCCAGGCGGCGACCGCCGGCCGCGCCGCCGCCGAACCGCACGAGTGAGCCGAAGCCAGCCCACCGAGAATGAGCCGGGTGACCGGCACCCAGCCACTCCCCCGCGGCCTCACCGCCCTGATCCCCAGCCCCCGCACCGGCCACGCCCGGCCGAACGGGGCGCCGCCGAACGGGGCGCCCCACCGCTGGAAAGCGAGGACCCGGTCACCCGCGAAGCGGACGCAACTGTCCACTCCCCCCTGCTGGCCGTCGTCGAGCAGGCCGCGCCCGACCGGTAGCCGCCCCGATGACCCAGCCCTGTCCCAACACCCCGCAAAGCACTCCCACCAGGTGAAGTGGGGTGGGACAGGCCCAGAGCCGTCCCACCAACGCCCCAGCAGAACACCTGAAACGGACACCCGGAGGCACGGCTGGGACAGGGCTGAGACGGCTCTGTCCCAGCCCGGCGAATCGTGTTCTGTCGCAACGAGGTTTGATCAGTCTCAGCGGAGTCCGACGGACGGGGGCGCCCTCAGGATTCGTTGCGGATTCCCACGTTCTCTGCGTCTTGGTCGCGTAGGGCGGCGCAAGGCACGTGGGAACGATGTCGACCCTGACGGCCGGGGCCCTGTCGGCTCAGGAGTCCTGGACGAACGGCTTGCCCTGGGCGCCGTCCTCGGGCACGAAGGCGAACACCCTCGGCGACGCGCCGAGGGTGAGGTGGAACGGCACCCGACTCCGCGTCCTGCAGCGTCCGCGGCAGCAGGCTGTACGCCATGTCGACGTGCGTCCGCGCCACCGCCAGGTGCGCAGCCCAGCGACGGTGAAAGGAGCCAAGAGGGTGGTCGAGTACGTCGTCGGCGGTGTTGAGTTCTTCGACAGCCGTCATGGCCAGCGGGTACGACGGAGGCTGGACGCCCGAGGGGAATGACCCGCTGTTGACGGCGATGAGCGCGCGAAGCTCGACAACCCGCGCCCGGAGAGCCTCACGCAGTTCCCGGGCGCCGCTCTCGAACGCCCGCCCCCGCCGCCATCCGGAAGGCGGCGGGGGCGGCGGTGTCCCGGTGGGCACGGTCACGCGCGAGCGGCGCCGGCGCCGGCCCCCTCATCGAGGGGGATGATGCGGCTCTCGGCTGTGCCGATGAGCGGGGTCTCGGAGTACACGTCGAGTTGCCCGGTCATGGGCCCGATCCCGATCCGGTGCAGGGTGGTGATGCCGACGGTGCTCACCGTCGCGCTGTGCCCGTTCAGGTTGACCGACGGCACCAGCACGGAGAACGACGTCGATCCGCGGTCGATCGATGTCTCGATCGTCACGCTCACCACACGGCCGAGCGGGCTTTCGACCACGCTCACTTCCTTACCCCGGAACGTGTGGGACCTCGTCGAGTCGGCGTACTCGAAGGAGCTCAGGCCGCCCACTCCGAGCGGCATCCAGACGACATGGAGCGGGGCGTGGTGCCCGTGGGAGGAGTGGAACTGGTAGTAGTCCGGCTCGGTCACGGCTTCTCCGTCTCGGTTGGCGATCCCCCCACCTGGCGCCCCAGCCTCCGTCGGGTCCGCCGCTGACCCCTTGCAGGCACGCACGTTTGGACCAAATGTGCGACACGGGCTCGTCCGAAGGCAGGCAACAGGCCGGACGGCGGATTGGCACCAAAACTGGGCACCAAACATTGGGGTCTCGGAGTCGTATTCGCTGCCCTTTCGAACGACGTCGTGGAACTGCTCCTTGCGGACGGGTCCTGACCGGCCTGCCCCTGCGGTGCCCGGCGCAGTGGACGTTGTGAGCCGGTGCGGGGCTGCCGTGAGGTGCCGGGCCAGACGCCCAGCGCGAGCGTGGAGGGAAGTGCCCGTACCCGGCGGGCGGTGGCCGCCGTGGTGCACGTCTTCTCCGCACCCGCCGCAACCGGTGGGCCACGGATTTCGACGTGATCAGCCGGCTCAACACGAGCCACTGACCTCGGATGAGGGGGCGGCGGGACGGTGATCTCCTCCCACCGACCTCGCGTCGACGAGCCGGAACGCCTGCATGCCGCTCACGGTGGTGCCATCGGGATTCCGCCCGAAGGCGGCCGCGAGAACGACGGGGAGATCGGCTTCGGGGACAGCGGCGCGCAACTCCGCGAGGACATCGGGAAAGTCGGCGTCATCGATGGCGCCCAGGTACTCCTGGCGCAAGCGGTGGATGACCTCGACCAGCTCGGGCCGCAGCCGCATCCAGGCACGGGACGTCCGGATCTCATCCGCAACCTGGTCCATGAACCAGCGCAGGACCTCGTACGGGATGTCCAGGTGCCGTCCTTGGGGATCGAAGCACACCGTCGGCTCGCGCGCCGGGTTCTCGTCGGGGACGACCGCGGTCACAATGGCCCGTTGCTCCCGGACGAGTTCAAGTTCCAGGTGCCAGGCGTCGTCGGCCACGGAGTACATCGCGGTGATCGCGTAGTCGCGGCTCGGGTGCGTGACCATCGTCCTCAGGCCTTCCCGTCCATCGTCGGCGATGTGGTACGGACCTCGGCGTCCGGTGCCAGCCGCGGGCCGGCCATGGCGAGGAAGTCGGCGATGGTCACATCCTCGTGCAAGTGGGCCTCGACAGCGCCCAGGTCCTGATCGTGGGCGATGACGAGGTCGTCGTCGAGACCGAGCAGGCGGACGCTGCCGCCCGGGAACTGAAGCGTGAGACCAGCCGCGAATCCGACCTGGCCGTTGTGGTAGTCGATCTCCCGAACCGATCGGATCGGCTGTCCGATGAACCGGGTTACCGGGACATCCGGCGGATCGTCGGCCACGGAAACGCTGCCGTGCTCCGCCATCGAGTACGGTCCGTGCGGCTGATCGGCCCGCAGAGACAGGCCGGTCGAGGGTGTGTGGAACAGGACGGGGCCCAGCCCCTCCAGGTGAAGCCACAGGTGTACCAGCGATGGCTCGTCGTCAGCGTGGTGATGCCAAGCCGTGGTCACCTTCAGCAGTCGTCTCCCGATCAGCTCGGCGGCGAGCTGCTCCTCATCGTCGATCACCCGCCGATGCTCGCACGACCTCACCATCGGGACACCCCGATTCCCGGCTGGCTGCCATCCCGAACTCGACGTCTGTCTGCTGCGGAACTCGCTCCGGCCGCCCGACCGGCGCGTGCCGGACGACGTCCTGCGCCAGCAGCACCGGCTCGCCGTCGAAGCCCTCCCCGGCCTGGCCGCTGAGGGGTTCGACGAGGTGCGCCTCTACCCGCGGTGAGCCGCTCCGGGCGCTGACGCCGCACACCGCGCCGCCACCGAAGCCAAGGCCCTCGACCGCAGCGCCGGCAGCGTGACCAGCGCACCCCACTGCCGTGCACCACCGCTGCAGTGCAAGCACCACTCCCCCGGGCACCTGCGGCCTCCCGTGGCCAACGCGGATGCCGTCCGGGGCCGAGATCCAGCGGCTGGAGAGCTCCCGCAGCGCCGGCTCTTGTGCTCGTGCATGCCCGCGGGGGGTGAGAGCCCGGAAGTGCCTGTGTGGGAGAGTACGGCGCGATCAAGAATCCTGGGGGTGGATCAGTGCGCACACGTCACTGCGCGGTGGCTGGGGTTGTTCTGGCAGTTCTCGGCGTGTCGGACTGCTCGGCCGACCCGCAGGCCCGGCCGGGGACAGTCGCAGCCTCCAGCCGGGTGCCTCTGGAGCGACTGCGGGACGGCTTGCTGACCCGGGACCAGCTCCCCCTGGGTTTCCGGCTCCTCACGGAGGAAGTCAACTCCACGACGACCGGTGCTCCGCACACCCCGTCGGCCGTCCCCATCGCGTCGATGCCGTGCTCCGAACTGGGTGTCGAGTCCTTCATGACGACTCACGCCCTACCTGCGGAGGACGTGGCGGTGGGGGTGGAACGGACGCGGGTCGGCAACGACGACCTCGGCTGGTTCGGCCAGGAGTCGCTCGACCGATACGCACCCGGACAGGCGGCCGCGGTCATGGCCGCCATCCGCGGCGTCGCCCAGAACTGCGCCTCCTACACCAACACACTCGCGGACGGTACGCGGCTCCAGGAGACCGCGTCCGTCACGGCGGCCGAGGTGTCGGCCGACGACAGCCTGCTGCTCCACACCACGTCGACATTCCCCGGCGACCCGGAACCGTTCGTCGGCGAAACCGCTTTCGTCCGTATGGGCGATGTGATCCTCATGGTGCAGCAGGTCTCCGACCAGAAACCGTCGCCGAGCTCGGAGAAGGTCCTCGCCGCCGCAGTGAAGGCGTACCGTTCCGCCGGCGGCTGACGCCGCGCACCTCAGTCCTCCATGCCCGGGGCGCCCGGAGCGGAAACCAGTGGGAGAGGTCCGGCTCGATATGGAGATCGTTCTTGAGCATGCTGGAGATCTCGATCAACACCGGGTCGGCCGGCACGCACGAGCGCACGACCGTGCCGTAGGAGCGGGCGATCGGCACCGGCTCCGGGTTACGGACCGCGATCCTGGCGACGTGCTCGACCGTGACGGTCTTCTCGTCGTCGGTCAGGCAGTAGGTCGGAACCCCACCCAGCGTGCGGAAGGTCGCGTCCAGGAGGGCCGCCAGCGTCGGCAGGGTCTTGTCGAACACCGGGATGACCACGCGGCATCGGGACCAGGCCGGCCACGCGCACCACAGACTGGTGCGTCGTCCGCCGAGACGTGGGACCTGTCGGATCGCGGGGACGCATTGCCGCGTCCCCGCCCACTCAGAACCGGGCGAGCGGGTTTCCCCGCACCGCGGCTCAAGTCCTGGGCCGGCGACTGGTCGGTAATTCCATATGGTTGGCCTACTGAATGATGATCGAATACTCTCCGGCCCGACGCGGTGGGGGGATTCCACGCGTTGCCGCGGAGATTGCGGCTATTTCGGACTTTTGAGGTTGAGTTGAGACTTCGGCACGCAATTCTGACTGCCTCCCTTATCGCGTCCCCGCTCGCGCTGTCCCTGCCGGCCCAGGCGGCGGGGCAGGACAAGGACCACTCCATCGCGGTCGACGGCTTCGCCTCGGTGGAGGCCGGCGGTGGCTGGTCCGAGGGCACCGTGACGGTCAAGAACGACGCGGACGCGCCCTACAGCGGCCAGCACCTCGTGCTGTACTTCGGCTCCGAGATGCTCGGCGTGGACCAGGTCGCCGCCGAGTACGCGGACGGCACCTCCGGTGCCTGACAGCCGGTGAAGCTGGTGGACCAGGACCTCGGTGCCAAGCCCGCCGGCCACCAGGGCGTCGCGACCGACCTGACCGGCGCCGGGATCGACGTCCAGCCGCACGCCTCGCACACTTTCAAGCTGCGGTTCAAGCTGGTGCAGTCCACGCACGAGGGCCCGTACCAGGACGTCGAACTCCAGGCCTTCCTGGCTCCCGCCATGGGCGCGAACGGCCAGGCCAAGGACTTCACGGCCCGGGCCGTCGGGAAGAACGTGAAGACAACGGGCCTCACCACGGCCACCACCGCGGCGGCGGCCAAGCCGGCCGCCGCCCGCAGCGGCGCCGAGCTCGCCGAAACCGGCTCCAACGGAGTCGGCCTGACCGCCGGCATCGCCGGTGCCCTCCTCGCCGCCGGCGGCGCCGCCGTCGTGCTGACCCGCCGTCGTACCCGCGGCAACTGAGTCGGACAGCGCTTTCCGAGGTCGTCGGCCTCGGAAAGCGGCTCCCGTCCGCTTTCCCGGCGTCGTTGGTGAAACCCTTGCAAAGGGGGATCGCCCGGCCCGTTGGCATCCGTTCGGTAAGGCGGACCGGGCCTCGCCCCCGCCGACCACTACACGTCACACCCTGCCCACGCACTCGACCTGATCGAGCCCGGCAACTGAGAACGCTCAAGCCCTGGGTACCGTGGCTCCCCCACACAGCCTGACCCTCAGCCTGTAACCCCGAGGCTCGCGACGTGCACCGTTGCGCCGCGGGCCCCGGGTGTTGTCGTGCTACCGCTGCTCGCCGCCTGCAGGGGGCCGAACGAGGAGCAGACCCGCGCTGTAGGCGCGGGCCCGGCCGACGCCGTTGGCGAGGGCGTCGACGAAGGCGTGCGGGTCGGTGACGGTGAGGGCGCCCTTGATCTCCGCGCGGCCGATCTTGGTGCCCTGGTGCTTGGCCGCCAGGCCGAGCTTGGGCAGCATCCGGATCGCCATGGTGTCCGGGTCGCCGTCGGCGCCGATGCGGCGCACGCCGCCCGGGCCGACGCGGTCGGAGCTGTCGGGCTGGAGCCGGGCGGCGAACCACTCCTTGACGTAACGGGGGTGGTGTCGGAGAGCCTCGAACTCGCCGGCCCAGGCGACGCCCTCGTCCCGGTGGGCGTCGAGGTGCTCCGCCAGCTTGGCCTCGGCGTCCTCGGGGGCGAAGAGCAGGACCTTGGTGAGGTTGCGGATGCGCTCCTTGTCGCCGAACTTGAGGCCCGCGCCCTCCAGTACGGCCTTGGCGACGGGCAGGGCGTCTGCTCCTCCCAGCCCAGGCCGCGCAGCGTTTCTGCGGCCCCGACCCTCGGGGGAGCCGATGCGGCGCAGGGCGTCGCCCATGGAGCCGTAGCCGGCCTGGGGCACGCTCTTGCCGGCGGGGCCGTCCCGAAGTCCGCGAGGGGGCCGTTCCCGGGGCTGGTGCCACAGCTCATCAGCCCCGGCAACCCGGACGGGTTCGTCTACGCCCCCTACGCCCTGGCCGCCACCCACCGCCTGCTCGACGACCTCACTCGCGAGCCGGCCTGCCCAGCCTGCCAGGAGGCCTGCGGCGTCGGCCCGGACACCCGGATCGCGTGCCTGTCCACGCCGCGCGACAACGAACACCTCATCGAATCCGTCTACAGCCCCGGCCCGTTGCCGACGACCCCGCTGGGCTCCCCGCTCGCCGAGACCTGGGCCGTATGGCTCGCCGAACACGACAACCACGAGAACACCGCCCACCCCCGCGCCGTCCAGCCCTACCTCCTCGACGGCTCCCCCACCGACATCGACCGCCTCAAGACCGGATCGGCCGAGGGGCAGGGCGACGACGGCAACCCCGGCCTGGCCGCCCGGTCACGCCTCGCCGAGCCGACCACCGGCGTCATCGTCCTGTTCCGGCGGCAGACCGCCGGCACCGCGCGCCCTCGCGTCTACTACAGCTACGACCAGGGCGGCCTTCACGAGGCCGACTCCAGGCATTACAGAGTCCGGGACGACCGCCCCGCCCAGCAGCGAAACCGGCTGCTGAACACCGCCCCGATCCCGCGCAGTTGGTTCAGGCACCTCCCGCCCGTCGAGGAATGGGAGACCCCCAGCACCGTCCGCATCAACCGACGGCACGTCATCGCCCTCTCCCCCGACGGCGAATGTCTCAGGGGGCCCGTCGGGCGACTTCGCTACAGCCCGACCAGGGGGTTGCACCTCGTCCACCGGTCATGAGGCGATACGCTGCCCGTTCCTGCTCCCGGTGGACGCCGGGATGGGCCGGAGGTTCCGAGCTCTGAAGCGATACTCCCCGCGCCAGCGGGGGTCAGCCAGCCTCAAAGCGGGCCTGGATCAAGGTGTTCGATTCCTCTGCGCACCCATGCCGCCACTCTCCTCCCGACACCGGGTGCTGTCCGCTGAGGCTCTGGCGTCAAGACCTCCCCCTTCCCAACCGGAGCGCCTTCACCAAGTGCTGTGACCGGAAACGATCACCCGCATGAGTACTCGGTGCCCAACGCCTGGTCTGTGAACCATGATGAGGAGATGACTGCCAGCTCACGTGCTCATTCATTCAACTCGGCGGCCGTCCAGTACGAGGCGAGTCGCCCGTCGTATCCGCCCGCGCTTTTCGACGCCGTCGAGGAGTTCATGAACCGTTCGCTGGTGGGTGTCCGCGCCGCGGACATCGGTGCGGGCACTGGAATTGCGACCAGGCTCCTGTGTGAGCGGGGTGCCGACGTGATCGCCGTCGAGCCTGGTGACGCGATGGCGGTCGAGTTTCGTCGGGTGCTCCCGGATGTGCCGGTCGTCCGGGGTGACGGTAACGCCCTGCCGCTTGCCGATTTCTCGCGCGACCTCATCACGTACGCGCAGTCATGGCAGTGGACCGATACCAGCCGTTCGGTCCCTGAAGCGCTGCGCGTTCTGTGCTCGGGTGGCGCGCTGGCCATCTGGTGGAACACCACCGCCTTCGACGTGCCGTGGATCCGTGCCCAGCACGAGCGCATCGCGCACCACTGTGGAGTTCCCGCGCGTTCCGCGGTGCGTCCCGATGATGATGAGGCCATCCGGCTTGCGGGGCTGAGCGGATTGCGGGTCACGCGCCGACAGATCCGCTGGCAGCGCAAGGTCGCTCTCGACACACACCTCGCCAATATCGGCAGTCGCTCGGCGTTCCTCGTCCTCGGCCAGGCCGCGAACCGGGCCTTTCTTGCCGAGGAGCGCAGGCTCCTCAGGGAGGTTTTCCCTGCTGAGGTCGTGGAAGAGATCTACGTCGTTGATCTGCTGGTAGCCGCTCGTCCGTGATGTCTACCTGCCCGTCAGGCTGCTGGGGCGACGGCTCGACCGTCCCAGCGGATGCCGTTCTCACTGCGGATGCGGCGTGCTCGCGCGGTTGGGCGGCCAGCGCGTCGGGATGGCGGGTTCGTGTTCCGCCAGCGCGGGTAGCCGTGCAGGGCGCGCGTCTGGACGGTGTGGTTGCGGTGGTTGGGGTTGGCGACGGTGAACTGCCGCAGTGATCCGAAGTGCGCCTCGATCGGATTGGCCCAGGACGCAGAGGTCGGGGTGAAGCACAGCTTGACCTCGTTCTTCTTCGCCCAGCGGCGGATGTCGGCGCCCTTGTGGGCGGACGGGTTGTCCAGGATCACGTGGATCGGGGCGCCGTCCGGGCGGGCCGCGCGGATCGACTTCAGCGCGGCCAGGGTGTTCGCGACGCCCTTCTTGCGGCGGTTGACGCCCGACAGGCGATCACCGCCGATCGCGTAGCAGCCGTGGAGGTAGCGGACCCCGTGGGTGCGGCGGTAGGTCGCGGGATGCCGCTCGGGCCAGCCTTGCTCGGCCCAGCACGACCCGGCGGTGGGCCGGATGCCGAACGGCCCGAACTCGTCGAACGCGAATACACGGTCCGGGTAGCGCTCCAGCACCTCCCGGACGCGGTCCAGCTTGGCATCTGCTCGGGGTCGGGCGACTCCTTCCACATCTTGGTCCGCTGGAAGGTGACGCCGCGGCGGGCGAACAGGCACCGTAACGCCTCGCGGCCGATCCGGATGACACGGCCGTGCACTTTCCGCAGGTAGGCAGCGAGTTTGCGGATGGACCAGCGGGTGAAGGGCTGGCCGATCTTGGTCGGGCGGGTGGTGGCCGTCTGCACGACGAAGTCCTCGTCGTCAGGGCTGAGTCGGCCACGGACGTCTCCGGACATCCCCCCGCACGGGGGATGGAGACCTTCGGCCTCGACCGGAAGCCGCCGACACCCGACTGCCCGCACGCCGACCGAGCCCGAGGAATCGCCTGCGGACACGGCGCGAGGGCGTCCGACGTCGGTGTGTGAAGACAGAATTGGACACCCTCGCCACGGCACTCCACGTCAGGATCGACGACCAGCTGAAGACGGCGCCGCATCTGGCTCGGTGGCCCGGCGGTCGGGATCGCGCCCAAGCTCAGTGACGCCGAGCCGGTCATCGTCGCGGTGATGTCGACACTGCTCGGCTACACCTCGGAGCGGTGGTGGCTACGGCGCGCGACCCGGGACTCCCGCCACCTGTTCCCAACGCGCCCCAGGAGTCCGGGTGCAACAAGCGACTCCGAAACACGCTTGAGGTCACCTTGCCGATTCGCGTCAGTCAGTCATCGACATGGACGCGGTTTATTACCGGTCTATGAGGTCTTTTGTGTTCAAAGCCCGAGGCGTGACGCGAGGTGGGACCGCAGAATCGTGATTCCCGGCTACGAGCTCGACTCAGACTTGGACCGGACTCGGCACGCACTGTGCAACGAACCCCAGAACGGGCATGTCCACCTCGCCGACGAGGCGCGGCAGCTGATGCGGTCCTATCCCCCGGTCCAGCCGTTGCGATACTCGAAGCCGGTCTCCGTGCTGCCGCGGAACGCCAGCGCCTCACGGCCTATGCCAAGGGCGCCGAGCAGGATGTCGAGAGCCACTTCCACGTTGTCCGACGAGCGGCTCACCCAGACGGCCGTGTACGGGGAATGCCCGCCTTCGAACTCACTCAGGGCGAAGTCCGTCCCCTTGATGCGGAACATGGCAACGTTCACGTAGCCAAGGTCCTCCCAGGTCCGTTCGACGCTCAGGCGCAGTCGCGCGGCGAGCACGTCCAGCGGTGGTTGAAGCCCCGCGACGATGTGGAAGGAGCTGGCGGCGAACTCCCATGCGCTCTGCTGGAACGCGGGGTTGCGCTTGCCGCCCTGGTACTCCGGAGCCGTCTCCCAGTCCGGCTCAGGTCCTGGTACTTCGACGCCTCCTGCCATATCAGCCTCCCCCAGACATCAGCAGTGTGACTGGTACTCGTCTCGGCCGAAGGCCTCGACTCGGCAAGCACCGTCAGAAGCTTTGCCGGTTCGAACGCTAGCGGTCAAGGCGCATCAGACCAATGCCAACTCTCCAGCCTCGAGCGGTCCTGTCATAGGTTCAGGGGACGTCAGGCGGCACCCCATGGTCTCTCTCCCGTCCAAGTTCGGTGCCAGTCGCCAGCGCAGGAATTTTCCGCGGAAAATCGGTGAGCTGCGAGGCGGAGGTTGCCCGCGCCACCGGCCGCTGTCCGATCTGGTGTCTAGAGTGCGCAGGTGTGAGATCACCTGAAGAGCTGGACACGGTCGACTGGCCGTCACTGAGGCACGCCTACGGGAACGCCGACGACGTCCCGGGCTGGATACGCGACCTGTACTCGGGAGACCCCGAGCAGGCGCACAAGGCCATGTACGAGTTCTTCGGCAAAGCCCTGCATCAGGGCTCGGTGTCGTCGGCTGCAGTGGCGGCCGTCCCCTTTCTCGCGCACGCCGCGGTGCACGGCGTCCACGAGCGGGCGAGCGTGCTCGCGGCGCTGGCCGGTACCGGGGGTCCCGAGGCGGAGCCGGAGTTCGAGGACGAGGTACAGGGGTGCATGCGGGTGGCCGAGGAGGTGGCCGGGCTGCTGCACCTGCTGCGCGATGACGATCCGCAGATACGCCGGAACATGGTGCGCGTCGCCCGCCGGGCGACCGGTGCGACCGTACCGGCGGCGCTGCGCGAGCTGACGGCCTGTTTCGAGTCCGACTCCTCCCCTGCCGTACGGGCGGAGGCACTGACCGTGCTGACCCGGCTCGACCCCGACGCGCGAGCAGTCGACGGCCGTCTGCGCTCGGCGCTCACGGATCCGGTGCCGGCCGTGCGCGCGGCCGCCGCCGTCGACCTGCTGGAGCGGGCGAAGGCGCCGTACCCGGCCGAGGTGGTCGCCGTGCTGGCCGAGGCCGGTGGGGACCCCGAGTTCTCCGTCAACAGCGGTGAGTTCGCCCCCGGGATCGGGACCGTGGACAGCCGCCTGTGGGAGCTGGCCGAGGACGCCGACGCCCTCACCGCCGTGGCCCGCAGCTGGATCGCCCGGGGCGACCACCAGATCCGCGGTTCGCGCCGCGCCCAGCGGCTCTCCGAGGTCTGGCGCGACCGCGAGAACGAGACCATCGGCCTGCTCACTGCCGCCCTGGCGCACGACCACGCCCCCTGGGACCTGTTCACTCTCCTCGATGCCATCGCGAAGTGGCTGCCGGGCGCCTCCCAGCCCGACCCGGTGCTCGGCGACCGCCTCCTCCCCCACGCACGCACCGAGCGGCAGGCCCAGGAACTCCTCGGCCACCTCGGCGACCAGCGCCTGCTCACCGACATCCCCGATCCCCGGCCGGAGGCACTGGCCGCCCTCGCCGCCCGCACCCAGCACCCCGACCACCAGCGCCTCGCCCTGCGTCACCCTGACGGCTGCGGCCTCGACGAGCTCTACCCGGCCCTGTCCCCAGAGGTCGCCCGCACCCACCTGCCCGACCTCATCCACCTACTGCGCCGCCGCCCCACGCCGACGCTCCTGCGCTGCTTCGGCGACTGGGCCATCCACGACACCGGGCTCCTCGACGCCCTGGAGACTCTCGCGCGCACCGCCGATGACAACACCCTCGCCATCGCCGCAGCCGTGACCGCCGCCCGCCTCGGGACCGACCCGCACCCCGCCCTGCGCCTGCTGGAACAGCAGCTCTCCGACACCGGACGGCATTTGGAGGAGGCCGCCCGGCTGGGCCCGGCGGCCGCACCACTGCTGCCGCTGATCGAACGCCACCTCGACAACGGCACCACCCGGTACCGACTGCACGCCGCCCAGACCCACGTGAACATCACCGGCGACCCGTCCGTCGCGGCCCCGGTCCTGACCGCGCTCCTCGACCCCATGGGACCCGTGGGCGTTCACGCCCTCCAGGCACTCCGCCGGATCGAACCGCCCTACCCCCAGCACCTGCGACCGCAGCTCCTGCACTGGGCCACCAGCGAACGCCGCCTGATGAGCGAATACACCACCTGGGTATCCGGCCGGCGGCAGCACCTCGACGACCAGCTCCGCGAAACGGCGCGCCAGATGCTCACCTAATGGGATTCGACGGGCCGTGAGGGAGACTACGGCCCGTAGCCGCCAGCAGGTGAGCACTACTCTCACCGGAGCCGTTTGAGCTCTGTTGTC